>JBGCFD010000181.1:0-48750 GCA_045106765.1 Saprospiraceae bacterium | reverse complement strand
TTTGATTTAAAGTCACATATAACTCTCTCACCTGATCAGTTGGATCATTTGGCATAATCGAAGGATAAGTTGCTATAAGAATAGGATCTTTTTCTTCAAAAGTCATATTCATGCTTCTGATTCCTAACAATAGTTTTACATTTTTATTGAAATCAATTTCGACTTCAATTCCAAATGAATAAGTTGGTTTGAAATTCTCTGGATAAACTTTTGTCAAACTATATGGACTACCTACAATTCCAATTCTAAATCCTTTGGGGGTAAAATGGCGAATAGGGTTTCTTCTCCGTTTTTCAAATTCAAATGCTGAGTCAATGTTTTGTAACAATGCATTTGCATATTTTTCTTTTTCTAAAAAAGACAACAATTGAGGAATGAAAGAAACATCTTGAGAAGAAAATAAAGCATTACCAAAACTATTTTTTGGACTATCTTGCCTATCCTCGAATTGACGTTTTTCTTGAATAGAATTATATAATTGCAAAGTTGTAAATGTATTACTACTCTCGTAAATAAAGGGTTTTTGTGCTGAATCCTTATTCCCAAAATTGAAATAAGCACTAGGTGATTGAAGCATAAAAGCCCTAGAATTATTGCTTAGATAATTTAGGGCTGATTGATTTTGATTTTGAAAAACGCTAGTCAACTTCCTTTCTATGACTCGATCTATGTAGGTGGTATTATATATTGTGTCAAAATGATAAGTAATATATTTATGTTGAATAGTGTCTTTTTGAATGGTTACTATTTTTGAATTTAATACTTGAACTTGATGATCTAATTTTTGGTTTTGGAAAAAAAGAAACCCTGTGGCAAAAATAAAAGGTAACAATAGAAATGGAAGCCACCAAAATCCAAATCCACCTTTTTGATTAGACTTATCTACTGCATCTAATCGACCTTGCATGTCGTTAATGTCTGATATTGAAGGTTCAAAATCAGGATGGTTTTCTAGTATTTTTTTAAATAAATCATCTTCGGGTCTATGTTTTTCCATTGCCTTCTTTTTTATAATGAGTGCTGTGCGAAGACTGCAAAATAGTTTTTAGTTTCATGCGGGCTTTTGCTAGATTTGATTTGGAAGTTCCAATTCCAATATTTAATTTTTCTGCAATTTCTTGATGCTTAAATCCTTCTACAACATATAATGTAAATACCAATCTATAAGCTGGACTTAATTTTTGTAAGACAATAATCAAGTCCTCAAATTCTAAATTGTCCAAAGCAAAATTGTAGGAAGCAGTAGCTAGTTCAGTTGAAGGAGTAACTTCTAAACTTTCGTTTAATCGACTATATTTTCGATGATAATCAATCGAGGAATTAATTAAAATTCTTCTTAGCCAAGGTTTGAATGGAAGATCAGAATCATATTGATCTATTTTTAAAAAAGCTTTTAAAAAACTATCATTTAAAATCTCTAAGGCTTCTTCTCTATTTTTCGAATAACGTAGAGTAATAGATAGCCCATAACTGTAGAAATGCTCGTACAGTTTCAATTGACTCGCTCGGTTGCTTCTTCTGCAGCCTTCGATTAATAATTGAATATTAGGGCTATCCGCCATTTAATTTTGTTTGTTATTTGACTATACGATAGGAAAGAATAGGGTGGTTGCCTTATTTGTTTTTTTAAGAAAAAAAATAATTAGTCTCTCAAGATTATTTAAAACAAAATGGTCAAGTGATAAATAAACCACTTGACCATTTTTCTATTTTGTTTCCTCTGGTACTTCTCGATCTGCAACCCCCAAATGTTTTTCAATTTCTTGTTCCAAATATCTCGCCTTTGACAAACTCATGATTTGGGTAAAAAGCTTAGTATGTTTTTGTCCCTCAGGGCCATTAGTAATCATGTAAAGGGAGTTATGTCCATGGATAGTTTTAACATAAATTTGATCAATATCCTTGATGTGAAATTTTCTATCTCTTGTCCATTTTTTAGGTCGCCATTTGATATGCAAATATTCCTCATCAATATTAAAATAGATTTTATGATGTTTCCTTTGAAATAAATTGTAAATCGGAAACATTGCTAAAGTCCAACTTATCATAGGAACATAGATCGGAATTCCTTTGGTAAAAAAAGCAATAGTAAGAAGAAAAGTAATAAATGAAATTATGATCAATGGGATCACATCAAAAAGTGTAATGGGTTGATGAATCGTCAATTCTAATTCATCTTGATATTCGAATATTTCAATTCCTTCAGGCCTGATTACTTCTTGTTTAGGCTTAGTTAAACTTAGTAGATCAGAGATATTTTCATGAAATGGAAAAACAATATCACATGAATTGCATTTGGCAATTTTATCATTGATGTTTAAATTATCAGCAGGGATGACTGAATCGCAAGAAGGACATTTGATTCTTTTGAATTCAGGCTTTGGCTCAAGGCTTAAATTTTTGAGCTTTAACTTATATTTTTCCATTGGTTTATGATCCATAATTCATTTTTTTTTGCAATTGAAGTTGCTTTAAAATGTCTAGCTGACCTACGCAAAAAGCATTGTTGTTATTGGACTTCAGCTTTTTTTCGTCCCAACCCAAAGAGGTTGAAACTCAAAAAGAGCTTCGCCAATAATCACAAGCCTTTCCGCTCGGTTTCAGCAGACATTTTAAAACAACTTCATGATTAAATTTACAACATTGCTCCAACTTTTTCTAAAAGTTTTTTAGTTGCAATGATTCCTTCATCTTCACTCAACTCATCTCCTTCATATTCAATTCCAACATAGCCTTTGTAACCATGGTTTTTTACGGTTTTCATAATACGTAAAAAGTCAATATTTTTTTCATTTCCTATGTCATCAAATACATTTGATTTTGCGCTAACTGCTTTGGCAAATGGCATTAGTTCTTCCATGCCTTTGTAGCGATCATATTCTTTTACACACTTCCAACCTTCACCACGTTCGAGGCAGAAGTTTCCAAAATCAGGAAGTGTTCCGCAGTTATCCATATTGATTTGTTTCATCACACCTGACAACCAAGAACCATCGGAAGAATAACCTCCATGATTTTCTACGATGACATTTAGTCCTGCGGATTTTCCATATTCAGCTAATTTTCCAAGTCCTAAAACAGCAGCAGCTCCAACCTCTTCAGCAGTTCCTTCTCCTGCGGCATTAACTCTGATAGAGTGGCAACCTAAGTGCTTTGCAGCGTCTACCCATTTGTAATGATTTTCTACCGCTTTCATTCTTTTTTTCTCATCAAGATCACCAAGGCTTCCCTCGCCATCGATCATAATCAACAAGTTTTTACAGCCATTATCATCAGCTCGTTTTATCATCTCATTGAGGTAGGCAGTATCTTTTGCTTTGTCTTTAAAGAATTGATTTACATACTCTAGACCATCAATTCCAAAACTTTTAGCCTTGGCAGCAAAGTCCAAATTATCCATAGTGGCAGGGATTTCTGTATTTCGCCCAAGTGATTTATGCAAAGACCATTGTGCTAGAGAAATTTTAAAAAACATTTCTTTTACCTTTTCTTTAGTTGGTTCTTTTACTACTTTTTTAGTGGAATTATCTTCGCAAGCGACAAATCCTAAAAGTCCGAAACCCAAGGCAGTTTGTCCAGATTTTTTGATAAATTTTCGTCTCGTTTTTTTCATGATAAATTGTTAATTGTGGAAAATTCGTTTTGTAAATGTATTGTTATAAATATTTAGGGGAATTGTTTTTTTTTGAAAAATGAATTTATAAAATATTTTTCGAGAAGTAAGAGTAAATTAATAAATTCGCTGATTAATTTGGAGTGAAAACTCTTTTCAAATCTGCGGTAAGTTTCCGCATTAAATTTTTTTTAAAATGAAGAACCTTCTTTTCTTATTTTGTCTTTGTGTTTTATTCTCTTGCGAAGAAAAAATTTCTGTAACTCCTAAAGACCTTGCTAAAGAATTTTTGATTCCAAAGCCAGATTCACTTTTGGCGACTGGAAGTTCATTCCAATTAGACTATGAAACTCAAATCGTCATTGAAAGCGGAAATGAAACGCTCCAAAATGTAGGACAATATTTAGCTAAAAGATTAAGTCCAGCAACTGGTTTTAATTTTCCAATTTCTTTTTCTGATAAAAAAAGTACAACAAACGCCATCCATTTATTTATTTCCAAAAATAAAAAACAACTAGGGGAGGAAGGTTATGAATTAACTGTTGATGAAAAATTTATTCAGTTGGAAGGAAATACTGCAGCTGGAATTTTTAGAGGCGTGCAGACCTTGTTACAATTGCTTCCAGAAACGATTGAAAAGAAAAACTTGCAAACTGGACCATGGGAGATTGCCAGCGGAAATATTTTTGATTTTCCAAATTATAAATATCGAGGAGCGATGATTGATGTAAGTCGTCATTTTTTTGGCGTAGAAAAAGTAAAGGAATATATTGATCACTTGGCGAGGTATAAAATGAATTATTTGCATATTCATTTGACCGATGACCAAGGCTGGAGAATTGAAATTAAGAAGTGGCCGAATTTAACGAAGCGTGGCGGAAGTACTCAAGTAGGTGGTGGCAAAGGTGGTTTTTTCACCCAAGAAGATTATAGAGAAATTGTAAAATATGCAGCAGATAGATTTATCACGATCGTCCCTGAGATTGATATGCCGGGACATACTAATGCTGCTTTGGCTTCCTACGCCGAACTAAATTGCGATGGGAAAGCACAAAAATTATACACAGGAATGGAAGTTGGTTTTAGTACGCTTTGTACTCGAAATGAAAATACCTATGAGTTTGTTGATGATGTAATTAAAGAATTAGTAGCGATGACACCTGGTCCGTATATTCACATTGGAGGAGATGAATCTCACTCGACCAAAAAGAAAGATTATATTTATTTTGTTGACCGGGTGCAGGATATTGTGAAGAAGCATGGTAAGCAAATGATGGGTTGGGATGATATCACAGCAGGAAGTTTAAATTCAAATTCTGTGGCGCAACATTGGGCAAAAAAAGAGAATGCAAAAAAGGCTGTTGAGCAAAATGTAAAGATCGTGATGTCGCCAGCTAGCAAAGCATATTTGGATATGAAGTATGATTCGACGACATCTTTAGGATTAAATTGGGCAGGATATATTGAGGTTGATTCTGGCTATATTTGGGATCCAGCAACTTTAATCAATGGAGTAAAAAAAGAAAATATTTTAGGCGTCGAATGTCCACTTTGGACAGAGACGGTGACTGATTTAGATGAGTTAGAATATCTTGTTTTTCCGAGATTACTAGGTTATGCAGAGATTGGTTGGACGAAGCAAGAAGATAGAAATTGGGAAGATTATAAAACGAGATTAGGTAATCATCAAGCTAGATTGGAGGCTTTAGAAATTAATTATTATCCTTCGAAATTAGTCCCTTGGACAAAGCCAATGGAGAAAGGAGTTAAGTTGAAAAATTAGTTTTTTCCAATAAAAAAATAACATTTTAAGTTGAGAAAAAATAAACCGCTTCGGTCGGAATATTTTGAGGAGTTATTTTTAACGCATTATCAAACTTTGTTTTTGGTAGGCTTTCGCTTATGTGCCAATCGTGAATTGACTAAAGATGTTTTGCAAAGTTTCTTTTTAGAACTTTGGGAAAAACGAGATCGACTTGGACATGTAGAACATTGGAATGCTTATTTGAGAAAAGCATTTTATCATCGGATGTTGCAAGAAGTTCAAAAAAATAGATTACCGACAGAACACTTATCTGAAGGAACTAATAAAATTTCTACACCTTCTTATGAAACTCTTCTCATCAATTTTCAACAAAAAAAATCGCAAAAACAAGATTTAGAAAATGCAATGAAAGAACTTCCCGATCAACAAAAAGAAATGTTGAAATTAAGATTTCACGAAGGTTGGAGTTACGAAGAAATTGCTGCAAATACTGGGAAAAGTAAACAAACGGTTTATAATCAAATCTATGAAGCGATTAAAAAGTTAAGAAAATCGTTGATGGTTTTTCTTTTTTATTTGAATTGATTTTTCTCACCGCATTATTATTTTTTTACCACATAGGCATATAGAAAACATAAACCATGAGTATATATTCAGACAATGGTCTATGTTTTCTATATGCATATGAAGAAAAAAAAAATGCAATAAACATCCTGTATTCATTACGTTTTAAACTTTTTTCAAAAAAAATCAAAAATGACTAGTAAAAAAATCAAACTTTCCCATCTATATAATTGAAGACCTTTCTAAAAAGGTTTTCCCATTAATTTTTACGAATACAACTTATGAACCAATTTAATTTTTCAGTTGAATCGCTAGCTGCGGATGATTCTTTTCAAAAGTATTGTTTAGCGCCCGAACCCAAAGATGTAGAATATTGGGATAATTGGCTCGCTAAAAATCAAGAGCATCGGACTACCTTTATAGCTGCAAAAGAAATAGTTAATAATTTATCATTCCAATTATCAAGGGGTGAAGTCCAAGCAGAATTTGACCTTTTTCAAAAAAACATTTCTCTTCAAGAAGACAAGATTTCTCCAACAATTAAATCTCATCGAACTATTCCAACATGGATCTTTCGGGTTGCAGCAGTTTTTTTAGTAGCAATTATGGCGTGGGGAATTTGGCAATGGCAAACGCCAAACCTTTCAGAAATTGTAACTGAATTCGGAGAAACTAATTCTTTTCAATTGTCCGATGGGAGCGAGGTAGTTTTAAATGCTAACTCTAAAATTAAATTTTCGGAAAATTGGAACTCAACTGAAATGCGGGAAGTATGGTTAAATGGAGAAGCATTTTTTGAAATTAAGCATGCTGCTAATCAACCTTTCATAGTACATACTCAAAAAGGAGATGTGGAAGTTTTGGGAACCGAATTTAATGTCATGCAAAGATCGGATGATTTCAATGTGACTTTAGTGAGCGGAAAAGTGCATCTCGAATTGCCCAACAAAACCAAAATTAATTTGCAGCCAAACGATCAATTTCAGATTCATGATAAAACGATTAGCCATACTCAAGTGGATGTAGAAAGTGTTACTGCATGGCGATACGACAAAATGGTTTTTAAAAATGCTTCCATTGAAAATATTATTTCTCGATTGGAAAATGATTTTGGATGGCAAATAAAATTAAACAATCAAGAAATTTTAAAACGTAAAATCAATGCTTCGATTCCTGAAAATAATCCTGATTTATTATTGGAGGCATTGTCTGCAATTTATGATTTGAAAATCAAAAAAATAGGAGAAAAGGATTATGTGATTGAGTAATACTTTAAATGGAATCTTGATTTTACGGTAATAAGAACGAAAAACAGAAATCTCCCTTTTGGGACAAAACTATAAATATGAACAAAAAATCTACACAGAAAGGAAAGCAATTTTCTTTGCTTCGGTTTTTTCTTTTACTTTTTCTTATTAATATTTCTTTTGCTTCACTTCAGGCAAAAAGTATTTTTTATTTATCTTCCAACAATACATTTACATCTAATCAAAGTCAAACAATTCCTTTGCAAGAAGCGATTGATAATCTGGCGAAGATATATGATGTTTCGATTATTTATGATGTCGAACAATTAGAAAAAGCAAAAATTAAAGATTGGAAAACTAGTAAAAAATCCATTGAGGTCGATCTAAAAGACTTATTGAAGAATTTTGATTTAAGTTATCAAAAACTCAATGATCGAACTTTTGTCATCAAGAAGAATAAGAAAAATAACTCTTTAAAAAAGAAAAATTCTTCCACTTCGGTTGCTCCACCCAAACCAGTTTTAAAGATGTTGGATGCCAAAGGTTTTATTCTAGATAATGAAACGAGGGAGCCTTTGATTGGAGTAAATATTTTTGTGGAAAATTCTGGAGAAGGAACTGTTACAGAACTCGATGGAAGTTTTACAATTCGAGCAGAAGAAGGTAGTCTGTTGACTATCAGCTACTTAGGTTATTTGACTCAAGAAATTAAAATCAAAAAAGCAAATCTAGGAACGATACTTTTAAGCACTAATTCGAGTCAGTTAGATGAAGTTGTGGTCGTTGGTTACGGAACTCAAAGGAGAAGTGATTTGACAGGAGCGTTGTCATCAGTAAGCGAAAAAGAGTTAAAAGCATTACCTTCCACAGGACTAGATCAAGCATTGCAAGGTCGTGCGGCAGGAGTATATGTCACGCAAAATTCAGGAGCACCTGGAGGTGGTGTTTCGATTCGAATCAGAGGAATTGGTTCGACTTTGACAGCGGAACCACTTTATGTAATTGATGGAATTCCAGTAGTTAATGACAATCAAGCATCGTCCTCTAACTTTAGCGAATTAGATGGAGGTGGTCAAAATTCTAATGCACTAAATACGATTAATCCAAGTGATATTGAGTCAATTGAAATTTTAAAAGACGCTTCGGCAACTGCTATTTATGGAGCACGTGCTGCGAATGGAGTCGTTCTAATTACGACTAAGAGAGGAGCAAAAGGAACTTCTAATTTAGCATTCGAAACTTATTATGGCGTACAAGAACTATCGAAAAAAATCCCAGTTTTAAATTTGAGAGAATATGCAGAATATTATAATGATGTAGGTTGGGAAGGAATTGAAGAATTTCAAAATCCAGAATTATTAGGAGAAGGAACGGATTGGCAAGACGCTGTTTTTCGTCAAGCCCAAATGCAAAATTATCAATTGACAGCATCGGGAGGAACGGAAAAAACGCGATATGCACTTTCAGGAAGTTACCATTCCAAAGAAGGAATTGTAGTTGGTTCAGATTTCAATCGGATTTCTGGAAAAATAAATTTAGATCATTCTATTTCTGATCGAGTAAGAATTGGAAATAGTTTTTTGTTATCTCGAACGAAAGAAAACATCACTTTTAATGATAATAGTAGTGGGGTAGTTTATACTGCATTATTGATGGTGCCAAATGCTCCAGTTAGGAATTCTGATGGAAGTTTTGCTGGACCACAAGAAGAGATTACTTTGTCATTTGATAATCCTGTGGCGAGAGCCTTGGAAACAAATGATGTGAATCGGAAGACAAGAGTACTGTCTAATATTTATTTGGAGGCTGATCTTTTTTCTTTTTTAAAATATCGAACGGAGTTTGGAACAGATTTAATTTATTCAGATCACAGTACTTTTTTCCCTTCCTTTGAACGGGGGAATTTTTTCGGAAAATCTGGTATTAGAAAAAATAATAGCTCTTCAAGATTTTGGATCAACAAACATTTACTCACTTTTAATAAGAAGTTTGCAGACAAACATAACTTGACTGTGCTTGCTGGATTTGAAGCACAAACGGGTGGTTACGATTGGTTGTATGCTTCAAGAGATAATTTACCAACCAACGATTTACAACAAATTAATTTGGGAGATATTGGTCAGCAACAAACGGGGGGTGGAGCAGGTCATTGGGCCTTGTTGTCTTATTTTGGAAGATTTAATTATGGATTTGATGATAAATATTTATTGACTGGAACGCTTCGAGTTGATGGTTCTTCTCGATTTAGTCCTAATAATCGATATGGTGTATTTCCTTCCGCAGCTTTTGCTTGGAGGTTGTCAAATGAAGAATTTATTAAAAATATTGAAGCGATTGATAATTTCAAACTACGAGTTGGAGTAGGAGAAGTGGGAAATCAAGAGATTGGGTTATATTCATATTTAGCGAATTTAAGAAATACAAATGTCGTTTTTGGAGATCAGTTAGTAACGGGTTTCGTACCTGATAATATTTCCAATCCAGATGTTCGATGGGAGTCTTCTTTTCAAACTAATGTGGGAATTGATTTAGGTTTATTTAATAATCGATTGGAATTGATCATGGATTATTATGTGAAAAAAGCGGATGGAATGTTGTTGCCTGCTTTGATTCCGTTGACCTCTGGAAGTTTGAATGCACCATTTGTCAATATAGGAGAAATCGAAAACCGAGGGTTAGAAGTTTCTTTAAATACGGTGAATACCACCGGTCAACTAAAATGGAATTCAGGAATTAATTTTTCTATCAATCGAAATGAAGTGATCAACTTGGGAGACAATGGAAACTTAGTTGGGATCATTCAACGAATTCCTGTAACTCGAACGGAAGAAGGAAAATCCATTAGTCAATTTTATGGTTATGTCATGGAAGGTATTTTTCAAGATCAAGCAGAAGTGACAGAAAGTCCTTTTCAATCAGACGGAACTAGAGCAGGTGATATAAAATTTGCAGATCTCAACGACGATGGAATTATTAATGATGAAGATCAAACTTTTATTGGAAATCCACTACCTGATTTCACGCTGAATTTTTCTAACGAATTTAATTTTAAAGGATTTGACTTAAACATTTTTATTCAAGGTGTTTATGGAAATGAAATTTTAAATCTCATGCGTCGAGACATTGAAGGTCTAGCTGGATTGAACAATCAATCAAGTGTCGTCAAAGATCGATTCACGAATTTGGATGGTGGCACAACTGTTCCTCGGCCAACAGGTTCTGATCCAAATGCCAACCGTCGTGTGTCCTCAAGGTTTATTGAAGATGGTTCTTTTATCCGAATAAAAAATATCACACTTGGGTATAATTTTCCAAAGACTTGGTTAGGTCGAGCTGGATTTTCTAACTTAAGGTTATATGCGAGTACGCAAAATTTATACACATTTACCAATTACTCAGGTTATGATCCTGAGGTTGGTTCGTATAATCAAAATCCATTAATTAATGGTGTTGAGAATGGACGTTACCCAATCTCAAGATCATATACTTTTGGAATAAATGCTAATTTTTAAAAAAAGGAACATGAAAAAAAATATTTACCAAACTTTAATTTTTGCAAGCTTATTGATGCTGGTCGGTTGTTCTGATTTTTTGGATCGTCAGCCTTTAGATCAATTGACGACAGAAAATTTTTATCAAGATGAGGCGCAAGTTGATTTAGCACTCATTGGTGTATACGCCACGATGCAAGATGTAGAATGGATTGGAAAAGGTTGGATGATTACAGAAATTCCTTCCGACAATTCACAAGCAGGAGGAACTGATCCTGATTTTACTCCGATTGACAATTTTGCGGTAACAGCAGATAATATTCCCGTAGCAAACTATTGGGCTTTTCATTATCGGCAAGTTACGTTGGCGAACACAGTTATTCCCAAAGTAGAAGAAATGGATTTGGAGCAAGCGAAAAAAGATCCGTTGATTGCAGAGGCGAGATTTTTAAGAGCATTGGCTTACTTTGATTTAGTGAGAGTTTATGGTGAAGTGCCATTGATTACCAAGCCACCAGTTTTTGGAGATGATCTATTATATCCTAGAACAGATGTGAATGAAGTATATGATTTAATCAAATCTGATTTTGAATTTGCCGCAGAACATTTGCCTTTGCAATGGTCTGGAAGTAAAGCTGGTCGAGCGACTAAAGGAGCTGCTTTAGGATTTTTAGCAAAAGTTTATTTAACGACTCGAGATTATACGAAGTCGAGAGATGCTGCTTTGGAGGTAATGAATTTAGGTATTTATGAATTAGAAGAAGATTATGCAGATAACTTTGAATTGGATAAAAGTGATAATAACATTGAATCCGTTTTCCAAATTCAATTTACAGGTTGTGGCCCATTTGGAACAGGAAATGCGTTGCAAGCATTCTTCGCTCCTTGGGGAGAAGGTATTACCAAAGACCGAGATGGTTGGGGATCGCAAATTCCAACTGCACCTATTGTCAATAATCCGAACACTACTATTGTTGATGCATTTGAACCAGATGATTTGAGAAAAAATCCAACTGTCATGACTGGCAATGTTCATTATCCAACAATTAATGCTGAAGATGGAGGTTACACTTATCCTTCAACAGGAGCATCTGCCAGTATTTCCAATATCAAAAAATATGTCGTCGGAAGTGGTCCAAATATTTGCTTTATGAGTACACCTCAAAATTTTCATGTGATTAGATATTCCGATATTTTATTAACCTATGCAGAATCTATCATGGAAATCGAAGGGGGAATTTCGAGTAATGCATTGGCACTAAATGCATTTAATAAAGTTCGGATGCGAGCAGGTTTAGATGAGTTGAATGAAATTGATAAAGAAATTTTGTTGCAGGAGCGACGGGTGGAATTTGCTTTTGAAGGACATCGTTGGTTTGATTTATTGCGATCAGGAAGGACGGTTGAGATACTTACTTTGCATGGAAAAAATCCAGATATTAATAAATTGTTATTTCCGATTCCTGCATCTGAGATTGAAGTGAACCCAAATTTAGAACAGAACCCAGGATATTAATGAATATCCAATATCGAAGTTTGACGATACTATTTGTATTTTCTATTTGAAGTTTCGCTAAACTTCGTCATTCGATATTCCCTCACACCTACTTTAAAAAACGAACAATGAAACTTAATCATATTTTAATTTTATTTTTTCTTAGTCAAATTTTCTTTTCCTGCAAAGAAGCACCTGCTCCAATTTTGGAAGAGGTCTCGCCTGTCTTTGGTCCTGCTGAAACCTTGGTAACTTTTCAAGGAATGAATTTAGAAAATTTGAAGACACTCACTTTTAGTGGACAAGAGGTGAATTTTAATACCGCTTATAATTCTGAAAATGCATTGCTCTTTCGGATTCCAACTAATATTCCTTTGGGAGAACATGAAGTGATTTTGACAACTGACGGAGGTTCCGTTTCTACCAATTTTAGAATGACGTTAGAAGCACCAGAAGTTTTTGATGTGCAACCTGAATTTGCTTCGGCAGGGGAGGTTGTCACTATTTTAGGAAAAAATTTCTTCGAACCGATGGAAGTATATTTTCATGATAGCATTGCGGCTGACATTATTTTTTTAGCGCCTGATTCAATGGAGGTAATTGTTCCAAGTGGAATTGAGAAAGGTCGGATTGTAGTTTGGGCTAATGGAGGAAGAGCGATTTCTCCAAAGAATTTTTTCTCAGTCAATAAAATTTTGGTCAATGATTTTGATGGAAATGGAATGCGAGCAGAAACGGAAAACTGGATCCGAACTGGATTTATTGACCAAGCCACATCAGGTGATGCTGTACAAAATTCTAACCCAACTCCAATTGATGGTAATTTTTTAAAGCTAAGCGGAAAAGACGATTTAAGTATAAGCTGGGTGGGAGGATTAGAAAACAATAGTAATGATATTTCAGTTTTTGACAATTTTGGGATCACTAATTCAGCCGGGAATACCTTGTTAGAAATGGATATACATAATAATGGAAAAGATAAAACTCATGTTATTTTGATTCTCTTGGAAAGAGATGGTTCAGTAAACGATTTTGCAGAAACGATTCCAATTGGAGATGATGAGTGGGAAAGAATTTCTATTCCATTGAGCCGCTTTGAAGACCTAGATGGATTCATTGTTGATCCAGCGAAAATAAAAACGATAAAAATTCACTTGATTGACGAAGAAGGTTCGGGAGAACAATTAGAGGTGAATATAGATAATATCGAGTTTGTAGAAATTCTTTGATGAAAAAATAATCTTAAAAACCCACCCCCTTACCCCTGCCAGCGGGAGAGAATATCGTGGAAAAATTGAAAGGTTCTGCTAAAAATTGGCAGTTCGTTTTCCCCCGCTGGCAGGGGTAAGGGGGTGGATTTTTTCTCTCAAAAAAAGCTCTAATTTGGTTTTATATTAGATTAACCTTTAATTTTTTTAGAAACAAAATAACCAATTTGCAACGCGAAGAAACCAAACAAACCGTTGCCTAACTTTTCAAAATTCAATTAATTATGAAAAAACAATTACTATTCTTTCTTACATTTTTGCTCATCGGGCAGATCGGTTTTTCACAAGTTTATTTAGATGAAATGGATAATGACGATACTTCTTTTTTAGGAGGTGCTGGAACTTATTCGTTTGGTGAGGCAGATGGCGAATTGACTATAACTGCTTCAGCTACAGGCATGTGGGATGTTTTTACTTATCAGTTACATGATGCAGTTGCTGGTACAGCATCAACAATTGATGCTTCTGGGAATAACAAAATTTATGTTCGAGCTAAAGCAAGTAATGTTGGAACTCAATTGAGAATGGATGTAGAAGATGCTTCAGGTTATGTCAGTTCAATTGATGCAGTTACTAAAACTCTGACGACTGAATATATGGTATTGGAGTTCGATTTTACAGGAGGCTATCAAGATGGTGGTTATGGTGGAACATCTTGTGATGCCATGAACGCACCTTGTCCAGTTGATCCTACTCAAATATCACAGTTACAATTTTTTACAAATCCAGGAGTTGGAGGATTTAATGGAACAGTTGTGATTGACTATATCGCATTTGGGGAAGAACCTTCCACCGTAATTATGTCTGATATTTTCCAAGATCATTTTGAACAAGATAGTTCTATCGGATCATTTTTAGGAATTGGAATTGGATATGACGTAAATGTAAATACCGCGAATTCTGAACTAGTTATTACAGGTGATGGAACGACTCCAATGTGGGATCCTATTTCTTATCTTTTTAGAAATCCAAATACTCAAGATACCTTGGACTTGGACATAAGTGGAAATAATAAATTTTATATCAAAGTAAAATCTACTGTTCCTGGTACGGCCTTGAGAATTGATATGCAAGACATTGATGGTTTTATCACCACTCAAGGTTCGATAACAAAAATTATTGATACGGAATATGCGGTGTATGAGTTTGACTTTGCTGGAACTTATCAAGATTTAGGTTTTGGTGGAACACCTTGCACCATGGCAACGGCACCTTGTCCAGTTGACCCAACTCGAATTGGAAACTTGACGATGTTTATCGAACCAGGAGTAGGAGCATTTATTGGAGATATAACGATCGACTATATTTCTTTTGGAACTTCTCTAGAACCTCCAGGAGCGCAAGCGGACTTAGTTTACGAAGATCATTTTAATAATGAGATAGTTGAATTTACTGTTGATGCACCAGGTTTTGTTTCGACGGAAGTTGGAACTGATTGGATTATCACAGGCGACGGTGCAGGAGGAGCATATAGCGCAATGGCTTATTCTCTTCATGATAAAATGGCAAATGAAGGAATTTTGGTAAATATGATTCCAGGACAAGATAAAGTTTTTGTAAAAGCTAGAACTAATGTTGGTACTGTTCCTTTGAGGTTGGATTTAGTGGATTCTTCAGGGTATGTTACTTCACAAGCATCATTGACAAAAATTATTAGTGATGAGTGGACGATTTATGAATACAATTTTAGTGGCAATTATATTGATGGTGGTTTTGGTGGAACTGCTTGTATGACTGGCCCTTGTCCAGTTGATGAAACTGTTATTTCTACGTTACTTTTTTATCCAGATCCAGTTGCTGGAGCCTATGATGGAGTTGTTGAAATTGATTTCGTTTCTATTGGTCAGGCATTGGATGATGATGATATGTTAGGCCCAGTTGGGTTGGTCAACTACCAAGATCAGATGGATGATAATACTTCACTTTTTATTACTGATCCTACTGGAATTGTTTCTACAACGGTAAACGATGAGTGGACAATGACTGGAGATGGAACAGGTGGTATGTGGAATTCTATAAACTATGATCCACATAATGATTTGGGCGAACAAATTTTAGCGAATGCAGAAGGTAGTGGAGATAAGTTATTTATCAGAGCTAAAGCAAGTGTCGATATGACTGAACTGCGAGTAGATCTTCAAGATAGTCAAGGATATATGACAAACCTAATGGCACAAAGTGTTATGCTGAGTACTGATTATGTAGTTTATGAAATTGACTATACAGGTGCATATTTGGATGGAGCATTTGGTGGACCATGTGTGACAAGTGGGTGTATAGTGGATGGATTACGTGTGCAACAATTACAATTTTTTATTAATCCTGGAGTCGGTGCTTATAACGGAACGATTGATATCGATTGGATTTCATTTGGTGCGCCAATTTTAAATTTACCTCCTCCTGGAATTGTAGATTATCAGGATGAAGTAGATGAAACTACGGTTAATTATATGGAAGGAGTTAGTGGTTTGACCGTCACTTCAGATACAGAAGATATTGTGATTACAGGTGATGGAACAGGAGGAATATTCTCACCAGTAATTTATGATCCACACGTAGGAACTGATTCTGTGGCAGTAAATGCAATAGGAAGTCAGGACAAATTATTTATTCGAGCAAAATCAACTGTGATGGATACAGAGTTAAGAATTGACCTTCAGGATTTCGCAGGATATGTAACCAACCTAAATGCAACTAGTGATTTATTGACCACCGAATATGAAGTGTACGAATATGATTTTAATGGAAAATATTTAGATGGAGCATTCGGAGGATCACCTTGTAATGTAAGCGGTTGTCCTGTGGACGGAGCGCGAGTTGTTGCTCTTCAAATGTTTGTAAATCCTGGAGTAGGAGCATTTGCAGGAGATATAAATATAGATTGGATTTCTTTTGGTTCGCCAATAGTTGGTGTTCAAGATTTAGAAAAAATACAAACACTTAGAGCTTTCCCTAATCCTACTTCCAATGTGGTTCAAGTAGAATATGATTTAGTAAAAGGAGCAGATGTTCAAATGAATATTTACAACTTAATTGGTAAAAGAATGATGGAAATTGATTTAGGTAAAAGAACGCAAGGGTTGAATTATCAAGAATTAAATTTACAAGAGTTTCCAACGGGAATGTATGTTGTTCAAATTCTAGTTGAAGGAAATAGCGCAGGAACATTACGGTTGATGAAAAATTAAAAGATTATCACCAAAGAGCTGTTAGCGTTTCAAGCGCTAACAGCTCTAATAAATATAAAATGGTAATTTATATTTACTTCAAAAAAAACTAAATAAACTATTACAAATAGTTGACTTTCAAATACTTACAAGTTTTTTAAATGACCTTATTTTATGAAAGAATTACATTTAACTCTCTTACTTTTTTGTTTTGCGATTTCAATAAATGCGCAAGATACTTATCATACAAATTTGCAAAACTCCCTTCAAACTGACTTTAATCTTTCAGCTGGTGATTGGATGTTTTACGATAATGAAAATGAAATAAATAATACAGCCACTATTTATGGAGCTTCTTCAACGATTGAAAATATTACCGATCAAGACTTTTCTCAAAAAGTAGTAGCTACTGTAAATGCAGGAGCTAATCCTTGGAATTCAGGATGGAATATTGGAAATAAAAGCGCTATTCAAAATGGAGATATTGTTTTAATTGTTTTTAATATTCGTTCAATCGGAGGACTAGGAAAAGTAAATTTCTTTGCAGAAAATTCTTCTAATTTTAATAAAGAAGTGATTTTGACTTTACCGATTTCAGAAGATTGGCAACAATATTACGTTCCTTTTGAAGCGACGCAAAGTTATGGTTTGAATAATTTAATTTTTGGTTTTCACTTGGCTTTCCAAACTCAAACAATTGAGATTGGAGGCTTTACCGCAATCAATTATAAAACTGATGAAAATCTCGATGCACTACCTAGTCAGATCAATAATCAATTTTATGAAGGCTGGCAAGTTGATGCGCCGTGGCGAGCAGAAGCAGCAACTCGAATCGATCAATTACGAAAAGCAGATTTAACTATTGAGGTAAAAAAATCGAATGGAGACCCAGTAGAAAATGCAGCAGTAAATGTAGAAATGGTTCGCCATGAATTTGCTTTTGGAACTGCAATTACGGCAAATCGAATTGGAGGTAATAATGCTCAGAATGTAATTTATGAAAATAAATTAACCAACCTTGATGGAGAAGGTCATGGTTTTAATTGGGTGGTTTTTGAAAATGATATGAAGTGGGATGCATGGGAAGAAGAGTGGTTTGTGGATAAAACGGAATTGGTAAACGCCGTGCAATGGTTGCGAGATAATGAGATAAAAATTCGAGGTCATAATTTAGTTTGGCCAGGAACAGATTTTTTACCTGATGATATTATTAACAATATTAATGATGTTCCTTTTGTAAAAAATAGAATTGATAATCATATTGAAGAAGTTTTAAATTATCCAGGAATTTTAGGTGAAATTGAAGAGTGGGATGTACTCAATGAAATTGCTTTGAATCGAGATTTAGAAAATGCTTTTCAAGCTAATTCTAATTATGCAACTGGTCGAGAACTCTATGCAGAAATTTTTCAAATTGCAAAAGATATTGATCCAGATATGGGATTATGGTTGAATGACTATGTTACTTTGACTTTAAATAATGAACCTGGAAATATTATTTACGATCGCTTAAAACAATTTACACAAGAAGTAGTCGATGCAAATGTTGGATTAGAAGGAATGGGTTTTCAAGGTCATATTGGAGGTTTCCCAAACGGAATTTCTAGTGTCTTAGGAATCTATGATGACTATTATAATTCGTTTGGATTAAAAGCGAAAGTGACAGAATTTGACTTGCCCACTTTTATTGATCCAGAACTTTCAGCGAACTATTTAACTGATTTTTTGACGGCAACTTTTAGTCATGAGAGTATGGATGGATTTATGTTTTGGAGTTTTTGGGATGGCGCAACATATATGAATGAAGGAAGTAACTTGTTCGATTTAGATTGGTCACAGACCTTGGCTGGGGATGCTTTTGTTGATTTAGTTTTTAATCAATGGTGGACCGATGAAGTAGTAACAACTGATGTAAATGGAGTAGGAGAGAGTCGAGTTTTTAAAGGTACTTATGAAGTTTCCTACACTTGTGATGGAGATTTAATTACAGAGACTATTGAAATTTCAGCCCCAACTACTTTTACCATTACTTGTGATAATATCTCAACTGATGTAATTGATTTAAATAAAAATTTGATGGTGGAGGTATTTCCAAACCCAGTAAATGATGTAATTAATATCAAAAGAAATACTTCAATTTCAGCGCAGGTGAGACTGATCGATTCTATGGGAAGTGTGTTGTTTCAAAAAGAAATAAATACAGCAAATGAGGTGATTCATTTGGATAATTTCAGAGGGCTTTACTTTTTAGAGATTATTAGTGATCAAGAACATTTTCTAGAGAAAATAATTATTGATTAGTTTGGGTAAAGTCTATAACTGTTTGATAAACAATAAGATACAAACTTTAAAAGTTTAGAAATAAAAGCCATACTATTTATTTAGTATGGCTTTTATATTTTTTAAATTAAATCAAAAATTAAGTTCAAATATTTTAGCGCTCTGATTTTTTCCCAAAAAATTTGGAGTCATCCGCATTACCGAATTTCGAATTTTTCTTCCAAAATAATTCTCTAATTGAGCTATTTTTCCAACCTGCCAACTTTGATTAATGACTCCATTTGCTTTCTTAATTCTTAGTTTTTGAAAATTAGAAAATGCTTTTTCAACATCCTTCTCTTTTTCCAGACAAAGACTCAAAGCAAGTGCATCTTCGATAGATTGACAGGCACCTTGCCCCATATTTGGAGTGGTCGCATGAGCAGCATCTCCGATTAAACAAATATTATTCGTATGCCATTTTTTGATTGGTTTTAAATCATTAATCTCATTGACAATTATTTTGTCGATAGGAGTGGAGCGAATAATTTTTGAAATTAATGGATCATAATTGGAAAACATTTTTTCCAAATCAGGTGCTTGAAATTCTGTTCGAAAATCATTTTTATAATTAGTTAGAGCAAACCAATAAACTTCTCCATCAGCTAAAGGAACAATTCCAAATCGAGTTCCCTTTCCCCAACTTTCATTTATTTCATGTTGAAATTTTTCGGGTAAATTCATTTTTGTAATTCCTCTCCAACATACTTGATGCGCATTTCTAATGGTTGTTTTTGGAAAAAAACGATTACGTACCACCGAGTGAATTCCATCTGCACCGATTAAAATATTTGCCTCATGAGTTGTTTCATCTTCAAAATGTAAATGTATTGTTTTTTTATAATTCTCGATGTATTTTAATCTTTTTCCAAGATGCAATTGAGTGGATTTCAAATTTTTTAATAGAATTTCTTGGAGTGTTCCACGATGAATGGCAGCATAATGAACGCCTAGTTTTTTCTCAAAAGCAATCAGATTAATTTTAGTTAAAACAGCTAATTTTTCGTCCACTAATTTCAAAGAAGAAATTCGATTTGAATTTTTATAAATAACTTCTGATAAGCCTAATCGTTGAAAAATACGCATCGCATTATTTGCTAAAACGATCCCTGCACCCATTCTTTTCATCTCAGGAAATGATTCGAAAATTTCTACTTCAAACCCTTTCTGCTCTAAAGCGATGGCTGTGGTAAGTCCTCCAATTCCAGCTCCGATAATTGTTATTTTCATAAAACTTTTTTTTTCACTAAACTCCTGCTAAATTAGCAAGAGTTATCTTTTCAAGAAACGAAAAAAATAGAAACTATATAATTTAGACAAATAACAAATATGAAAAAAAATAAGAAATTAACTTCTCGTAGAAAATTTATTAAATCTGGTGCTTTGGCAACGAGTTCCTTTTTTATAGTTCCTCGGCATGTTTTGGGAAAAGGTTTTACTGCTCCAAGTGATCGATTAAATCTTGCTGCAATTGGTGCAGGTGGAAAAGGTTTTGGTGATATTAAAAATGCGTCAGACAGCGGTGCGAATAATGTTGTCGCACTTTGTGATGTAGATTCCAAGGCAGCGACTCAAGCAATAATGGCTTTTCCAGATGCTAAATTGTTCAAGGACTTTCGAGTTATGTTGGAAAAAATGGATAAAGATATTGATGCAGTAACTGTTTCCACACCAGATCATGTTCATGGTGTTGCGGCGATGGCAGCGATGTCTTTGGGAAAACATGTCTATGTGCAAAAGCCATTGACTCATAATATTTATGAAGCGAGACAACTGACGGAAGCTGCTCGAAAATATAAGTTAGTGACTCAAATGGGTAATCAAGGTGCTTCACACCCAGGGCAAGTCCAAATGAAAAATTGGTTTGATCAAGGTTTGATTGGAAAAGTTCATACGGTTGAAGTATGGACCAATCGGCCGGTTTGGCCACAAGGAATTCCAGTTCCGACGGATAAAAATCAGCTCCCCGAACACTTGAGTAAAAATGATTGGGATTTATATATCGGCCCAGCGAAGTATGTAGATTATCATCCTTTGTATTATCATTTCAAATGGAGAGGGTGGTGGAATTTTGGAACAGGTGCTTTGGGAGATATGGGTTGTCATATTATTGATACGCCATTTCGGGTGTTGGAATTAGGTTATCCAACCGAAGTGGAAGGAAGTGTGGGCGCAATTTATAAACGAGATTGGAACCCTGAGCATGTCCCGGAAGGTTGTCCACCTTCATCGAGAGTTCAAGTTAATTTTCCAAAATCAAAGGTGAATGATTCGCCTGTAAAAATGATTTGGTCTGATGGTGGACTTCGACCATTCCATCCCGACTTGATTCCTGCGAGTGATGATATAGGAGGGGAGGGAAGTCACAATGGAATTATTATGATTGGTGATAAAGGGGTGATGACGGCAGATGTATATGGATCAAAACCAAGATTGTATCGAAAAGGAGAAGAAGTGTTGAGGATGCCAGAAGGATTTGATGGCGGAAATAAATATTTAGATTATCCAGAAATGGGTCATCAAAAATCTTGGACAGAGGCATGCAAGGCTGGTTTTAATAGTAAAGAACATTTGGCATTAACTTCTTCGTTTGATTATTCTGGCCCATTGACAGAAACGGTTTTGATGGGAAATTTGGCGATTAGGAGTTACACCTTGGCGAAAGCTAGATTAGATGGCGGAAAGGATTTTCCAGGTAGGAAAAAATTATTGTGGGATGGAGAAAATATGAAAGTGGCGAATTTTGATGAGGCAAATCAGTTTGTGACAAGAGATTATCGGGATGGGTGGAAGTTGATTTAAAGTAATTTCTATTTCCGAGAAATTATAAGTTACGTAGATTTGACTTTAGTCGAATACAGCAAAGACGGATAAAATATTATCCATCCGGCTAAAGCCAAATCTACGTTATAATCTGTCGCTAGCGACGATTTTTCATGGTTCCTTAAAGATGAAGTGAGATTCGAGATTTAGATTTTATAATAAAAATCTTATTCTTTAACAATCTTAACTTCTCCTACACTTCTTTCTGATTTTATTTTTACGAAATAAACTCCACTTGGAAAATCAGAGAAATCAAGTTCAATTGTTTGTATATTGTTATGCCTTGTATTCATTACATTTTTTCCAAAAATATCAAATACCTCGATTGAAAATTTTTGAGTTAAATTTCCCAAATCAAGATAAATCAAATCATTAGTTGGATTAGGAAAAGCAGTAAATTTTATTTTATCCAAATTATCAGTAGCTGTCATCAAATCTAATCCATCGCAATCTTCATCAATTCCATTTCCAGGAATTTCTGTAGCACCAGGATTAATCGCATTGTTGGTATCATCACAATCATTCCAGAATGAAAATCCATCACTATCATTATCTTTTTCCAGCACTCTTATTTCTCCAGAATTACCTAAGAATATTCTATCATCATTTGCCGTCAAATCAAAGACACAAAAATCATCATTAGGAAAATTATAATATTGATAATTGATTAGGTCCTCTTCCAAAAACATAAGACCACAACTATCAAATCCAGTTCTAAAACCTAAGATCATTTCATCACCTTGTAACCACATACCTCCACCTCTGCTTGCATATCCGTTACTTTCGTAAAAGTCATCAATCAAAATTTCAAACTGATTGTTAGCTTCATCGTAATAAAAATATTCATACCATCCCAAACTAGGTGCATTCTTACTGACAAAAATACTATCGCCTTTGATTAAATATTCAGCTGGTTTTCCATCATAATTAATAGCACCTCTCGTTGGAAAAGGGATGACTGTTTTTACTAAAATATCTAATTTGTAATATTCGATATCACCATCATCATGGTAAACAAATAGTTTATTATCTTCTAAATAAATTCCAAGTTCAGGAGTGCTAAAACTTGAGTAAGGAGGAATAGGATCAAGGACCGCCGCCGTCTCAGTTTGCTTATTAAAAACGACAGGGAAGTACATTCCGTTAGCAGAAACTAAAACTACTTCATAGTCTTCGTTACGCTGTGTTAAAACTATAGATACATTGTTAAGTGTTACATTTTCAGCAATCGTAATCAATTGCGTTGCTTGTTCGGTACTCACATCAAACATGGATAAAAACAAATCATCGTTTGAATCATTATTGATATAGATATATTTTTCGTCAGAAATAAAAGGATGGTAATTTTCTTTTTTTGCTGGAACGGTAATCGTTTGTGTTGTCGTAAAAGTATTTCCCGTTGGCTCAAATAATCTTAAAGAAAAAGAGGTCGCATTTATTTGGTCAAACAAACCGAAAGAGTTAGGATTAATAATGGTAACAAAACCAACAGGAAATAAATCAAAATCAAAAGAGTTGGTAACGACCAAAGTATCTTGCCCTGCATCATATTTTAAAAGTTCTAAAACATCACTATCATCTGGACTGCCTCTAAGAAAACTAAAATCATCGCCATCAGCATAGTAGCCATATCTTCTATTCATCTCTCCGTAAAAAGTAGAATTGTCTTTTGTTCCATCTGTAATACAATACCATCTTTTGTTATTATTGAAATTTAAGATTTCAACCAATTGACGTTGTCCATTCATTTCTCTGAGGTGGAATTCGTAACCGTAACCATTTCCAACATCGGCAGGAAATTTTTCTTCCATGATCTCAGGTAGCGTTTGACCTATTTGAGAATAACTTAGCAATGGAGAAATCAAAAGGATTAGGATAAGAATAGTTTTTGTTAAATTCATAAAATGTGATTTTTTAAATAATTTGATAATTTTTGTGAGTTTTTCAATTCTTCATTTTTTGACGAGTAAATATATGAATGATGTGATACGACAACTATAATTCGATGTTTACTTTTCAACTCATTTTCTATATAAGGATATGTATATTTTTTTTAAAAGGTAAATGCTAGAAAGGGAATAAAAAAATTAAACATGTTCTTATCTTAAACCCAATTTTTTAGTTTAAATATTATTTTTCAATTATATTTATCAAAAAAATAAATTGAAGAAACAGATAAACGTTCCGCACTTACGACAGCTTATTGCTCAAAACAAAACCCAACAAGTTTTTGACCAACTCAATGCAGCAGCTATCACGATGTCAGATTCGACGCTTCGGAATAAAATCACCTTGTTAGAAGCTCGCTGGAAAAAACTCAAAGAAGAGCAAATCAAAGGAATCATTTCTTCTGAAAATCAAGGATTAGAAAACAATAGAATCAATAATAATTTGTTGACATTATTGGAAGAAGTAGAAAATCCTCCAGCAACTCCCTTGGTCAACGAACCGAGTCAGAAAACCTCATGGAAAACCATTTTAACCATTTTCGCTGCAACGATTGGTGTGCTTGCTGGTATCGCAGAAATATCTGGTTACTCGATCAGAGATTGGTGGGAAAGCAATCCGCCGACCAATAATACTCCTGCACAAATACCAATAGATACAACAGCGACGAGCACCGGTACATCGACACCAACCAATCCGCAAACACCTACGACCAACCAACCTAAAAATAAAACAACAACGGAAACACCACCACCCAAAGAAAAACTACAAGTCCAAATCAAGACCAATAAAGGCAGTAAGGATTTAATCTTTAACGAGTCGGAAGAAGTTCGTTTATTCTTTAAAGTCAACAGACCTTGTAAGCTGCGAACCATTTACCGCCTAGCTGATGGTATGTTGATACTATTGGATAATGATCGCCTTGTCAATACTCCCGAAACTAATAAATGGGTAGAGTTGAGTGATGGCTTTGAAGTGGCAGCACCTTTTGGCGTAGAGGAATTATACATCTTTGCACAGGAGAAAGATTTCCCTAGCTTACAAACCATAGAACAAGATGGCTATACCATCATCCAAGAAGGACTCCCCACCGCCTTATCCAAAACCCGTGGTCTCAAGAAAAAACCAGTCTTCGCAGAAAGTAAATTAAATATCACTACTCAAAAAAAATAACCAAATGAAATACCGATTCCTTTTATTCATAGTCCTTCTTCCATTCTTGACTCTAGCGCAAAATGACCAACCTATTCTTACGCTAGATATGGAAATGCATACTGCGATTATATATCGTTTTGATATAGATGATGCTGGTAAATATGTCTTGAGTTGCAGTCAGGATAAGACTGCCAAACTGTGGAGTACTCGTACTGGAAAGTTATTACAAACTTATCGCCCCCCTATAGGGAAGGGTAATGAGGGGAGACTTTATGCTGCTGCTATATCTCCTAATGGGAAATATGTAGTAATAGGCGGATGGTCAAAAAATCAAAATAATGATATTTATATATTTAATACCCAATCAGGAATTTTAATGCATCGTATAGGCGGTTTAGGTAATGTGATTTTTGATTTGGAATTTTCAAAAGATGGACAGTATTTGGTAGCAGCATTAGGAGGAACGCAAGGAATAAGAGTTTATAATTCCAGTAGTTGGACATTGAAAGAAAAAGATACGAACTATGGAGAAAGAAGTGAAAATGTAACCTTTGCTCCAAATGGAGATTTAGCAACTGTTTGTCGAGACGGTTTTATTCGATTATATGACAGTAATTTCAAATTACAAAAAAAAGAAAAAACAATTGGAGGGAAAAAACCTTTTTCTGTAACTTTCTCTCCTAATGGAAAACTATTAGCAATTGGTTATGATGATAGCCCTACCTTGCAAGTTTTAGATGCTACAACTTTAAAAGTATTGTATGAGCCTAATATCACTAGTGCTAATACTAAGAATCAAAGGCTTAGTAATATAACATTTTCCAAAGATGGACAACAACTAATAGCAGTAGGATTTTATAGTAAAAAACAAACTGATGGAAGCCGGTGGCATTTACTTCGGATATGGGATAAGCAAGGAAAAGGAAATTATCAAGATTACCCCGTAGCAGACGATACCGTTTTGGATATTAAAATCTTAAAGAATGGAAATATAATTTTTGCAGGAGCTCAACCAGATTGGGGAATTATAGAAAAGAATACTGGAAAAAAATTAATCTATCAATCTGCACCTTTAAATGGTCATGCAAAATCAGATCGTTCTCATTTTAAAATCAATAGAGATGGAAGCCAAATAGGACTTACTCCACATAATGAAAACCCTGTTACTTTTGATATTAATACTCGACAGATAATAGAACAAGCTGCCACTTATCCTAGTTATCATGAAAAATTAGGGGAAGTAAATATTTCCAATTGGAAAAGTACCTATGTTCCAAAACTCAATGGAGAAACCCTTTCCTTTCTAAAAAAATACGAAACATGTCGAAGTGTTGATATTGCTCAACATGAGCAAACTATAGTATTTGGAACAGAATGGGGTGTTTATGCATTAGATTCAGATGGAAAGAAAATATGGCGCACTCCCACTCAAGGTACTGCATGGGCAGTAAATATCGCTGCGAATAATAAGGTAGTCGCCTCTTGTCAAGGAGACGGAACAGTACGTTGGTATCGTATGAGTGATGGAGAATTATTATTGACCTTATTTATTCATCCTGAACTTAAACGCTGGGTCTTATGGACCCCTTCCGGCTATTATGATGCCTCGGCAGGGGCTGAGGAATTTATAGGATGGCATGTCAATCAAGGAGAAGATACGGAAGCCCTATATTATCCGATTAGTAAATTCCGAAGCACCTATTATCGTCCTGATGTCATAGATCGTATCCTACAAACGGTAGATGAAACCAAAGCATTACAATTGGCGAACAAGGCAGCCAACCGTTCTACTTCCAAAAAAAGAGATATAGTAGAAAAGTTACCACCCACCGTTCGTATTCTTAGCCCAACTACAGGTACAGATATAAACACCAACAATATAGAATTGGAATACAGTATCAAATCTCCAAATAAAGAAAAAGTAACGGCAGTCAAAATACTTATAGATGGTCGCCCTATAGAAAATGAGAGAGGATTAAAAGCTTCTGGGAAACGCCATAAGATTAATATCCGAGTTCCCTCTCGCAACTGTACGGTATCTGTTATTGCAGAGAATCGTTTTGGGTCAAGCCCTACTTCTCATGTTGATTTAGTCTGGCAAGGGCAATTAGAATTATCTATGAAGCCCAATCTATATATCCTTGCCGTTGGTGTAGGAGATTATGATGATGATAAATATGACTTGGATTTTCCAGATGATGATGCGAAAGCATTTGTCAAAGTTTTAGAAAAACAAGAAGGCGTATTGTATAATCAAGTCGTCGCTAAATTATATACGGATAAAGATGCGACTAAAGATAATATTTTGGATGGATTAGATTGGTTAGTCAAAGAAACGACGCAGCGAGATGTTGCCATGTTGTTTTTTGCAGGACATGGGGTAGAAGATTCCCGAGGTACTTTTTATTATCTCCCTGTAGATGCTAATGAAAATTCCAAACGACGAACTTGCTTGATGGAAGCAGATATTCAGGAGACTGTCTCGGTAGTCACAGGCAAAATTGTCGTATTTATGGATGCGTGTCATTCAGGAAGTTTGATGCTGGCAAGTAGTAGTCGAAGAGGGAATCCTGATATTTCTCGTATTGTTAATGAATTGATAGAAGCAGAAAATGGAGCGGTGGTTTTTTCTTCTTCCACCGGAAGACAATCTTCCCTAGAAGATAGTCGATGGGGACATGGTGCATTCACTAAAGCATTGGTAGAAGGACTAGATGGAAAAGCACAAATTCCTGATGAGGATGGAAAAATAACTTGTAAGTCTTTAGACTTGTATATTACTAATCGGGTAAAGCAATTGACTAATGGTGAGCAAACTCCTACGACGAATTATCCACCGAATGTTCCTGATTTTCCGATTTCGATAAAAAAATAGGTGCCTTAGGAATTGGACTGAAGGCATCAATGAAGTTGTTTAATCTAAAGAATTCCCCGATGCTTGTATCGCAATGATAATCCCTCCACGACCAATTTTTTCTCACCACATAGGCACATAGAAAACATAGAATTTCACCTATGTTTTCTATGTGCCTACTGTGGATGATTACTCTATAAAATAAAGTAACCTCCTTCAGTTGCAATATTAACATTTTTTCAATGAATTTCTTGTTTTTTTACACAGCACCTATGTGGTGAAATTCTATTTTGATTTCTATGAAACTGTTTTTTTTGATTCTCCGTCAGTTTGCTGTGGAGTAGTTCAATAATAAAAAACCATTTCTGTTAATGGCAAAGGCATCGTAAATTTTGGTGAAAAGGTAAGATCATTTTCAAGAATGGAAATAAATTTTTTGACCTTTGTTCCTGGGACTGTAGCAGGTTTGTTTCTGAGTTTTTCTATTGGTCTAAAAAAGTTTTCCCAATGATTTAAGATAATATGTTTGGGTTTAATAAATTCAATCAGATCATTTGGGTAACCATCCACTTGATTGTAATTAGCCACACAGACAAATAAAACATCGACTGCTTTTTCTGCTAATAATTCCTTAGGTGGAAAACCTACTTTGGCATCACATCCTGCTCCTGCATTTGAAAAAATTCGAAAAGTTATTGCCCCATCATCGTCTAGAAAATCAATTAAAAAATTAAAATTTTCTCCTTCTGGTAATTTTCTTATTTTTTTGGGAAACTTGTTGAAATCTTTTTTTACTTTTTTGGAAGAGATTAATTTTTTGCCACAGAAGTGGGGTGCGTGTTCTGAGGGAATAGGTAAGATTCTTATTCTTCTGTCATTCGTAAATAAGTAATTGGAATCAGCAGATGTTTTTGTAACAATATATTTACAATTTATATTTTTGGCTTTTAAAATATGATGTGTCGATTTACTTCCAATTATTTGAGTACTGTCTTGATTACAATTTCTAGCATAAATAGAAGGAATGTCTGCAAGGTGATCATAATGAGAATGAGCCACTAAAATAGTTTTTAGTTTTCCTTCTTTATCTTTTTTTTGACTAAAATTTTCAATAAAGAAACGATCAATAAGTGCAGTATCAGTTTTAAGTTTTTTAAATGGTACGAATGGCAAAGGTGAAAGATTGGAAAAATAAGGGTCGATCATGATAGAAGAATTTTCATTTTCTATTAAAAATCCTCCACATCCAGTATAGTTTATTTTGATGGAATCTTTGCTGTTTCCTAACCAAACTTGGTGATTATTTTTTACAATATGAGATTTAAGCTTTTTAGCTTTTCGTACTCCTGAACAAGAAATGCAAAATAAGCCCACAAACAAAAGGATAATTCTCATATTGTAAAAAGTTCGCCATTAAGTAATAAACTAGTAATTATAATGCTTTCGCGATTTTCGATAATTGCGACGAACGAGCATTTTTAATTTTCTCATATCTATCATTTTATCGAACTTATGTTTGGGTGCTGCAAACTTAATAAAACCGATTGGATTTGTCCCTAAGCTTACCTTATGATTCGCTTCATAATCAATTAAATAAATGTCTTTGTTAGCTACTTTTTTTATTCTAACATCGCATCTAATAGGTTTGACAGGTTCTAAAGCATATTTTTCATGAGTCAATAAATTATATTCAGAATCAATTTCTTTATCTAAAAATTGGTTAATAATTACTTGCATAAAATATACAGGAATGGTTTTATTATTTTTCAAATCATTTTTTAAAGAATAATAAATAGTATCAATCATATTGAATCTTGCTGAAAAATATACTCTTCCATCACTTGTATCAATAATGTCATAGGCACCAAATCCACTCACATAAAAAGAATCTGGTTTCCCTTTTGGTACAATTGAGAAAGTTAAGATTGCATTTCCTTTTGCTTTAATAGACTCACGTACCCAAATATCATGAACCTCATCCGAGTTTTTTTTAGTAGTAAAATTAAGCCCTAAAAGTGAATCAATAACTTTAGTTTTTATATCTTCTTCAAATTCAAAAGATTGTGTAAAATTCTCAATTAAAGTTACCCTAGTTGTTTGTAACGGAACGACACATCCAGTCAGTAATAATAAAAGGAAAAGAAATAATAGATAATAGCGCATCATTTGGTGTTTTAAGATTTTATATAAATATGAATTTTTTTGACAGAGTTAGATCTGCTATTATTAATATTAAACTCTGATACATTTACACTTAAAATATATTCAAGCAGTTTAGTGGACTTTGAATTTTTGGGATTATAGCAAATTGTATTTTGGTCGAACGTTGGTCTATTTAAGATAAATTCAATATCAATTGGTATGCCTTGGTTATTGAGTTTAAGTTCTTCTTTTAACTTTATTGCTTTAGCTCGTGCGGAAGGATTATCATCATGTTGAATGGTTATTTTGGAATTACTTGGTGGTTTAATTGCACTCTCTTTTACTTTGGCAACTTTTGTTTCAGTAACTTGAGTTTTCAGAGAAATGATTTCTTTATTATTCTTTTTAATTTTATCTTTTATTTTATTAATCTTAGCAGTATTCTTAGCACTTACTGGACTCTTATTTTTATCAGTAATATTTTGCATACTATCTACTTCAGATTCTAATTTATCTTTTTCATTTTGGATACTATCAATTTTAATTATTAATTCTGATACTTTTTTATTTTCACCTTCTTCTGATAGTTTTTCAGTATGATTATCAGGTGAATTTATATAGCTAACTGCCAAAAAAATTAAACCACCTAAGATTAAACCGCCAAATAATATTAAAATATTATTTCTTCTATGATTTCTTTTTGGACTATTAACTTCGATGGTTTCTTGAGCAATTTTTTCTACTCTATCTGTAAAATTAATGATGGAAATATTTATAGAATTATTAATTGTGATAGCGTCGTCATCAATTGTACCATTTATTTCTTTCTGCTTTTGCTGATTTCTTCTCCCTTTGATTGTAAATAAATCATTTTCTAGATCTTTGTGCTTCGTCAAGTCAACCAACTCTTCCAATAATTCAAATGCCTCATCAATTCTTGATTCACTAACTAATTCTTTGATTCTTTTTGTTGATTGTTTAATGTCCATTTTTATCTGATTTTTTCATAAAATATTATTCTATGCATTCCTACATATTTATTATTATTCTAATTTACTAATATATAACTTTCTTTAAGGATATATACCAAATTTTAGAACAGATAATTCCAAAATAAACTATAGTTATAGGTTAGCTAGGTGATAGTGAATTTTTTGATTTGTAAAAGTATTGTTATTGTTTTTCGAACAAAGTCCATTACCTTAGCCCGAGCAAGCAAAACTGGTTACATCACATAAACAAATACGTATGAAATATCTTACCCTATCACTTTTATTCTTTTCAATGATTGGTTATTCACAAAACCGAATTCTGGTGGATGGAATATTCGATGAATGGTCTGACTATCCGATTACTTATTCTGATGCTGCGGGAGATGGTGGATTTTTAGGAGTAGATTTTGGAGAATTGCAAATATATAATGACGATGAATTTATTTTCTTCGTATTAGAATTTGGTAGCGAAATAAACCTTCAAGATATGAATGAAATTTCCATGTATCTTGATACCGATAATAATTCGAACACAGGATTTGCTATAAATGGGATTGGAGCAGAATTGGTTTATTCTTTTGGCGATCGTTCTGGATTATTTTATCATTCAGCTGGGGCATCACCAATATCCCATCCCGATATTGGTTTGGTGACTGCACCTACCGTCTCGTCTGACCAATTTGAAATTGCTATCAAAAGAAATATTTCTATTGCTGGAAATCCTGTATTTTCAAGTGATAATGTAAAAATTGTATTTCAAAATAATATCACCAATGGAGATTTTTTGCCTGCGACAAATGAAGAGGTTATTTATACTTTTTCAAACGATGTATTAGAACCACTTCCTGATTATTCTATTCAAAAAAGCAATGAATCGGACTTAAGAATTCTTTCCTATAATGTTTTATCAAATGGTCTTTTTGATACAGGAAGATTACCTTCCCTTACAAGGTTACTTCAAGCGATGCAACCTGACATAATTGGATTTCAGGAAATTTACTCTTATTCATCAGCAGAGGTAGCCAATCAGATGGAATCAATTTTACCTTCCTCCGCAGGGCAAGAATGGTATCATGCCAAGGCAGGACCTGATTGTCATGCCATCAGCAAGTATCCTATTTTGAAAAATGCTGAGATTCAAGGTTCAGGGAATGGTGCTTTCTTGATTGATCTACCAGATACTGAAACAAATTTATTTTTGATAGTGGCACATCCGCCATGCTGTGCGAATAATGTTGAAAGACAATTTGAGATAGATTTGATGATGGAATTTTTAAGAGAAGCTAAGGCAGGTAATGAACCGATTCCGTTGGAAGCTAATACACCGATTGTCATTGTTGGAGATATGAATTTGGTTGGCTTTAATCGTCAACTAGAGACATTGTTGACAGGAGATATTCTTGATGAGGTTGCTCATGGTTCAGATTTTAATCCTGACTGGGATGGTAATAACTTATTAGATAGTCGACCTTATGTCCCTGGTCTACCTTTATCGTATACGTGGTATAGTGAAGGAAGCGACTTTAGTCCAGGAAATTTAGATTATATCATATATAGTGGATCAAATTTGATTTTACAGAATAGTTATTCTTTGTTTACACCAAGCCTTCCGCAAGATAGTCTCAATGCTTTTAATCTGTTGACAAATGATGCTGTAAATGCTTCTGATCATTTACCAGTTGTTGCGGATTTTGAATTAAAGAATCTGACATCGGTAAAAAATCCAGTTGCAAAAAATGATTTTGGAATTCTACAAATTTATCCAAATCCCTCTCAGGGGCTAACGGAAATTTGGATTAATAATCCACGGCAGGATTTTATTGCGATTCAGTTGATTGATCTAAATGGGAGAGAGGTGAGTATGCTACACCAAGGAAATCTTAATGTTGGAGAGCATATGTTTCGATTTGATACTTCTACTTTTCCTTCGGGAATGTATTTTATCCAGGTGAAAACTGCTGCGCTTACGGATGCAAAAAAAATTATAATCAATTAAAAAAAAGTCTATTAGAATCACAATTACTTTAAATAAAAACTCATTATGAAAAATAATATTAAACTAATGTGGCTCACGTTATTTTTTTTATCTCTTTGCCTTACGACTATTGCTCAAAAAAGAAACTTTAGCATATCGCCAACTATTGGTTTAAATATTCCAATTCTAGATAATGGATCAGGATTTCATATAGGTATAAATCCTGCATTTTCTGTATCATCTCGTTTTGCAATCGAATGTCAATTTTCCTATGCATATGTCAAAGTAAACGACTCTTTTATTTCTGGGGAAAGTGGTAGTCAAGAAAACTTCAACGCATTACTTGGAGGCCGTTTTTATTTGCTATCAGATAAGAAAAAAATTAGACCTTATTTTAATCTTTTATTAGGTGGAACATTAAATAGAGAAACTGATTATGAAGAATACTTACTTGGTGTCTCTACGGGATTTTTTGTTGATTTTAATCGACTCTTAGCTGGACTATCTTTTGAGACACCAGGTAATATTATTCTAAAAATTGGTTATGCTTTTTAGTAAAAAATAATCAACAAAATATCCGTGATAAATTTTCTATCTGTCCAACATTTCCCGACTCAATAAAATCCAATCTGCATTTAGTACAAACTGCTTCTCATCTTTCGGATTTTTAAAAACTAAAAATAAATCGCCTGTCGCAATTGTTGGAGAAACTGGAATCTCATAATACTTGGTTCCAATTTTTTCTTTGTCAAAATAACCTAATTCCGCTTCACCAATCACATTTCCAGTTGGGCTATTTTCTCTGATTTCAACCTTTCCTTGGTAATCATATTCAGCATTATACTTCGCAGCTAATTTTATACTAGTTAGACTTTCAAAGTTTTGATTTGTGAATTTTAAAAATGAATCATGCACAATCGAGCCAACTAAAGTTGCCCCATCATTATCCCAAATTCCAAGACCTTCCGTTCGTTCATCTGCATCCTCAGCTTGTATTTTTGGCGCAATAAAAATCATTTGATCCATCACCGAAAGAGCAGAGTTTTCTAATTTAGGATTCCCATTGTCAAGGTAAGAAGCCATTAAAATATATTTGCCTGCGCTTTCATTTTCGAGGTGTTCTGTGAATTCTAGTGTACCGGTGGTGGCGATATTTTTTTCGTTTATATCCTTATTTGGATTGAGGGATAAAATATACTTTACCATTTTTTCGACTTCGACAATTTCTAATTGAGGATGGGCAGACATCATTGTTTCTCCCCAAACTCCCACACTTCCTTTGATAATCGAGCTAACTAAATAGTCTGCATCTTCGTTTTTATATTTAGTTGCAATTTCGACATAGCTTGGCCCATTGACTTTTTTATTTTCTGCATGGCAAGCTTTACAATCTGAACCATCAATTAATAATCTACCTACAGGAACGGTATTTTGCTGATGACCCAAGGTTGCAATAATTAAGTCTTCTCCTTCGGCTAAATAATTCATGGTTACTTTTATTTTACTTGGATCTATTGTTTGATCTTCAGAACTTCCATCTTCTTGATCGTTGACGATGACTTTGTAATTTATTTTTTTACCATTCCAATAAGTGGCATCTTGATTATCCAGTTCGATAGTTAACTGAGGTGGTTCATTGCCGACAAGTATTTTTTTATTGGTAGAAACGGATTGACCAGCGGCATCGGTCACTTTTAATTTGACATCAAAAACACCAATTTTTTCAAAGGAGAAAGTTGGATTCATTTCTGTTGATTGAACTTCTTCCTCGTCGAAAAACCACTCATAAGTCAAATCATCTTGATCATGATCTCTTGATTCTTTAGCAGAAAATTGAACAGTAAGTGGCGCAGCTCCAACTTCTTTATCTGAACTAATTTGGGCTAGGGGAGGGCGGTTACCTTTGATATAATTGATGCGACAAAGTCGGGCGTCAATATTTTGTACATTCCATTTCTGACCATATTCCAACACATACATTTTTCCATCCGTTCCAAAAAACATATCCATAGGGTGAGAGAATTCTGTGTTCGGCATAAAGCTTTCTGCGTGAGAATAATTTTGATTTTCATCCATCGTCACCACATAAATCCAATCTCTCATCCATTCATAAACGAATAATTTATTGTCGAAATAATCTGGAAATCCTTCTGTCGCTTTTGGAAAATCTGAAGCATAATAAACTGGTCCTGCCATCGGATTAACTCCTCCATCACCCAACCAAGGAAACTCATCTGATTTGTCATAAGAAAACCAAATCATAGAAGATTCAATTGATGGTAATTCTTTTAAGCCCGTATTATTTGGGGAGTCATTGACAATGTTTTTTGGATCAAATTTTTCACCTGATTTTTCTGTTTTGAAATTATAATCGTTGTAAGATTGATTATTTCCGCGAGTGTAAGGCCATCCCCAATAACCTGCTTTTCGAGCTTGATTAAATTCTCCCATTCCAGCAGGACCACGAAGCGAATCTTCTTTCCCAGCATCAGGTCCGACATCACCCCAATAAACATTTCCATTTTTGCTGTCAATGGAAAATCGAAATGGATTACGCAAACCCATTGCGTAGATCTCAGGACGTGCTTTTTCTGTTTCTGGTGGAAATAAATTTCCATCAGGGATCGTATAAGTTCCATCTGCTTGAGGAGTAATTCTTAAGATTTTTCCTCTCAAATCATTGGTATTTGAAGCTGATCTTTGAGCATCCCAAAGTGCTCTACCTTTTCTTTCGTCAATCGGAGCAAAGCCATTGGATTCAAATGGATTTGTATTGTCACCTACTCCGATATATAAATTTCCATCTGCGCCAAACTCTAAAGAACCACCGCTATGGCAACATTTTCGAATAGTTGGAATAGTTAAAAGTAATTTTTCAGAATCTAAAATCAAGGAATCATTTTCCAAATTAAATCTGGAAATATGTTGCTTTGAAATTTTTCCTGGTGCAGAATAGAAAAGATAGATCCAATTATTTTCTTTAAAATTAGGATCAACAGCCAATCCAATTAAACCATCTTCATTTCCATAAAAAACATCCAACTCTGCAATCCCATAAGTCATTCTATCTTCAAAATCGTATCGCTTGATCAGACCTCTTCGTTCGATAAAAAGAATACCATTAGGCACTTCCTCCATCTCCATCGGTTCATTCAAATTAAAATCTAACACTTCTTTTACAAATCTATTTTCCTCAGGAACTCTTTGGGAAGTTGCTGCGGAATAATTTAGTTTTTCATTCCCCATTGCATATTTTATTCCACCTAAAAGATGTTGCAAAAATAGAGGGTCTTCGAAGGTTTCATCGGTATGTCCCATGCCTGTATAAAAGGAACGACCTCCATCAAATTCATGATACCAAGACATCGGATGTTGCTCTCCCTGATGACCTCCACCTTCGTAACTTGCTTCATCAATTTCAATTAAAACATTTATTTTGGAATAGATATTTTTAAAATTATACCACTCATCTGTCTTAGTCCAAGGATCATTAATTCCTTTTGTAGCAGAATGATTTTTTTCCAAAATATTTAATTTTGCTTCTTGTATTTTTGGATGACCGTTGAAGTATGCGCCTGCCAATCTATTATACCATTTCCAATCATATTCTGTATCAGTTGCAGCGTGAATTCCAACATAACCACCACCAGCTTGAATGTATCTTTCAAAATCTGCTTGCTGCGCATAATCTAAAACATCGCCAGTTGTATTCAAAAAAACTACTGCAGAATATTGTTTTAAACTTTCTTCGTTGAAAAAAGAAGCATCCTCGGTAGTATCAACTTTAAGGTTATTTTCCAAGCCCAATTTCATCAATGCAACTTGACCTGCCTCTATTGAAGTATGTCTAAATTCTGCTGTTTTGGAAAAAACTAAAATTCGTTTTTCCTGTTGAGTGCAAGATGAAACTAAAAGAAATAAAAGAGAAAAAGTGATAAATTGGATTAATCTTTTTGACATGCTATTTTTTTCGAAAAATAATAAATTTATACTCGAGAATATATTTTTTTGGAATAAAAAAAGTGAAAATAACCAATAGAATAAGTTGTCTAATGGCTATTTCCACTTTTTAAAATATAAACTCAATGTATTACATATAACAATATATTTGCATGTCGAATTTTTAAGCCTAAATTGATATTCTTATTATTTCACACAGAATTATAAATCAGAAAAAATAATTTATTTTTCTTCTCCCCAATAAAATTGAGAAATGTATCCTGAGTTATTTGTATTTAATTTTAAAGTATAACTTGCTATTCGATTAATTAAATTTCCTTTGTAAAAATGATACTCTCGATCCGTTACTTCTCCTGCTGAATTAGTTTTGACCACTTCGTACATAACACAATCATTGAAGGTTCCATACGGCGTTTTTACTGTACCCTGTCCTCCATATTCTGTAGTCACATGAATGGTAGAAGTCGAAGATTGTGAATTATTGGTGTAAAGGGTAGAGGTATAACTATCCTCAAAAGATGCTTCGAAACTTAAGGGTGTGATGCTTAAAATTAATGGGTCACTATATTTATAATGAAAGGTTGAATTAAGATAAACCCCCAATTGCAAAAGGGTGTCATTATCTTTTTTATAAAAATTTATTTGGTCAGAACCATCATCCTTCATCGCAATATTAGCATCTGGAAAAAGATCTGAACCAGGAAGTCCAGTTGGACTGACTATCAATAAATCATCTTGTGGATTACCTTGTGCATCATAAAAATCCCAAGTCATTCCTTCACCTTTTGAAGGTTCATTTAAGTTGTATGCATTAGTTGCTTGAGAGTATTCGAAGGATTGTCCTACTTGATAAAACCAATCGCTCGTGACTTCTGGTTTCAATTTAAGACTATCATCTTTACAAGAAGTAAAAGATAAAACTGTCAATAATAAAATGAGAAGTGATAAAAAATTAAAAATTTTCATTGGTGACTTACTTTTTTGTTTTAGAAATTGTATAAAATAAAGTTTAGTTGTACGCTAACATTTCTTTATTTTCCTATGAGCCAAAACATGAAAAAGTAAATGGGTAAATAGATTTTTTTTTGATTAAAGTTTGAATTTTCATTTTGATTAACGAAACTGAAAAATTATGTTATGTAACTATAAAATAAACAAGTAAATATGTTTCCTCATAGTCTTATTTCTAACACTCTATTCTGTAATAAAAGAAGATGCTGGTAGCCCATCCTTATTAAATAGACTTGCTTCACTTGTATCTCGCCAAGCATATCGTACAAACTTTGGTTTTGAAATACTTTTAGCAGAAACTTGAATTCTATTCCCAATAATTTTTGCATCAGCTGTAACAAATATTCTGTCAGCTCCAGCTATTTCAAAACCAATTAGGTTAGTATTTTTTGCCATTAATCCTGAACCTATAAAATCAAAAGTTAGAAAAATATTTTTCTGCTTTATCGTATGACTTTTATACAATGGGCCCGATGATATAATTTTTTTCCCATAATCATTTGACAAAGCTAATCCTGCTAATCTTCTGCCAACATCTTGTTTGTTACTAGGATGAATATTTTTATTGTTTCCGATATCTAAGGTCACCACCATTCCAGTTTTATCTAAGGACAAAGTATTCCGTTGAGCGTCTCTTAATTTTTGGGATTTGTCTAATTTAGGATCTCCTTTACTATTGTATTGATAAGGTGCAATTTGAACATAGTAAAATGGAAAATCATCTTTCCATTGAGTTCGCCAATCTTTTATCATGGTCGGAAAAAGTCGTTGATATTGTTCCGCTCTTCCCACATTGGATTCTCCCTGATACCAAATTGCCCCTTTGATATTGTATGGGATCAAAGGATGAATCATTGCATTGTAAAGACAGGAGGGAGTTACATAAGGACTCGGAGCAAGGATATTTGGACGCTCTGACAAGTTCACTTTTTTCAAATCATATTGATAAATTTGACCTTGAAATATTTCACCAGAAATAATATAATCCCATTTCCCGATTAATGAAATATCCTTATTTTTTTCATTTGTTAATTTTATTTCATTGCTGATACTACCTGGACCACCTGTATCAACAAGACGAATAGCAATAGTATTTTTTCCTTTTTTCAATAAAGATTTTGGAATGGGATAAGACCTAGAATTAGTAAAATCATAAGAAGTTGCTCCAATCTTTTTTCCATTAAAATATACAACATCAGTATCATCCGCTACACCCATTTCAAAAGAATAATCACTAGAAATATCTTCTAGTTCAATTGTTCTTCTAAACCAAAATACTCCGTCAATATCTCTTCCTTCGTGCAAATCAATTCTGCCGGGCAATTGAATAGTCAACTTACCTTCGGATATATATTCAGGTCGAGCGAGATGTTGATCGATTAGCTCAAGGTGATTCCAATCTTCCACTTCTTTTGGTACATTTGTTTTTTCCCATCGATCAAACCATTCTTTTGATAATTGTTCTCTTTCAGGATTTTCAATTGCTTCGATCATTTCCTCAAAATCTCCTAGTTCTTTTATTTTCATTTTACTGGTCCATGCCTCCGCAGGTGTTCCTCCCCAACTAGTATGAATGATGCCAATTGGAATATTTAACTCTTGATGCAATCTTCGAGCAAAAAAATAAGCAGTTGCACTATAGTCAACTGCATTCTTAGGATTGCACTCATCCCATTTTCCTACGAAAGAATCTTCCTCTTCTAACGAAAACTTATTGGCCACTTTAAACATCCGAATATTAGGATATTGAGCATTAGCAATTTCTTCTGCCGAATTTTTGATCGGATCATTTGGTAGCCAACCTTTTAACGGCATGGACATATTAGATTGTCCTGAAGCTAACCAAACTTCACCAATCATCACATCGTTAATTTGAATATTTCGATTTGTAGAAGTAATGTTAAGTTGATAAGGTCCTCCTGCTTTTGGAGTATTTATTTTGAGTTGCCAGTTGCCAGATGGGTCGGTTGTTGTCGTTTCTTTTTCGCCCCAACTTCCATTTACAACAACTTGACTTCCAGCAGATGCTTTTCCCCATACTGCTACTTTTTCCTTTTGTTGCATAACCATATGATTTGTAAAAAAAGGATTGACAGAAAAAATAGCAGCAGCCAATGCTTCTTCAATTGCAGGTTGAACTAATTTTTCCATAACGATATATCCAGCTTCATTTGGATGGACCAAATCGTCTGCGGTGGTAAACTCAGGTACTCTTAATCCATTTTTTCTATCTTTCATTGCAGTATGATAATCCACATAAATTAGATTATTTTCTTCCGCATATTTTTTTAGCATTGCATTTAGTTCTATGACTTTATCGGCAGGTTGAAAACCAGGACTCCATGGAAAATCCAGCGCTGGAAGGACCGAACAAATCACGACTTCAATATTATGATGCTGTGCCAATTCTGCCATTGACATAATATTTCCCGCCATCATTCCAATTGGAGTGAAACCTGTATTTTGAGCAATATCATTTATTCCTGCCAGAAGAACGACAACTTTAGGATGAAGGTCAATAACATCTTTTCTAAACCTCAACAACATTTGAGGAGTAGTTTGTCCACTAATTCCTCTTCCGATATAATTTGAGTTTTTAAAAAAATTAGGTCTTATTATTGGCCATGCTTCGGTGATAGAATTACCCATAAAAACAACTCGATTTTCATCAGAACTCGATGATAAAACCTTTTCATTATCCGCTTTATATTTTTCAAAATTAGTATGTTTATAAAACTGCCATGAATCTTGTGCATTGGCTTGAGTAATTAAAAAAATTAAGGTTAGAATGGTAAATAGTTTAATTTTTCTCATATTTCTTTTTTTTTTTTTAGATTGAATGGAACAGTATATTTTAAATTTATTCTTTGCTTACCGACTTTTTTTGCTTGATCAAAAAAGTAGCAAAAAAAGTCAAGACCTTATAAAAAATTAGAACATTTCTAAAAACGAATAGCGTATTATTTGATTGGAAGGAAAATATGGATGGTTTAATCTCGACCTTATTTTTAATGTCATGAATAATTTTTGTGTGCCAACTGCTCGAAGATATAACAATACAATTACGGCTACTGTTTTTTCCAGCTGGGAATTATTTTATAATGTAGTTTTTATGGTAGGACATAATTTTTAAAAAATAATATTTCTACAAACCCAACGAATCCATTTTACTTTCTTCATATCGACTATCTTCAGCTGGATAGCGAAGTTGATTTTCATATTTTCCACTTTCTTTAGCCTGTGCCCAAATCAGACTTTCTCCTGCTGGAATATTATTCGGTATAGCATTATAAATAGAATCTGCAAATGCTATATCCGCATTGATTAACTTCCAACCGTTCTCTTTAAAATGATTCATTAAGTCATCCAAAAATAAAGCGGAAGTCAAATTATGATGTAACAAAATAGTATGAGGAATATGCCTTCCATGCATTTCAAAAGAAAGTTGTTCATAGTAATTTGCCCGATCGAGAAGATGATCTAAATAGAATTTTTTAAATTTTTCTAAATCGAATTTAGGATCTTTTTTTAATTTCTTAATCATTCGACTATTGACATACCAATCTGAAGCATCAATAGTTACGTAACCATTTTTATAATTTCGGTTTTTGAGAAATTCTCTAAATGTTGCAATTTTCAATGAATCATTTCCTTCCTTTAGATATGGAAATCGGAAAAGTGGAATATGGTTTTCTAAAGAATTAATGATGGAATCTGTTTTTAAAAACTCCTCTTGAAAATCTTCCATCGAGACATTTTTACTATTATAATTTGGATGCGTAAAAGTATGATTTGCAATTCGATGACCTTTTTCATTCCAACTATTTAATAAAAATTGTCCTCGCTCATCTAATTTATTTACTCCTGTTACAAAGAAAACTGAGGTTAAATTCTCATCTCCTAATGATTTCAAAATCATTAGGTTCCATTCTTTAAAAGGATAATTTAAAATACCGTAAGTAATTCCATCATCGAAAGTAAAACTAATGGTTGGTTGAGATTCTGTCGCGATTTCTTTTTTGGAATGGGTAATTTCATTGCAACTAAATAAGCATACGAAATAAAGGAAGATTAATTTTTTCATAATTTTTTGATTCCTCATATATTTATTCTACAATTATTTCATCAATAAATAGCCAAGTATTTTTTCCTTCACCTGGCATTCCGACTGGAATTTTATCTTTTCGATTCACTTTAATTTTTACAAACCGAGCATTGACATTTTTTATTTTTTTATCGAAAAAAGAAATACCCTCAATCGGTGTTTTTGGAGAAATAGGTAACTCGATCTTGTCTTCATTTTCAAAATTCTTTTTGTCATCTGAAAACGAAAATTCAATTTCTTCGGGAAAATAAATCCATGAATCAGGATTTTGATAACAATTAATTCCCAAGTTTTGAATTGGCATTTTTTTCCCTAGATCTAAAATCATTTCACCATCATTTTCATTGAAGCCTATCCAAGTATCAAATGGCAAAGAAGTGTACTTACTATACTGCCAATACTGACCATCTGTTAAATTTGTAAAAGCATTGTTTTCATAACGTTTATGGGGTTTCTGGACAAATTCATAGGCAGCATTTAGTGCGAGGTGTTTGGTTGAAACTCTATTCAAATTAGGTAGGAAATTATCCGGAGTGTCCAGATATTCTTTTTGCATTTCTTGCAATTGCTTTTTCATTTTTTCGATAATCTCCTTCGAACTTTCTAGGGTATAAATATTATTCATTTCCTGTGGATCATTTTCCAAATCAAATAATTCCCACTCATCTACATCATGATAATAATGAATTAATTTAAAGCGATCGGTCCGCACACCATAATGCCTTTTCACCGCATGCACTCCTGGAAATTCAAAGTAGTGATAGTAAGCAGCATCCCGCAATTTTCCTTGCCCAGAAGTCGCAATTTTCTGAAAAGATTTTCCTTGCATATCGGCTGGAATCGGAAGCCCCGCAAAAGTTAACATCGTTGGCGCAAAATCTAAATTCATCAGCAAAGCATCTGAAGTTGTTCCTGCTTTTATTTGATCAGGCAGTTGCATCAACATCGGCATTCGATAAGATTCTTCATACATAAATCGCTTATCGTACCAACCATGTTCTCCCAAATAAAATCCTTGATCTGAGGTATAAATGATTAAGGTATTTTTATCCAAACCTTCTTTTTCTAAATAATCTAACACTCTCCCTACATTGTCATCGACCGAAGCAATGCACCTTAAATAATCTTTGATGTACCGTTGATATTTCCATTTCACCAATTCTTTACCCGAAAGATTTGCATCTATAAACGCTTGATTTTTTGGTTCATAAGCAGCGAGCCAAGCAGTCCGTTGTTCTTCTGTCATAGATTTTAATCGGCTAGGCATCCAATCTTTTTGCCAACCTTGATTCGTATTTTTGCTCGTGTGAACTTTTAAATCGTAGGACTCATCCATATGTTGAGCAATGGTCATTTCTTGATTACTTGCTGCCGATGTTCTACCTTGGTAATTATCAAAAAGAGAAACAGGTTCTGGTATTTCAACATCATCATACATCGTCAAATGATCTGGACTAGGCATCCAATTTCGATGAGGTGCCTTGTGCTGCAACATCAAAAAAAAAGGTCTTTCCTCCTCTCTTTTCTCCAACCAATCCAAAGCGAAATCAGTCGTCAAATTAGTAACGTATCCTGTATATTCTTTTCGTTCTCCCATCTCTATAAAAACTGGATTATAATATAATCCTTGCCCAGGCAATACATTCCAATAATCAAAACCAGTTGGATGTGATTTTAAATGCCACTTGCCAATCATAGCAGTTTGGTATCCACCTTGTTGCATTAGTTTTGGCAAAGTCTGCTGTGAACCATCGAAGGTTTGAGCATTATTTAGCACACCATTTAGATGACTATGCTTGCCTGTAAGAATTACTGCTCGACTTGGGGCACAAATTGAATTGGTGCAATACGTTCGATCAAAACGAATTCCATTATTCGCTATTCTATCAAGATTAGGAGTTTTATTGATGCGACTTCCGTAGGCACTCATAGCTTGAGTAGCATGGTCATCGGTCATGATAAAAATGATATTCGGGCGTTCTTTGATTTGAGTTACTTCTAGTTCTGAGCAACTATTAAATAGAACTAAAATTAGAAGACAGGAGAGGAGGAGGGATTTATTCATGGTTCTGGTTTTAACATTTTTCATTGAAAAAAAATTAGTTGACAATTATCTCATCGGCAAATATCCAACAATCTTTCCCCGCTCCATCATGATTATCAGGACATTTTCCTTGGTTATTAGCAATGACTTTTAAGTATCGATATTTTCTCTCCATTTTTTCTTTTGTAGAAAAATAAAATACGCCACTCATTTTATTAACTAGTTCTGCATCTATTTCTTGAGTAGCTATTTTTTTAAAATTCTTTCCATTTAGAGAAACAAAAAAATCAACTTTGGTTGGAAAAAAAATCCAACTAGGTTGGTTTTGGAGAAAGCCAATTTTTATTTCTTGAATCGTTTTCTCTTTTTCTAAATCAATAATTGCTTCCAAGTTATTTCCCTCAAACCCCATCAAAGTTTGGAATCTATCTGCCCCTTCTATGAATCCATCAGTCAATGTATTTATACTGTTATAGTTTGGGTGAGGAGGATTTTTTAAAATTACACTTTTCTCAAAGGCTAGATGTTTTTTTCGTGATGCTAGTCTTTCTTTTTGGAAAAAATTAGGTTGTGCCTCAATTTTATTTTTATGAATTTCAATATCTCGTAACAATTCATTTACAACTTCTGGAAATTGTTCAGTCAAATCATACTGCTCAGATGGATCTTTATTTAGATTAAAAAGTAAAGGAGTTTTTCCATCAAAATATTGTCGTTTGGTTTGACTAGAAGTATGGATATGAAGCTTCCATTTTCCTTTTCGAATAGCATGTAGTTTTTTAGAACCGTAAAAAAAATAGGATTGTTGAACTGATTCTTCTGATGATTTTCCTAAAAATAAATTAGAAATATCTTTCCCATCATAAATGGTTTCCTTTGGAATTTCTTGTCCGACCAATTTTAATAAACTAGTATACAGGTCCAAAGTACTTGTGGGTTGAGTATTTAAATTCGCAGGAGAAATTTTTCCTTCCCAATGTGCAATCATAGGCACTCGCATGCCTCCTTCCCAGGTACTTCCTTTACCATCTCGCAACAAACCAGATGATCCACCTTCCTCATTTTTGATAATCCATGGTCCATTATCACTTACAAAAAGAATAAGTGTATTTTTTGATAAGTTATTGATTTTCAATGCATTAAGAATTCTTCCTACATTCCAATCTAACTCTTCTACCACATCTCCATAAGTTCCTCTTTCTGATTTTCCAGCAAATTCTTCCCCAGGATGCAAAGGTAAATGTGGCATAGCATAAGGCACATAAATAAAAAAAGGATCACGGGAATGTCTTGTTATAAAATCAATAGTTCGGTCAGTATATTGCTTGGTCAAAGTCTTCTGATCAGGATTAAAACTAATCGTATCATTTCCTTCGATCAAAGTAATGTCATTCCAAAGTGGTGGAATCATATCATTACTATAAGGTAATCCGAAGTATTCATCAAAACCATTTTGTAGAGGAAGGTATTCTTTTTTTGTCGTACCCAAATGCCATTTTCCAAAACAAGCTGTAGCATAACCAGCGTCTTTCATACCTTCAGCTAAAGTATATTCATTGGCATGAATTCCTCGCGAAGAATTTGGATAAAGTACCCATTGAAATCCTGAACGAATAGGGTAGCGTCCAGTCAGCAAGGCATATCTGCTTGCCGTACAAGCAGGAGAACCGGAATAAAAATTAGTAAATTTCATCCCTTTAGCTGCCATAGCATCTAAATTTGGAGTGCGGATTGTGGGGTGTCCATAAACGCTTAAATCGCCATATCCTAAATCATCAGCGAATAAAATGATAATATTCGGAGTAGTATTTTTTAAAATATTTGAGTTATTACATGATTGTAACAATGTAATTACGGAAAGTAAAAGCAGGACAATTTTATATTTCATTTCTATTTATTTTGAAATGATTGAATTCAGCTGTCTGAACCGTGACACGCTTTCAAAGCGTGCCACGGTCAAACACTAAGTCATTCTATGAAATTATTCAAAAGATAAGATAAAATTAAAAATTTCCACCACTTTCCAAAATACTTTTCCAGAACTACCTATACCTTTTAAAGGCTTCCATCGCCTCATATTCAGGCAAGCCTAACTGATCATAAACATTAGCCGTATTTCGATTTCTATCTTCTGCCCGTTGCCAAAATTCTCTAGAATCATGCCCAGGGAAAAGTGGCCGATCTTTTTGCGATTGGTGTTTAAAAATAGCTCTTCGCTTTTTCAATAATTCTTCTGGACTAAGTGGTACCGCCATATCAATATCTTCAATAGACCATTCTTGCCAAGCCCCTCGATACAACCAAACATAGCAATCCTTCATCCATTCTTCATTTTCTAATAATTTGACTGCTTTAAAAATGGCATCCAAACAGACTCGATGTGTTCCATGAGGATCTGATAAATCTCCTGCAGCAAATATTTGATGTGGTTTTATTTTTTGTAAAAGATCTACAATAATATTGATATCCTCCTCTCCAATTGGTTTCTTTTTGACTAAACCTGTTTCATAAAAAGGCATATCCAAAAAATGCATTTGCTCATCTGGAAGTCCTACATACCTTGCTCCTGCTTTTGCTTCACCTCTACGGATCAGTCCTTTTATTTTTTGAATCTCCGGAGAATCTACTTGACCAGGTTCTTTCTTTGCTATTTTTTCTTTGATGGATTGATATAAAGTTTCGGTGACTTCTTGTTTCATATCAAAATCATTATGGAAATCATTGACAAAATCCGCGAACCGAATTACATCATCATCAAAAACGGCAATATTACCCGATGTTTGATAGGCTACATGCACTTCATGACCATGCTCATGCAACCTAATAAAAGTTCCTCCCATCGAAATCACATCATCATCAGGATGTGGGCTAAAAAGTATCGCTCTCTTTTTGATCGGCAAAGGACGTTCTGGATATATTTTTGGATCTGAATCAGGTTTTCCACCGGGCCATCCAGTAATGGTTTTTTTAAGACTTTCAAATATTTTTAAATTAATATTATAAGCTGAATCAAACTCAGTTACAATATCACCCATCCCATTATCATTATAGTCTCGATTAGTCAATTTCAAAATTGGTTTCCCTGATTTTTGACTTAACCAAATAACTGCTTTTCTAATTATTGAATTATCCCAGTTGACGGAGCCAACTAGCCAAGGTGTTTTTACTCGCTTTAATTCTGCACTCGAAGCTTGATCTAAAATCACAATTGTGTTTGGATGATCTTGCAGATATGTTGCTGGAACTTTATCCGATTTTTCATCTTCAACTGCTGCTTTGACAATATGAGATTTCCCTTCTCCCCATGCCATCAAAATAATTCGGTCAGCTTGCATGATTGTACCAACTCCCATCGTAATCGCTTTTAATGGAACATTTTCTTCTCCAAAAAAATCTGAGGCAGCATCAGTTTTAGTAATATGGTCCAGAGTGATCAATCGAGTGATTGAATCTTTTCCCGAACCAGGTTCATTAAAACCGATATGCCCAGTCCGACCAATTCCTAGAATTTGAATATCTAGCCCACCAAGTTCCTTGATCTTCTTTTCGTAATTCAAGCAAAAATTTCGAACATTTTCTTTTTCCAAAGTTCCATCAGGAATGTGAATATTCTCTGGTAATATATCAATATAGTCAAAAAGATGTTCATTCATAAATCGAACATAACTTTGTAATGCATTGGGTGGAATAGGGTAGTACTCATCCAAATTAAAAGTCACTACATTTTTAAAACTCAGCCCTTCCTTTTCATGCATTCGAATCAGTTCACTATAAACTGAAGTTGGAGTCGAACCAGTTGCGAGTCCTAAAACACAAAGTTCATTTCGTTCTGTTTTTTCTCGAATAGCAGTAGCTATTTCTTTTGCCACCGCTTTGGAAGCATTAAATGAACTATTGTAAATTTTTGTAGGTATTTTTTCGAACCGGGTCAAATACCTTTTTTGAGATGCATCTGTCATTAATTAATTTTTTAGATTCTTTGACCACAAGATTTGTCAAAGAACGTTTTTAGTGAAACAAAGTACAAATGTAAATAAAATTTTTACTGTGTTCGAACACAGCAAAATTATTTTTCTTAGAATATCTATTTTTATTAGTAATATTTTGTGAAAAGATATACTTGAATCTCTATTTTATTGATATTTCTATTGTTCTCATTTATTTAGCTGACTCGTTTTTAAATTTATCCGACATAATAAACCACAGTTAATAGTCTAGGATTTTTATGACAAGACAATAAATAAGAGTTGTTGTGTAATTTCCTACCTCAGATTTCAAAGATTTGTATGCTAAAAGATGGGACGTAGAAACGGCATTTGATGAGATAAAAAATCAACTAAAATTAAGGATGTTTTCAGGCTATAAAACGAATGTTGTATTACAAGATTTATGGTCGGTATTTATATTTTATAATATCCGTTTCATGTTTTTGCAAGAGGCACAATCACAGTTGGATAGAGTAAAAAAGAACTACCAAATCAATCGTAATATATTCATATCAATTCCCCAAAAGGATTGGTTTAAATTGCTGCTTTCGAAACAACAAGGAAAGTATATTAAACAAGCAGTTCAATTAATTATTCGTTACTATGAAAAACGACGTATTCGCCCACCGACAGAAAGAAAAAGGAAACAGATGAGGGCAAACGAGCGCTATCTGACAGAGAAAAATTTTTTAGTAAACAGGCTTGTAAATCGTTGAAATATATTAGAATTGATACTTCCGAAATGATTTGTTTATTTGGATTTATGGGCTAGTTATGTCTTTTTGTAACAATAAATACACGTATTTTAATCAAAGAAAAGTGTGACG
>JBGCFD010000180.1:0-32843 GCA_045106765.1 Saprospiraceae bacterium | reverse complement strand
GCAAAAATCTTTTTCTTTTGGATTCCCTCATTTGGGAATTTTTTTGTTATAAAGGAGTGAGTAATGAGACCGATATTACCCCCCAATAAATCGGTCTCACTCACCCTTTATAAAGTCATTGCTGACTCTATTTCTTTATTCTCAAACCAGTAAAAAACTGATTATTCGATTTAATTTTTTTTACAAACTTATGGGAGGAAGTTGGAAAAGAAGGTTTTGAATTTGAAAAACGGAGTGATTATTTTTCGCTCATTTTGTTTCCCAAAGACATATATGTATTTTCAACAACTGTGCCAGTTAAGTTTTTTAACTGAGATATTTTTGAATTTAATTTTCTAAAATATTTGTTGAAAAGTAGTTTTCTCATTTCTTTAATTCTACCGATAAGTAATTTGTCAAAAAGAGCTTTTGATTCATTTTTCTAAAAAAATCATCAACTCAACTTTGTAACTTTCTCTTTAACTTTTTAAAGAGTATGTTATGAGTTACGATTATTCCTTTTGCAATTTTGAAGCCAACACTTGCCAATTTTTTTTTTCGAAAATCAAATTTGTGACACGGGAAAATTTTATATAGTTATTTTTTTAATAATTTGAAAAGAGAAAACTGCACTTTTGACCTTTTTGTAAAAATGCTAATGTTTGCAAGGGGTAGAACTGTCTTATTTCTCCGTCAAATTGGCAGATTTCAGGCAATGGCACATGGTTTGAAAAGGAGTAATTTGTATATTATTAAACAATAATTTTTTTTTCAAAATTTGTTTGAAAGGAGTAATAAAACATAATAAAATCTGGATTTTTTTTTCAAAATTCAGATTTATAAAATACTTATTTTTTAAAATAAAAAACAAACCATGCAAAAAGGTAATATTTCAGTTGAAACGGAAAATATTTTTCCCATCATCAAACAGTTCCTCTATTCTGATCAAGAGATATTTTTTAGAGAATTAGTTTCTAATGCAGTTGATGCAACTTCTAAGTTAAAAACACTTGCGTCTAAAGGCGAAGTTAAAGGTGAAATTGGAGATACAACAATTGAAGTTTCGGTAGATAAAGAAAACAAGACGATTACGATTGCTGATAAAGGTATCGGGATGACGGAGGCTGAGGTGATGAAATATTTGAATCAAGTAGCATTTTCGAGTGCGACAGAGTTTTTGGAAAAATATAAAAACGAAAGTTCAATTATCGGACATTTCGGTTTAGGATTCTATTCTGCCTTTATGGTGGCAGATAAAGTGGAAGTAAAAACTCGTTCATACAAAAAAAATAAAAAGGGAACTACTTGGACTTGCATTGGCGATACAGAATATACCATTGATTCGAATGATCGAAAAACTCGAGGAACAGATATTATCTTACATGTCAGCGATGATGCGACAGAATTTTTAGATGAGGGACGAATTGAAGGACTTTTGACAAAGTATTGTAAATTCCTTCCGGTAGAAATTAAGTTTGGAACAAAAACCGAAACTTCATTTGAAGGAGAAGGAGAGGATCAAAAAGAAATTAAAACGGAGATTGATAATATCATCAATAACCCAAATCCGATTTGGAAGAAGAAAGCGAACAAATTAAAAGAAGAGGATTATAAAAAATTCTATAACGAATTATATCCTTATTCGACTCCTCCAATGTTTTGGATCCATTTGGATATTGATTTTCCATTCAACTTAACGGGGATATTGTATTTTCCAAAATTGGGTAATTCAATTGAAGTTCAAAAAAATAAAATTCAGTTATATTCTAATCAAGTTTATGTAACTGATGAGGTAAAAGAAATCGTACCTGAGTTTTTGACTTTGTTACACGGGGTGATTGATTCGCCAGATATTCCGTTAAATGTTTCTAGAAGTTATTTACAGAGCGATGCAAATGTGAAAAAAATCACAGGCTACATCACTAAAAAGGTAGCTGATAAATTAGCAAGCCTTTTCAAAAAGAAAAGAGATGATTTCGAATCAAAATGGAATGACTTGGGCGTATTCGTAAAATACGGAATGTTGTCTGAAGAGAAATTTCATGATAAAGCGAAGAAGTTTGTTTTATTAAAAGATGTGGATGGAAAATTACACACAATTGAAGAATTTAAAGAGAAGATAAAAGATACTCAAACAGACAAGCATAATAAATTAGTGATGGTTTACACTAATAATCCTGCTGGAACTGATACCTATGTAGAGGCTGCAAAAAATAAAGGATATGCTGTGTTGCAATTTGATAATGTGATTGATAACCACTTTATGCAGCACATGGAGTCGAAGTTAGGAGATGTTACTTTCGTTCGAGTAGATTCTGATACTGCGGATAATTTGGTTCAGAAAGATGAAACGACGGAGTCTGTTTTGAATGAAAAGGAACAAGAAAAGGTAAAAACTTTGTTTGAATCAAAAGTAACTCAAGCGGGTGCAACGATTACGATGAAAGCATTATCACCTGATGATTTGCCGGTTCAAATCACTCGACCTGAGTTTATGAGAAGAATGAAAGAAATGCAATCAATGCAAGGAATGGGTATGGAAGGCTTCCCTGATAGTTATAATGTGGTAGTAAATTCAAATCACCCTTTGGTCGCAGAAAAATTATTAAAAATGCGAAGCGAAGAGAAGAAAGAAGATTTCGTTACACATCTTTATGACTTAGCAAGATTGAATCAAGGAATGTTGCAAGGAGCAGAGTTGAGTGCATTTGTAAATAAAAGTTTAGAGTTTTTGAAATAAAAGATTCAATAAATAATTTTTAAAAAAGAGTCATTCTACAGTTTAGAATGGCTCTTTTTTTATAAGGAGAATATAAAGTTTGTCATATTGAATAATGTTTTATATATATATAATATTAATGCGGAATAGTTTTTGAAAACATTAGAATACTAACTTATACAACATTTGGTATAATGAAGCGGCACCCTTTAACAAGCTATTACCTGTCATCGCAACAATTATGTTGTTGAGGTATTTTTTATTAACCGTTTCAAATTTTCCAAAATAAAATGGACACAAAAGAATTCTCTGCAATAAGTACAACTTACTCTCCTTCAATCTTTTCCAATCTCTTTCAGAATATGTTTGATTCAGTTCTCATATATAACTATGAGACCGAAACTATCAAGGATTGCAATCAATCTATTCTAAAACTATTAGGTTATTCTAAGGATAGATTACTAGAATTAAATCTATTTGATTTGATGCCTCGATCTTCTTCTCTTTATCCAAATGTAGATATTCATGAACTAACAGGAGATAATCATCGGGAAAAGGTAATGAATGGAGAAGTGATATATTCTACGGGAGAATTTATTAGAAAAAATGGAGAAGCAGCATTTGTTCAAGTCAATATAGTTCCTACTGGAGAAGATCGTGGTGATGCTTTTGTGATTCTACATGAGATTACTCAAGAGTTAGAGAACACTAAAATCTTGGAGCAAAGTAAGGAGAAATATGAAACTATTTTCAATAATGCTTGCGAGTCAATTATTTATTTTGACATTATTGAAAATAAGTTGGTAGAATGTAATATGGTGGCTGTTGAAATGTTTCGAGCAGTTAATAAGTCTGAATTTTTGCAAGCTAATTGGAAGAGATTCTATGCACAAAGTGATGGTACATTGAATCAACTTTCAAGAAATAATTTTTTTAAAGGGATCCTCAGAGAAGCAAAGCAGGTAGGAAGTTGTTGCTGTATTTTTTTAGCACATAGATTTGATGGAAGTACTTTCGTGGCAGAATTGACAACTGTTTCCGTAAATAAAAAATCAGAATCTAAGGTTGTCTTTTTTATAAAAGATATCACAGAAGAATATTATAATAGACTTCAATGGGAAAAATTATATTACGAGCAAGAACAAATTCTTGATTCGATGCCTTTGCAATTTGGTCAAAAAGATTTAGAAAATAATTTCGTCAAATGTAATCAAGCTATGACCCACGCACTAAATAGCACAGCTGAAAATATAGTGGGAAAAAATTTAGCTGAATTTGTGCCTGAAGAATCAGCTCGAAAATCTCATTTAGAAGATTTACAAATAGCTCGAACTAAACAACCAATCTTGGGAATTACATTTTCTGTAAAAGATAAGCAAGGAAAAACAACTTGGTCAAGAATAGATAAATTACCATTGCTCAACAAAAAAAATGATGTAACTGGTATTTTAACTCATGTAACTGATATTACAGACCTCATGGAATCCCAGCGAAAAATCATCGAAAGTGAACGAAATAATAATGCTTTATTCGATAATGCTTTTGACGGTATTATGATTTATGATTGTAATGTTGATAAAATTTTACGATGTAATTTGAGATTGGCAAACTACCTTTCTACCGATACTCGGACTATTATTGCTACATCAATTGAAGAGTTCTCTCCAGAGTATCAATCCAATGGAATGAAGTCTTGCCAAGCTTTTGCGCAAGTTGTAAAGAAAACAAAAAAACGAGGTACCTATGAAACTGAATGGGTTTTTTCGGCAAAAAATGGAGAAGAGTTGGTTTGTGAAATGATTGCATTCTTACTTCCTCAAGGTACCTCATGTCAAATCATGTTTGTCATCAAAGATATTACTGATAGAAAAGAGCAAGACAAAATTATTAAAGAGAATGTATTCACATTAAATTTAAAAAATGCAGAACTGACAAAGTACATCGAGTCAAATATTCAACTAGAAAATTTTGCAGCAATTGCTTCTCATGATATGCAAGCACCTTTAAGAACGATTCAAAGTTACACTCAACTTCTACAAAAAAGTTTGAAAGAAAATGCTACGCCAGCTCAAAATGAGTACATGCATTTCATCACAAACTCGACAAGTAATATGAGGCATTTGATTCGAGATTTGCGAGCATTCTCGAAGGTGGGTTCTGCTAAATTGAATATTCGTTCAATTGATATTGATTTTATGTTGGCAGAAGTTATAAAAGAATTAAAAGCTACGATTGACTATCAAAAAGCTGAAGTGGTAATTGTCAACAAGCTTCCAGTTGTAGATGGAGATCGAATTAAATTAAAACAATTATTCCAAAACTTAATTACTAATGCTTTAAAATATGTAGAGAAGGGGGTGATACCAAGAGTTGAAATTTCCTCTGAAGAACGGGAGGTAGATTTTCTTTTTAAAGTAAAGGATGAAGGAATTGGTATTGCTGAAAAAAACCAAGAACGTATTTTTCAACTCTTCGAACGGCTACACGAAATGGGGCAATATGTAGGAACTGGAATTGGTTTATCACTTTGTAAAAAAATAGTGGAACAACATTTTGGAGAAATAGGAGTCGAGTCAAAGGAAGGAGAGGGAAGTACTTTTTACTTTTCCATTTCGAAAGAAGTGAGTAAAGAGATTACGTGAAAATATTGTTAATGGAAAAAATAAATAAAAGAGTCGTTGCGTGAGTGATGACTCTTTTTTTTGGAAATTTTTTTTATATTTTTATTGAAATATAAAATATGAAAAAACTAATTCTCCTTTCCATTTTTCTCTTCAGTTTTCTTTCAAGTGCGTTTGCTGATATTTTTTATTTTCAAGTAAAAGTAATGGACGAAGGAATTGAAACTTTGGATTACGAAATTTATTTCGAAGGAAAAGATCGTGAGATGACGCCCTATTGGTCGAATCAAAATAAGTTTGATTTTGATACAGATTATCATCATCTAGATAGCAATGTAATTATCACCATAAAGTACAAAGGAGAAAATTATAAAATAAAAAATATTCCAACCTCGATTATACAAAGTGCAAAAATTGAAATTAATTTTTCAGAAGAGAATCTGAAAAGGAATAAGATTGAGAAAACTGATAATCAGATTTTAATTATTGAAAGAGATTTTAGCTTCAAAATGGAAGGTTTGAGATATGTACTTTATGGAAATTTTTGTTGGAGACGATATGGGAAATATAGTAATTCACCTTATGTTCCAAATTCAAAAGTGTTTTTAAAAATAGAACTTTCAGGAACACCAGCTACTTCTGAGAATAAATAAAAAAAGCGCATCGAAAATAATTCCGATGCGCTTTTTATTCTTTTCAAAAACAAAATTTACACACTCTTCTCAGAACCCAAAACTGATCCAACATATTGTCGATTCATCAAAGCAATATTTGTAATTGAAATTCCTTTAGGACATTCTGCTTCACAAGCTCCTGTATTTGAACACATTCCAAATCCTTCCAAATCCATTTGTTTGACCATTGATTGAACACGAGTAGATTGTTCTACTTCTCCTTGTGGCATTGTGCCTAAGTGTGCAACTTTCGCAGAAGTAAATAACATCGCACTTGCATTTGGGCAAGCTGCAACACACGCACCACAACCGATACATTCAGCTGCATCCATGGCAAAAGCCGCTTTTTCTTTTTCAATTGGAATGGCATTTCCATCTTGAGCCTGACCAGTATTCACAGAAACATAACCACCTGCTTGAATGATTCGATCAAAAGAAGACCGATCAACCACCAAGTCTTTGATTATAGGAAATGCTTTTGCTCGCCAAGGTTCCACCACGATAGTATCGCCATCTTTAAAAGATCGCATGTGCAATTGGCAAGTAGTAGTTCCAGAATCAGGGCCATGAGGTTGACCATTGATAACCATGTTACATGATCCACAAATTCCTTCTCGACAATCATGTTCGAAGGCAACAGGTGTTTCTTTTTTAGAAACTAAGCCTTCATTCAAAACATCCATCATTTCCAAAAATGACATATGCTCATCTGCTTCTACTTGATGATCTTCTAAGTAACCTTTTGATTCGCCATTTCTTTGTCTCCAAACTTTTAAATGAATTTTCATATCGAATTTATTTTAGAACGAATTGTAAATGTATTGTTATATAAGTACAACTCGTCAGTTTTTTTAATAAAAAAATCAAAACACAAAATGGGGACTAACAATAAATAGTTAATCATTCTCCATTATTTATAAGACCGTGTTTTTAACTCAATGTCTTTAAATTCAAGATGCTCTTTGTGAACTTTTGGCTCAATCTCATCCCATTCCCAAGCAGCAACATAAGCATAATCTTCATCATTACGTTTTGCTTCCCCACCTTCCGTAGCGTACTCTTCACGGAAGTGACCACCACAGCTTTCATTTCTGTCTAAAGCATCTAGCATCATGACTTCACCTAGTTCCAAAAAGTCAGCCACTCGACTTGCTTTTTCTAATTCAGGATTAAATTCATTCACTTCACCTGGAATAAAAACATCATTGTAAAATTCAGCTCGTAAGTCTCGAATCATTTGACGACCTTTTTTCAAACCTTCTGCATTTCGAGACATACCACAATATTCCCAAACGATTTTTCCTAGACGACGGTGGAAACTTTCTACAGATTGATTTCCTTGAATTTTTATCAAGCGCTCTAGTTTTTCATTAGTCTCTTTTTCAGCTGCTAAAAATTCAGGGCTATCAGGACTTATCTTTTCCGTTCGAATTTCTTTTGATAAGAATGGTCCAACGGTATAAGGGATCACAAAATATCCATCAGCCAATCCTTGCATCAATGCAGAAGCACCTAGTCGGTTAGCTCCGTGATCTGAAAAATTCGCCTCTCCCAAAGCAAATAATCCAGGAACATTTGTTTCCAAGTGATAATCCACCCAAACACCCCCCATCGTATAATGAACTGCTGGGTATATTTTCATAGGCGTTTTGTATGGATTTTCTGCAGTAATTTTTTCATACATTTGGAAGAGATTCCCATATTTTTCTTTGATAACTGCTTCTCCTAATTCGATGATTTTATCATCACTTGGATTGTTGATACCTTTAGAAATTGCAGCTGATTTTCCATATCGTTGAATGGCAGCAGCAAAATCCAAGTAGACTGCTAAACCAGTTTTACTTACTCCTTTGCCTTCATCACAAGCTACTTTTGCAGCACGAGAAGCAACATCACGAGGAACTAAGTTTCCAAACGCAGGGTAGCGTCTTTCCAAATAATAATCTCGATCTTCCTCAGGAATATCCAAAGCTGTTTTTTCACCACGTTGAATTGCTTGCGCATCTTCTATTTTATTAGGTACCCATACTCGACCATCATTTCTCAATGACTCAGACATTAATGTTAACTTCGATTGATACTCTCCAGAAACAGGAATACAAGTCGGGTGGATTTGAGTGTAGCAAGGATTAGCCATTAAAGCTCCTCGTTTAACTGCTCGCCAAGCAGCAGTTACATTCGATCCCATGGCATTGGTCGATAGGTAAAAAACGTTTCCGTAACCACCTGTTGCCAAAACAACACAATGGGCTGCGAATCTTTCTGTTTTTCCAGTCAATAAATTACGAGCAATAATTCCTCGTGCTTTACCATCAACTTTTACCAAATCCAACATTTCATGACGATTGTACATATCGACATTTCCCAAAGAAATTTGTCTAGACAAAGCTTGGTAAGCACCGAGTAAAAGTTGTTGTCCTGTTTGACCTCTTGCATAAAAAGTTCGAGATACTTGAACTCCACCAAATGATCGATTAGCCAAAAGTCCTCCGTACTCTCTCGCAAAAGGAACCCCTTGTGCTACACATTGATCAATAATATTTCGACTGACTTCAGCCAGCCTGTGAACGTTTGCCTCTCGACTTCGGTAGTCACCACCTTTGACTGTATCGTAAAATAATCGGTAAACGGAATCACCATCATTTTGATAATTTTTCGCAGCATTGATTCCACCTTGGGCAGCAATACTATGCGCTCGACGAGGACTATCATGAAATGTAAAACACTTCACATTGTAACCTAACTCCCCAAATGTTGCAGCAGCAGCAGCTCCCGCCAAACCAGTTCCTACGACAATAATGTCAAGTCTTCGTTTATTATTAGGTGCAACGAGGTTCATTTTTCCTCGATAATTTTCCCACTTCGTTGCGATATCACCTTCGGGTATATTTGATTTAAGTTCCATAATTTTTTTTGATAAAATTTTTAAATGAAAAATTTGCTTGATCCTTTTTATAAAAAGAAATCAATTTACGCTTTGGTCAAATAAAATACGATTGGAATAATGGCAAATCCCAATGGAATTAAAATTGAATAAGCTGTACCTAAACCGTTGATGAATGGAGTGTATTTTTTATGATTCAAACCTAAAGTTTGAAAGGCACTTTGGAATCCATGGTATAAATGCATTCCGATGACAGCCATACTTGCTACATAAAAAAGTACAAATGGTAAACTGCTGAAAGTAGCAGCCACTAAGATGTATAAGTTTTTTACTTCCATGCCATCATAGGTGATCATATCAGTCATTCCTAATTTCATCTTAAACCAATATTGATAAAGGTGAATCAATATGAAAACCAAAATTACTGTTCCAAACCAGGCCATATTTCGGCTGGAGTAGGTAGTTGTTTTTGTACTTTTTACTGCATACCTAGAGCTTCCGCCACCTGAAGCTGCTTTATTTTGAAAATAAAGTAAGATTCCAATAACTGCATGAAGAAAGATAAAAAAGAAATTTCCAATAGAAATGATTTGGATCAAAGGATTGGAAGTCATCATTTTGGCGTAGAGATTAAATTGTTCTCCACCGTCATCAATCAGTAATTGTAAATTTCCAACCAAATGAACGGTCAGAAATAAAATTAGAAAAATTCCAGTCAAACTCATGATAAGTTTTCGCCCGATGGAAGAAAAGAGAAAATTGGTTAACCAACTCATAAAAAGATGTTTTTAATGGTTTTGCCCAAAAGTTAAAAATGGGTCAAATAGTTCTTCGTCTATTACATAAAAAAAATAAATAATATTGATTTTATGGAAAGTTTGTAAATCTATTAATTTAAAGGGATTTTCCCAACAGATGTTTAGTTAGGATGGCTTTGATTTTTTTATTTAGAATTAATCAAAATTAGAACATGTAAGGTGACTTAGCCTAGAAAAATAGATAAAAGTGGACAAAATAAATGTTGTTCATTTCTAATAAGTATTGATGTAGTTGGATTAACTTTGCACTTTCCTATTTTAATTGAATTTAAATTTTTATATGAACAAGATAGCCGAAATAACTTTCCAAGATTTCTTAAACGCATTTCCAGAAACGGAATTGCCAATTGATTTGACAGAGGATACACAATCCATTTTTAGTAAAGAAAATAAACCTTTGTCGAAGCAAATGATTGAAGACTACATCGTCCCGATTGATGATTCAATTGATGAATTTACAGAGTATATTCCTTGCTTTCGGATTCCACAAACCAAAGATTTTCATGCAATAGTTTTATGGAAAGCAGGTTTGATGAACTACCAATATTTTATTATCACTTTTGACAAAAAGGGAAATATAATAGAAAAAAAGATGGTTGCGGGAACTCAAGTGAAGGGAGATGCGTTACTTAGGACTGTAACCACAATTAAAGAGGATTGGACGATTGCGAGTGTAGTTGGAGTGGTTTCAGCAAATGATGATCTCGCCTATGACCCTGCCACAAGTCTCGATTCAATTCTCGAATTAACCCAAGATGGAAAAATTTCAATCTTAACTTAATCTAAAATTTAGCGTTAGCTATATAAAGCAATTATTTTGATTGCTAACGACACCTATTTTTTATAAAAACTATTATGACGAAAAAAAAGAAAAAACTTAAAAAAATAAGAATGGGGCAAAAACCCTCAGCAGCAGAACTGAAACACCAAATTTTTAAATACCTAAAAAACTTTCCTAAAAAACGACTCACCGCAAAGCAAATTATTAAAAAACTAAATCTTGCAAATAGTCCTGATGCAGTACATGATGCCATGCAAAAATTGGCGAAAGAAGGAAAATTATATGAAATCGAGCCAGGTAGATTTCGCCTTGATAGATTTTCAGGTGCCTCAAGCGGAAAAATAAAATCTCGTAGAAAATTACATGTTGGAAAAGCAGATGTGACTCGAAGTGGCGCTGCTTATATTGTGATCGATGACTTGGAAGATGATGTTTACGTAGCACAGCGACATACGAATGGAGTGATGCAAGGCGATCAAGTTCAAGTGTCTGTTCATTTACCAAGAGGTCGAAGAAAACCAGAAGGCGAAATTGTAAAAATCTTAAATCGAGCGACAGAACATTTTTTAGGGGTTCTTCGAATTTATGAAGATTACGCTTTGTTGACACCAAGTATGTATCAATATGAAGACTTGGAAATTCAAGTTGGATTGGATGATCTGAAAGAAGCAAAAGATGAGGATGTGGTCGTGGTGAAAGTGACGAAATGGGGCGAGAGTTTTAATTTTAGATCAGTCGGAGTGGTGACAAGTGTACTCGGAGAAGAAGGTGGAAGTGAGATTGCAATGAAATCTATTTTGATTAACAAAGGTTTTGAATTAGAATTTTCAGAAGCTGTAAAACGAGAGTCAGAAGCATTGACGGATAAATTGTCGGAAGCAGAAATTGCACGACGAAGAGACATGCGTGACATCACGACTTTTACGATTGATCCAGATACTGCAAAAGATTTTGATGATGCATTATCATATCGAATTTTGGAAGATGGACGAAAAGAAATTGGCGTTCACATTGCAGATGTAACTCATTATGTTCGACCAAAAACTGCACTTGATAAAGAAGCATTAAAACGAAGTACTTCAGTTTATCTGGTAGATCGAGTATTGCCGATGTTGCCAGAAAAAATTTCTAATGAATTGTGTTCGCTTAGACCAAATGAAGATAAATGTACTTTTAGCGCAGTCTTTACTTTTAATGTAAAAGGCAAAATTGAGGAACGTTGGTTTGGAAAAACATTGATTCATTCTGATCGAAGATTTACCTACGAAGAAGCGCAAGAAATTTTGGAAAATGGAGAAGGAGAATATGCGGAAGAATTACTAGATTTAAATAAACTCGCTAAGAAACTTCAGAAGAAAAAATTTAAAAATGGGGCGATCAGTTTTGAATCGCCTGAGGTGAAATTTAAGTTAGACGAAGACGGAACTCCGATTGATGTTTTTGTAAAAGTGAGAAAAGATGCACATAAATTAATCGAAGAATTTATGCTCTTGGCGAATAAAGAAGTAGCGACTTACATTGTCAAAAAAGGTAAAGATGGGGGAGGAGAAATTCCTTTCGTTTATCGAGTTCACGATGAGCCAGATCCTGATAAAATTGCTGAATTTGCTAGGTTTGCGGCGGAGTTAGGTTTTAAAATGGAAATGCAAACGCCTAAACAAATTGCTGAAAGTTTCCTCGCACTTGATGTAGCTGCGCGAGATAATGAAGCGTTGAGAATGTTGCAACCGATTGCAATTCGTTCGATGGCAAAAGCAATTTATACGACTGAAAATATTGGCCACTATGGATTAGCTTTTGACAATTACTCACACTTTACTTCTCCGATTCGGAGATACTCAGATGTGTTGGCACATCGATTATTAGAGAAGAATTTAGAAAAAACTTTCCGAGATGACAAAGGCGAATTGGAAGCAAAATGTCAGCACATTTCTAGCCAAGAAAAGAAGGCTGCTGAAGCGGAAAGAGAGTCGGTGAAGTACAAACAAGTGGAGTATTCAAGCAAGCATATTGGTGAAATTTTCGATGCACATATTTCAGGAATGATTGACCGTGGAATCTTTGTTCAAATAGATCATAGTAATGCGGAAGGATTAATTGGATTTGAAAATTTCTCAGAATCTTACGAACTGGGAAGTGGTCGGTTGAAAGCAGTTGGAACTAAAACTGGAAGTGTTTTGAAAATGGGGCAGAAGGTGCGAGCAAGAATTATTGCAACTGATTTGGAAAAGAAACAGATTGAATTAGAGTTAGTGGAAGAAGGCGAAGAGGAATAGTAAAATGTTTGACGTTCACTTCGCTTATCGTTTTACGTTTTACGGACCGTTCAACGTAAAACGATAAGCGAAGCGACCGTCAAACGAAAAAAATAAATCATGCTTTTAGCTGTTGATATTGGAAATTCAAATATTGTTTTAGCACTTCATGATGGTGCTGGATGGAAACAAATTTTTCGGTTTCCAACTTTGCCAGAAGAGTCTTCTCTTTTTTATAAGATGAAAATTGTCAATGAATTTTGGGAGGCAAATATTGTTGCTAATCAAATTGGTAAATGTGTTTTGAGTAGTGTTGTTCCAATTTTGCGCGATGTGTTTGAAGAGATACTTTTGGAGCTTTTTGGAAAACCGTCAATAGTAGTCAACGCTACTATTTTTCCAAAACTAAAACTACAAATTGAGCGACCTGACGAAATTGGAACAGACTTAGTGGCTAATGCAATTGCTGCAAATCAGTTGTTCCAAAAAGATTGTATCATTGTTGATTTTGGAACAGCCTTGACTTTTACTGTTGTCTCAAAAGAAGGAGATCTGAAAGGGGTGAATATTGTTCCAGGTTTGGAAACTGCAATTCAATCACTTTTTGGAAATACGGCACAATTGCCAGAAGTGCCACTTGAGATGCCAAAATCTGCGATTGGAAAAAATACAGTAACAGCGATCCAGTCAGGAATTTTAATTGGTTATGTTGGTTTGGTGAGGCATCAATTGGCTAGTATTCGAGCAGAAGTGGGTGAACAATATATCGCTGTGGCGACAGGTGGATTATCAAAAATTTTATCCGAATTAGAAAATGATTTTGAAGAGGTAAATATGAATTTGACGATGGAAGGATTAAGATTGATTGGCGAAACGGTATAGTTTTTCAAAAAATAAATAAAAAGAGAAGCGTTTTGCAATTGGTTTTGCAAAACGTTTTTTTGTTTTGATTCGTGGTATACTTTTTTCCAAAAAAAAATTAGAAAAATAAGATGTAAGATTTTTTTTCTAAAATAGATTAAACCATTTATAATTTTCAATGTCAAACTTTCGATCAGATCGTAATCTCTTTCCCTAATCTGATGTAAAATTTCTCTTGAAGTACACCGCTCAAAACGTACTTTTATTTTTTAAAACCAAAAATCAATGCATATGAATCGAAGAGCTTCACTCGCATTATTAATGGGAAAACAGAAAAAATCTGTTTCCAAATCTGCGACCGCTACAGCAATGGTAACGAATACTTTTGATCCCTACACGGGAGTCTGGGGATTCGAACAAGCTGCACATTTGCTTCGCCGAACTACCTTCGGCCCAACTTACGCTCAAATCAAACAAGCCACTTCTGATGGTTTGGATGCGACCATAAGTTTGCTTTTTGAAAGTCAACCACTTCCTGCTGATCCCATTTATTATAATTTTGAAAATGATCCAAATATTGCCAATGGTGAGTCTTGGGTTGATGAACCTACGAACTTCTTTATTTTAGGTTTGAATGGTGCAAGAAAAAGATCTTTGCAAGGTTGGTCATTCAAAGCTATTCGAGAATCTGGAATGAATATTCGAGAGAAAATGGTTTTGTTTTGGCACAATCATTTTGTGGTGGCGGATACGAATGATTCGAGATTTCAGTATAGCTATATGAATTTATTGAGAGAAAATGCTTTGGGTAATTTTAAAGAATTCGTAGAATTGATAACGATCGATCCTTCGATGTTGCAATATTTAAATGGGACGCAAAATTCAAAAAATGCCCCCAATGAAAATTATGCAAGAGAATTGTTAGAACTTTTTACAATTGGAAAAGGAGATGCTGCTGAACCTGGAGATTATACTAATTATACGGAAGATGATGTAGTGCAAATTGCTCGTGCATTGACAGGTTGGAGGCATTTTGATATTGATAATTTGACAGAAGTACAAGCAGGTTTTAACCCTAATCGACATGATACTGAAGACAAACAATTGTCCCATCGATTCAATGATGTGATAATTTCTGATACAGGAGCTGATGAATATAAAACAGTTATTGATATTATTTTTCAACAAGATGAAGTCGCTCGATTTATTTCTCGAAAATTGTATCGTTGGTTTGTTCACTTTGATGTTAATAGTGATGTCGAAGCGAATATTATTGAACCAATGGCACAAATGTTAATTGCTGATAATTATGATGTGCAACCAACATTGATGGCACTTTTATCGAGCGAACATTTTTATGACATGTCAGTTCGAGGATGTATGGTTACCCATCCAATTGATTATTTATTCAAAATGGTCAATACATTTGAACTAGAACTCAACCCAGATATTTTACAAGAATATAATATTTTAAGAAGATTATTTACTGCTATGGTTCCGCTCGAAATGGTTATGTATTCTCATCCAAATGTAGCAGGATGGAAAGCTTATTATCAAGCACCTCAATATTATAAAATCTGGATCAATGCAGTTACTCTACCTGTGCGAATGAATTATTCTGATGTATTGTCTGAAGGATTTAATGTATCTGGTTTTCAAGTGAAACTTAATGTGCTCGACTTTGCAGCATCACTTGACAACCCATCTGATCCCGATGATTTGATTAATGAAATCGCAAGTATTTTATTTGCTCAACCATTGGTTCAAGAACAAATTGACTCGTTGAAAGACTCACATGGAATTACTAATCCTGAGTGGCAAGATGAGTACTTAGATTATGTTACAGGGAATACGAGTCTTGAACCAGCCATTGAAAACAAACTCAAAGGCTTGGTAAAAACGATGCTAAAAATGCCTGAGGTATATCTCATGTAACAATATATGCACGTTTTTTATTTTTCAAATTTTATTTAAAAACCTTCTCGTTTTTTAAAATGAGAATCAAAATTAAGTTCTTATGAAAAGAAGGACATTTATAAAAAGAAGTTCTGCGGCATCTGTTCCTGTTTTGTTAGGAGGAGTAAATGTTTCCGCTTTAAATAACCCGATGTTTAACATGTTAAACACGGACTCAGATAAAGTTTTGGTTTTAATTCAATTGGATGGAGGAAATGATGGATTGAATATGTTGATTCCAAAAGATCAATATTCCAACTTAGTTCAAGTTCGAGAAAATGTAATCGTTCCCGAAAATTCAATTTTAGATTTGACTGATACTTTAGGTTTTCATCCTGTGATGGGCGATCTCAAAAATGTATTTGATGATGGAAAATTAAACATTATTCAAAGTGCTGGTTATCCGAATCAAAATCGTTCGCATTTTCGTTCATCCGATATTTGGACTTCAGGTTCGGCAGCAAATGAATATTTGAATACAGGTTGGTTAGGACGATATTTCGAATCATTGTATGCAGGTTTTCCAACAGGATATCCTAATGCAGAATTTCCAGATCCATTTGCGATTACCGTTGGTTCACAAGTTACTCCAACTTGCGAAGGTTCAGGAGGTAATTTTAGTATGGCATTGGTTGATCCCGATAATTTATCAGCTTTAGCAACACCCATAAATGGGACTTTGCCAAATTCATGTTATGGAGATCAAGTTGATTTTTTGATTGATAGTATTATTCAAACTAATGCATACAATGATGTAATTCAAACCGCAAATGATAATGGAGCAAATCTTTCTACAAAATATATAGATGATGATAATTTGTCTAGCAAGCTAAAAATTGTGGCAAAATTAATTGCAGGTGGATTGAAGACGAAAGTCTATGTTGTTAACCTTGGTGGCTTTGACACACATGCTTTGCAAGTGGATGGTTCAGATCCAATGGTAGGAGTTCATGCTAACTTATTGAGTAGTTTATCTAAAGCAATTTGTGCATTTCAAGATGACTTGGAACAGTTAGGTTTAGATGAACGGGTGGTCGGAATGGTCTATTCAGAGTTCGGAAGACGAATTCGCTCGAACGATAGTTTGGGAACAGATCATGGAACTGCTGCGCCGATGATGTTATTTGGATCATGTGTCAACCCAGCGATTTTGGGAGACAATCCTGAAATTTCAGTAGATGTGGATAATCAGGAAGGAGTACCAATGCAATTTGATTTTAGATCAGTTTATGGAACTGTTTTGATGGACTGGTTTGATGTAGAAGAACAAGTGGTGAAAGATTTATTATATGATGATTTCCAACATTTACCAATTTTGGAAACTTGCGATTCGGTGAATGCGCATGATATTTTAAAAGAAGGAGAATTGGAATTGAACGCTTATCCAAATCCATTTGACCAATCAACTAATATTGAATTTACAGTAAAATCAGGTTGGGTGAAAATCAGTTTATTTGATGTCATCGGAAGTGAGTTAAAAGTTTTGACTAACCAAAAATTTAATGCTGGAACTCATCAAATCAGAATGGAAGGAAATGGTCTACCATCAGGAAGTTACTATTATCGAATCCAAACTGATTATGGTCAGAAAACGAAACGATTAGTTAAGATGAGATAATTATTAATAATAAATAATTTGAACAAGGGCTGTTAGCAATTTAAGTGTTAACAGCCCTTCTATTTTATTTTCCAAAAAAAATCTATCTTTAACCTTATCCTAATATTTATTTAAAACGAAACGAAAATTATGGAACCATTTTTTACGAACGATGCTGTTGTTCTTGGAATTTTACTAGTAGTTCTAGCAGCTATTTTCTATACACATAGTTTGGATTCTCCAGGGTGGAAAAAATTCTACAAATTTGTTCCCGCTTTATTATTGTGTTATTTTATTCCTGCAATTTTATATTATCCATTGGGATTAATCGCTTCAGATTGGTTTGATAATTCATTGTTAGAATTTGTCAAAGACATGACTTTAACTGTCCCTGAAAAAATGAAGGCAACTTTTGAAAGTGCTCAAGCTGTTTTTAATTCAGGTTCTTTTGATGATATAAAATTACTTTTGGAAAAAAATGGGGTAGAAGATAAAGTGATTAAATCATATACTCGACATTCACAATTATACTTTGTTGCATCGAGATATTTATTACCAGCTAGTTTAGTTTTGCTTTGTGTAAGTATTGATTTTAAAGCAATCATGAACTTAGGGTGGAAGGCGATTGTAATGTTTTTGACCGCAACTTTAGGTATCGTGATCGGTGGGCCGATTGCACTTTTTGCAGCGATTAATTTGTTTCCAAGTGTTTTGGGTGACAGCTCAATGGAGATTGCAAATGGTCTTTCAACTGTCGCAGGAAGTTGGATTGGAGGAGGTGCAAATCAGAATGCGATGAAAATCATTTACGAAGTACCCAACGAAGTTTTTGCTATCATGCTTGTAGTTGATATTGTTGTCGCCAATATTTGGATGGGATTCCTTTTGTACGGTGCAAACATTACAGAACGAGTTGATGCATGGTTAAAAGCAGATACTTCAGCTATTGAGGATTTAAAAAATAGGGTAGCAGCATATAGCGCAAGTATTGCTCAAATGCCAACGACGACGACCTTGTTTGTGATGTTGGCAGTTGCTTTTGGAGCAGTTGGAATTTCGCATTTTGGAGCAGATTTGATTGCACCATTTTTTGGAGATATGAATGAGGCATCGAAAATAGTGATTGGAACAGATGCTGCAGGAGAAGAGATTTTTTCTGCAGGAAGTCTTGTCGAAAATGGATTAAGTTCTGTGATGTCAGGATTCTTTTGGTTGATTGTAATTTCGACCACGGTAGGTTTAATTTTATCATTCACACCAGCTCGAAAATTAGAAGGAGTTGGTGCCTCTCGATGGGGATCAATTTTTATTTACATCCTAGTTGCGACGATTGGAATGCATATGAATTTGGGAAAAGTGTGGGCAAACTTAGGATTATTTGGCATCGGAATTATTTGGATGTTGGTTCATGTAACGCTTTTAATTTTAGTTGCAAAATTGATTCGAGCACCTTTCTTTTTTGTTGCCGTTGGAAGTCAAGCCAACGTTGGAGGAGCGGCATCGGCACCAGTTGTGGCATCGGCATTTAGTCCTTCACTTGCGCCTGTAGGAGCATTGTTAGCAGTTTTGGGATATGCGATTGGAACGTATGGAGCGATCATGTGTGCGGAAATTATGAGGGCAATGGTTGGCGGAGGATAAAGAATATCCAATATCAAATAAGGAATATTCCTTGTTTAATATTGGATATCTAAAAATAACAACTTTTCTTTTTTTCAAAAAGATTTAAACAATCTCACCTTAAATTTGATTTATATATTGAAAGAAGTAACTTTCAGAAATTTTTGAAAGTAAAATAAGTACTCCTTTTCAGATATATTTATTTTGACATAAACTTCATATTTATTATAAAATGGAATTAGACGAAGGCAAAGAAAAATTTATTCAATCTTGGGGAACATTAGGTTCTAACTGGGGGATTAATCGAACAATGGCGCAAATTCATGCCTTATTACTCATCTCTCCCGAATCACTCTCTGCAATGGATATCAAAGAGAAATTGAATATTTCAATGGGAAATACAAATATGAATATTCGCCAATTAATTGATTGGGGATTAGTTTATAAAAAGTTGAAACCAGGAGAAAGAAAAGAATTTTTTGTAGCCGAAAAAGAAATGTGGGAGGTGGTCAAAAAAATAGTCATTCAAAGAAAGAAACGAGAACTCGAACCCGTCATAAAAATACTAGATGAAATTTCAGCGGTAGATGGTATGTGTAATGATTCAGATGAATTTTGTAAAGTGATCAAGGATATTAAGTTGTTTTCCAATAAAGCAGATTCGATTCTTGATACATTAATTAAGGCAGATTCTAACTGGTTTATGCGATCCTTTATCAACATGATTAAATAATGGTTAGTACCATGAGGAATGAGAAATCCCGAATTTTTGACCAATCAAAAATTCGGGATTTTTTTATCAAAAAAAGATATTCCTCCAACTCCTAAATTTAAAGAGTAATAAAATTTTTGAGATTTGATAATGACTTTTTTAAAATAAATAGCAAAGGAAATAAATTTGTTTGAAGTGCATTGAGTGCCAATTGATACTGAAAAATCATCGTGATAAAGTTGGTTGTTTTTTTGTCCAAATAGATTAAGATTAAACAAAAGGGATAAGGTTAGAAATTTAACTTTATTCATTCTGTTGTTTTTAATTTCTAAACAAAAATCTCTCACCTTTATTTTTTCATGAAAAAACGCCCAAATTTTTCTAAATGAAAAATTTGGGCGTTGATGTTCTATCAAAAGAAAGTGATTATTCGATCACTACTTTTTTGTAAGTAACTTGTTGATTAGATTTCAACTCAACGATGTAAGTTCCAACTGGTAAACGATCAAAGTTGAATGTTTTCGTCAGTTGACCAGAAGTGAAATCTACTTCTTCTTTGTGAATATATTGTCCGATGATATTAATCAAATTAATATGAAGATCATCTTTTGGCTCTCCTTTGAGGACAACAGTAAATTGTCCATCACTTGGATTTGGGAACAATAAAAATTCTTCTAAGAAAGTAATTTCATTTGTTGCAGTTGTCAATACAATTGTCATTTCAAAAGTTTCTGAACCACAATCATTTGTTACTGTTAAGGTTACGATGTAAGTTCCACCTGCTGCATAATCATGTGAAGGCGTTTCTTCTGTACTAGTCATTCCGTCTCCGAAATCCCATAAGTAAGTTGGATTCGTTCCTCCTATTGAAGTATTCAAAAATACAACATGAGTTGTATCTGAATTAGCAGAGAAAGAAGCAGTTGGTACGTCATCCACAACGATGTATGAATTGATGGTAATGTTATCTGAACCAACACTATTCGATGCATCCAAAGTAACAGCATAAGTTCCAGGAACGTCATAAGTCACTAATGGATTTTGATCTGTAGAAGTACTTGGTGTACCTCCATCGAACGTCCAGTTCCAAGTTGTTGCATTGGCAGATTCATCTGTAAATTGAACCATGAAAGGTGCACATCCAAAAGTTGTATCTGAACTGAAAGCTGCCATTGGGGCAGCAACTACCGCTAACAATAATTCAGTTGTATCAGAGCCACATGGTCCATTTGAAATCAATTGAACGGTATATGAACCACTCAATCCATAAGAGTGAGTTGGATTCATTTCTGTACTAGTCATACTTCCATCACCAAAATCCCAAACATAACTTGTTGCTCCAGTTGAGTTATTTGCAAATGAATAAACTGAACCACTTAAGTTCGCATCAAAGGCTGCAGTTGGAGCAGCTTCTACTACTATCATTGAAGTTTGAGTAATTGGATAACTTCCATTTGAGTTAGTTACCGTTAAAGTAACATCGTAAGTTCCAGGCGTATCGAAAGTTACTGTTGGGTTTTGTTCGGTAGAAGTACCTGGAGTACCTCCTGTGATTTCCCAAGACCAACTATTAACAGTTCCTGTCGTCTGATCCATAAAGTTAACTACTAATGGAGCGCATCCTGAAACAACATCTGCTGTGAAAGCAACTAGGGGAACAGAAGTAACGGTGATCGTTTGAGTTGTTGTTACTGATCCACAATCATTAGTTGCAGTCAAAGTGGTAACGAAAGTTCCATCACTTGTATAAGTATGAGTTGGATTCATATCCGTACTCATATTTCCATCGCCGAAATTCCAAGAGTAAGAAGTCGCACCTGTTGAGTTATTTGTAAAAGAATATACACCTCCTGAGAAGTTAACATCAAAGTCAACTGTAGGTGTAGTCGCTACAACAATGTATGAAGTTTGAGTATTGGTATAACTTCCTGATGCATTAGTTGCAGTCAATGTTACATCGTATGTTCCAGGTGTATCAAAAGTGAAAGTTGGATTTTGATCGGTAGAACTACTTGGAGTAGCTCCTGTGATTTCCCATAACCAACTATCAATAGTACCTGTACTTTGATCAGTAAAGTTCACCGTCAAAGGTGTACATCCTGAAACAAGATCTGCTGTGAAGGCAACAACTGCTGCAGTTGTAACTGTAATTGTTTCAGTTGTGGTTACTGTTCCACATGCGTTAGTGGCAGTTAAAGTAACCGTGTAAGTTCCGTCAGTTGTATAATTATGAGTTGGATTTTCATCTGTACTCATATTTCCATCACCGAAATTCCAAGAGTAAGAAGTTGCTCCTGTTGAGGTATTAGTTAAAGAAATAGTATTTCCATTTGCCCCAGAAATGAAACTTGCAATTGGCTGACCAGTAACTTCAATTAAAGAAGTTTGAGAAGCAGTATTACTTCCACCAGGATTGCTTACCACTAAAACTACATCATACATTCCTGGATTCGCATAAGTTACAATTGGATTTTGATCAGTAGAATTTGATGGCATTCCACCGGGAAAACTCCATGCCCAAGATGTTGCATCAGCTGATGATAGATCTGTAAATTCAACTGTGATTGGCGAGCAACCAGTAGTTACATTTGTTGAGAAATTTGCCGTAGGTGCAGAACCAGAATATTGTACGTCGATAGTTTCAGTTGTTGAAACTGACCCACATGCATTGGCTACAGTCAATGTTACTATGTAGGTTCCATTAGCTGCATATTCATGAGTTGGATTTTCATCGGTACTTGTATTTCCATCACCAAAATCCCAGAAGTAAGAAATTGCATTGGTAGATGTATTATTAAATGTAGCAGTCAAACTTGAAACATTAATTCCGAATGAAATATTTGCTGTAGTCGCAACTGCAATGTATGACAATTGAGTTTGGGTACTATTTCCAGCGGCATTAGTTGCAACTAGAGTTACATCATAAGTTCCAGCAGCATCGTAAGAGATAACTGGATTTTGATCCGTAGAAGTAGCAGGTGTTCCACCAGGGAAACTCCATGCCCAATTTGTAGTATTTGGAGATGATTGATCTGTGAATTGAACTTCAAATGGTGCACATCCATTAGTTGCATCTGAAATAAAACCAGCAAGAGGTAAGCTAGTTACGGTTACTTCTTGTGTGAAAGTTACTGAGCCACACACATTAGTTGCGATTAAAGTAACGGTGTAAGTTCCATCAGTTGAATAATTGTGATATGGATCAACTCCTGTTGTTGTATTTCCATCACCAAAATCCCAAGAATAAGAAGTGGCATTGGTAGATGTATTCGTAAACATCGCATTCAATCCATCTATTGTAGATGTGAAAGAAGATGTTGCTTCGTTCAATACTTCGATGTATGCCGTTTGAGTACTAGAATTACTTCCTGATGAATTTGATGCAACTAGAGTTACATTATAAGTACCAGGAGTATTGTAGGTAACAATTGGATTTTCATCAGTAGAAGTCGCTGGTGTTCCACCAGGGAAAGACCAGTTCCAATCAGTTGCACCAGTTGAGTTATCATTGAATTGAATGTCCAATGGTCCACAACCATTTGTGATATCTGAATCAAAAGCAGCTACTGGTAGGTTTGCAAAAGAAATATTATCTACAAATGTTGTTGATCCACAATCATTTGTAGCAATAAGAGTTATACTATATCCTCCACCTGTTGCATAAGTATGAATTGGGTTAGGATCTGTACTTGTATTTCCGTCACCGAAATCCCAAGAGTAAGAAGTTGCTCCATTTGAAGTATTACTAAAGTTTGCAGTTAAAGAATTTAAGGTAGAAGAGAAACCAGAAGTTGGTGCTCCTTCTACATTGATATAGGAAACTTGAGTAGCAATATCATTTCCAAAAGAATTACTTACTTCCAAAGTTACCGTATAAGAACCTTGGTTTGGATAAGTTACAATTGGATTTTGATCTGTAGAGGTGGAAGGCATTGCTCCTGGGAAAGACCAATTCCAAGCTGTTGCACCTCCTGCAGAAAGATCAGTAAATTGAACTTCCAATGGTCCACAACCTGAATTTACATTTGAAGTAAAAGATGCTGCTGGAGCGCTTCCAGAGTTGGTTGTTATATCAACAAAGAAAGTTGTGGAGTGAGAACCACATCCATTGACAGCAGTTAAAGTTACTTCGTAAACTCCTGACGCACCATATATATGAGTTGGATTCTGTTCATTGCTAAATGTACCATCACCAAAACTCCAAGTGTAGTTAAATGCATTTGTGCTGCTTAAATTAGTAAATGTAGCTAATGAATCTAGTGTAGTAAATGTATAACTAGAAGTAGGTTCTTCCAATATAGTAATGTATGATGTTGTAGTCGTTATATCAGTCCCATTCGGATTACTTACTTCCAAAGTCACATCGTACGTTCCTGCTACATCATAAGTTACAGATGGATTTTGATCTGTAGAAGTAGCAGGTGTTCCTCCAGAGAAACTCCAGTTCCAACTTGTCGCTCCAACAGAGTTATCCATGAAGTTAATCTCCATAGGAGCACATCCATTGATATTATCAGCAGTAAATCCAGCAGAAGGAGGTAAGTTACTTGCATCGATATTTACAATTTGTGAAAATGATGCAGAGCCACAGCCATTTGCAACGGTTAAGGTAACCGTAAAAACACCACCTGCTGAATAGGTGTGAACAGGATCTTGTAATTGACTATTATTTCCATCACCAAAATCCCAATAATAACTAACACCATTTAAGGAGTTATTGGTGAAATTCAAAGTTGGTGAATTTGTCAAGTCATAAGTATAGCTTGGCGAAGGAAGTCCAAGAACGTTAATCAAACTTGTTTGCTCAAATGTAGTTGTACCTGAAGCATTTGAAGCAGCTAATGTTACATTATAGTTTCCAGGAGTATTATAAACTACGGTCGGATTTTGATCTGTAGAAGTTGCTGGTGTTCCTCCAGGGAAAGTCCACAAGAAGTCAGTAGCATCCGAAGAAAGATTAATAAAGTTAACCGATAACGGACCACAGCCAGCTGATAAGTTGGTGGTGAAATTAGTAGTTGGAGGTACACCTGATCCCATTCCAATTTCGATTATTTGAGAAATAACAATCGTATCACAAGAATTAGAAACAGATAATCCAACATTATATAATCCATCACCTGCATAAGTATATGTTGGGTTTTCTTGATCGGTAAAACCTGAAGAATCTCCAAAGTCCCAAGAGAAGTTAGTTCCATTTACAGAGGTATTTGTAAACATAACTTGGTTGCCATTGATCACATAAGTAAATCCACCAGTCAATGCTGCGTCAACTTGAATCAATTGGGTTGTCGTATTTGAACCAGCTGCATTACTTACTTCAAGTGTTGCATTATAAGTGCCAGGAACATTAAATGTAATCGAAGGATCTTGATCTGTTGAAGTTAAATTGAATCCATTTGGACCAGTAAAAGTCCAATTCCAAGCATCAATATTTGAATGAGACATGTCATCAAAATTTACGGTAAGCGGCGCACAACCAACACTAAAGTCAGGGAAAAATGTAGCAGTTGGAACTACAATCGTAGTTTGATTTTCCAATAAATAAATTGGACGACCTGTAAGCGCTACATTGGTTGGACTAATCGTTTGAGTTGTATTAGTCTCCGAGTAATCCCATTCTCTTTTGTATAAATCAGAAATATTGAATGAGCCAGGGAAAGAGTAAGTTGCGTTGGCTACTTCACTTTGATCCTCAGTTGTAATTGCCCAAAGCACATAGGAATAATTTCCAGCGGCATCAATAAATGCAGCTCCATCAATATTTGATGGTAAGTTCATGGCATTTGTTTTTGCCTCATCATATTCAGTTCCAAACAAAATGTCGGAGGCCGTTTTATAAGAGATACCTTCCAAATTGACAACTTGAGAATACTCAGGTTGTCCAATTAATTTTTGGTACATTCCCATCACATCAAATTCACGAGTAGCACTATTGATAAATTCTGCTTCCCCTAAATTATAAACATGGAATTGATGAATCGAATTTTTATAACAAGTTACGACCGCTTTTGCCATATAGTTAATTTGTGCATCTTCATTTCCAATAAAATCTTGGAACTCTCTTCTAGGCAAATTACTTTCGGTGATAATCCATTCTTTATTTGGATAAGTTGTTCCGTTGTAACCGTAATTTTCCAAAATTCCTTGATATTGATTTTGACGATTTTTGATCCCTGTAATCGCTTGGTCAGAATGTCTTTCATAGTGGAAACCTCCAATTGAATTATCCCACCATCTCATAGTTCCATCAAAGTGAGGATAAGCATGGAAACCCATCACATCAAAATATGCACCTCCACCAAGTGGGTAATCAGCAGTTACACTTCCATCAACAGGGTTATCTGTATTTCTCAAAATCGCATCTAAGTAACTTGGGAAACCAACTCCGGCAACTACCAAGTAATCATCGGGTTGAAGCGTTTTGATAATTTCATAACTGATTCTTAGGATTCGAACGTAGTGCATAATTGGTGCACGTAATTTAAAATCACAAGGATCAGGATTTTGATCCCACCAGTTACAAACTGGATCACCTGGTTCCCTCCATCCACAATTTCCAGTATAATCAAATCCTGGTTCATTCCAAATTTCCCAAAATCTTATGTTGTCTCCATATAAAGTAACCACCTTATACAAATACGCCGCTAAGTAGTTTTCATCATTATAAGGAGTTCCATCTGTTCCATCATCCCAAATATCAGAATACATATTGGCAAACATTTCAGATTGAACGCCATCACAATAGTATGCTGGATCTCTTTCTTCTGGAGCAGGAAAACCAATGATTAATACATTTTCTTCCAAACCTAAATTATCATAGTGTTGATAATTTGGTAAGTTAAATTCATAACCGTATTCATTTACGAACCATCCAGGAAGAGAAGGACGAGAAGCTTTTACACCCACACCTTTGATATTTATACTTGGATTTCCAGCCGCAAGATCTGCCAAACTAAAATCTGTATAAGGTGGATTATATCCAAAGTTTGTTCCTGGACGGAATGTACCTTGATAAGGATCTAAAACGGTATTAGCATTATATGGTACTTGAAAATTTGAAGAAGTATTTATTGTAACCGTTGCAGTTTGTGTACTCGCACCACAACCATTTGAAGCAATCATCGTGATGGTATAAGTTCCATTTGTATCATATACATGTGTTGGCTCTCTTTCAGTACTTGTAGTTCCATCTCCAAAAACCCAGTTGTAAGAATCTGTATTGGTTGTAGAATTATTTTGGAAAACAATAATTGGACCTGAAAGCGTGTAGGAAAAATCAGCAGATGGCGGAGAACTTACCACAACGAAAGATGTTTGTGTAGCTAACACATTTCCACTTCCATCCAACACTTCTAAATTGAATTCGTAAGTTCCAGCATTAGCATAATTAACGGTAGGGTTAGCATCAGTAGAAGTTGCAGGAATCCCACCATCAAATGTCCAGTTATAACTTGCTGCAGTTCCTGAATATCTTTCTTCGAAGTTGACCACTAAAGGTTCACAACCAGCAGATATATCTGTAGAGAAAATTGATTCTGTAAAAAATGTTGGTTCAGCAGTTAAAGCAACACTATTTGGATCCACTTGTGAACTTTGGAATGTACTAGAGTATTCCCAATTCCTTGCTTCCAAATAATTCACATTTAGTGCAGATGGAAAAGAATAAGTTGCACTCGAAATCTCACTCATATCAGTTGTGGTTTTTGCCCACATCACATAAGTATAATTTCCATCCGTATCTAAAAATGCACCACCGTCAACTGTGGTAGGCATATTTAATTGAGCTGTTCGAGTGGCATCGTAAGTTGAACCGAACAATAAATCTGACATGGTTTTGTAAGCAACACCTTCACCTGTTTTTACTTGTGTATAAGGTTGAGTATCTTTTACTTTTTCATATAAACCAAATAAATCAAATTCACCTGTCGCTTCATTATACGTTTTTCTTTCTGCCAAATTATAAACGTGCATTGCTCGGATGTCATTTTTCATACAAACCACAGCGGCTTTTAACAAAAAGTTTCTTTGATATTCTTCTGATCCAACAAAGTCTTGAAATTGTTTTCTAGGGCCATTGATCTCTGTGATAATCCATTCTTTTTCAGGAAATGTTGTTCCATCAAAACCGTAATTATCCAAAACATCTTGATATTGATCTTGTCTTCTTAAGACTCCACTTGCACCTTTGTCAGAATGTCTTTCATAGACAAATTGACCTAAAGAATTATCCCAATATTTCATTGTACCATCAAAGTGAGTGTAGGAGTGAAAACCCATTACATCAAAATAAGCACCACCGCCGTGAGGATATTCAGCAGTTACACTTCCATCTACAGGGTTGTCTGTATTTCTCAAAATCGCATCTAAGAAACTAGGAAATCCAACTCCTGCAACAATTACATAAGCATCAGGATCTAGGGTTTTAATAATCTCCCAAGAGATTCGAAGTGTTCGGACATAATGTTGAATTGGTGCACGTAATTTATTGATACATGGATCTGGATCATTATCCCACCAGTTACATAATGGGTCACCTGGTTCTCTCCACCCGCAATTGCCACTATAATCAAAACCTGGCTCATTCCAAATTTCCCAAAACTTTACATGTTGCTTGTACATCGAAACTGTTTTGTACAGGTAAGCAGCATAGTAATTATCATCATTGTAAGGGGTTCCATTAGCACCTCCATCCCAAATGTCTGTGTATAAATTATCAAACATTTCAGATTGAATTCCAGGGCAAGGCTGATCAGTTTCTTTTTGATCATCTGATGGAAAACCAACAATACATACATTATCTCTCAAGCCAATATCAGCATAGTGTTGATAGGTATTGAGTCGGAAATCATATCCATATTCTTCCATAAACCAACCTGGAAGAGTTGGTCGAGAAGATTTGACTCCAACACCATCAATCCCTAAGGCAGGGTTTCCAGCGGCAATATTAGCTAAGTCTTCATCTTGCCATGGTGGATTGTATCCAAAATTGGAACCAAACAAGAATACATCATTGTAGATAGTAACTTGATCTTTTGCAGTATAATTGACTTGAGCAAGTAAGCTGCTGCTGCTCAATAAAACCAACAAAAGTGTAAGAGTGGTTGTAAAATTTTTCATTATCAATATTTTAGAATTTTGATTTGAAGCGGCATGGTGCACGTCCTTCATTTATTAAGTAATATTTCGATATAACTGTTTCTGTAGAATTTTTCAAAATGATATAAATAGCTAATTTCATAATGATGGGGTTATCATTACAAATAAAATCAGTTTTGAACAGTCAGTTTAGAGATTAGGAAAAGGAGATACAGTAATTTTTTTACAAAAGCTGTTTAATTTTCTTTTTGTATTGTATTGTTTATTCGGTAAGATTTGGGAGTAAAACAGTACAAAAATACCGCTTTTTTCAGTTATTTGAAAATTTAAAGAATAATTTAGTGATAATAATGGGGTAAATATGTAAAGATAGGAAAGCACTAAATTACTGATTTTTAATGACTTATGAAAGTTGATGTCTTTCTATTTACAAAAAAAATAGGGAAACTACCAAAAAAGGTAATTTCCCAGCGCTCTCCCTATTAAAAATAATAGGCTTCTGTTGTGTTCAAAAAAGACAGAAGTTTTTTCAGATGGTTGCAAAAAAAAAAAGAGTTGATCGCCTAAGCAATCAACTCTTTTTTATAACCTCCAATGAGGTGAAATGAATATAGATTATTATTCTACTCCAAGAGCTTTTAAAGTTTCTAAATTCAAGTTTCCTACAGGTAACCCTTTATCAGTTTGATATTGAGCCATAGCAGCTTGAGTTTTTAAACCCATAACACCATCGATAGGACCAGGGTTGTAACCAGCATTAGATAATGCTTGTTGTACTGATCTTACTTTGCTAGAAGTTGTTTTTTCAGCACAAAGGATTTCAGTCCAAACTGTAAATCCACCAGCTTTTACTAGTTGCTTAGAGTTACTAGTTGTATAGACAGCAGGAATCACTTCTTCACGAGTTGTTGCAGGACTAACTAATACTTTTTTAGTAATAGTTTTGTACTTAGGCTCAACTACGATTTCTTCAACTCTTGCCGGTTGATCAATCACCTTTTTATTTACAGTTTTGTATTTAGCAGGAATTACATCTTCAGTAGTCGTTGCAGGAGTTTCCAATACTTGGTAACTTTCGGTTCTGTATTTTGCAGGAATTTCTTCATAACAAGCTACATAACAGTCATCAGGATTTTGAGAAAAACATCCAGGAGATTTTTTCTTTTTCACCCATTTTCCACCTGCAGGAGAAACTAAGATTTGACGAGTTTCCGTTCTGTACTTTGCAGGAATAGTTCTGATTTTAGTAGAAGCAGGAACTACTTCAATTGTTTCAGTTATTGTTTTGTAGGTAGCTGCAATAGTTTTGTACTTTACTCCTCCTTCTTTTACTAAAACTGTCTCAGTTGCGTTTTCGTACTGAGCTGGAACTTTTACTAATTTAGTAGAAGCTTCTTTTTTTACTTTCTGAACAGATACAGTTTCGTATACATCCGGAATTTTACATTTTGCATAACATTTTCCATACTCAGTTGTAGGTGGTAAATCAGCGAATGGAGCATCTCCTTGAGCGAAGATTACAGCTACACATGCGAACAATGTTAATACAGTTAAGGTTGCTTTTTTTAAACTACTCATAGTCGAATAAGTTTTTTTTATTAAATAAATATGATTAGAATTTGAATTTATTTGGGTTCAAATTAAATTCATGCAAAAGTAATGTTTTTGAGTTGGAAAAAGCTACTAAATGTCTAAGAAAAACACTTTTTTTCCCAATAAAAAACGGCAATACAAATTATTTTTTGTATTGCCGTTTTTAGTTGAAAAAATACGTTACTTTTTCGAAAATACCTCGTCTTAAGGTCTCAAAATTACCAAGCGTCTTGTGGCCAAAGTTTTTCCTCTTTCATTCACAAGGCTATATAAGTAAGTTCCTTTTTTGAAGTTAGTAATATCCAATTGAATGGTATCTGCAGAGTTTCTAAAGTCATAATTATTACTCCAAACTTTCACTCCTAAGATATTGTAGATATTCAGATCATATTCCCCGTTTGGTAGATTTAATACATCAAATCTTACTTGATCAATTGCTGGATTTGGGTAAGCATAAATATTTGGTTTCTGATCATATAATTTGATAACGCTTACCGTATTTGGATCTGTTGATTTGTATTGAGCATTGGTTGGAGTATCATTATCAGGATCGGCCGTAATAATTGCAATGGGTTCTTTTGATTCATCATTATAATATCGATAAGTCAAAGTAGTATCTCCTCCTAAAAGGGGACTAATTCCACCTAAAAATGAGGTTACGTCAACCCAAACTGAAGGAAACCCTGGGAAGGTTGGTACTAATGCTTGCACACTTGTTTCTGTTATATCTAATCTTCGAACTCTCAACACATCGTAAGTTCCTACTGGCAAGGCCACTTTTCCCCAAGCATCTACTGTTTCTGTTCGAGTAGTCAAAACCTCAATTGCAATTGAGTCAGGAGTTGTTGGTAATGGTAAGCTATCAGTTAGAGCAGCAGGTAAATCATCCCATGCAAATGGAACTGAAACAAATGAAGACACATTACTATCATCGTCATAATTGAGTGGTGAAACTCTCTCTACTAAGGGTGGAGTACTTTTAAATGCGACATCTAAACCTAACCCAATCGGATCTTGACCACTATATCCTAAAGAAGTGTATGTCGAAGTGGTAGTTTCAAAATATCTTTCAGCAAGAGGTGATTGCCCTGTCATAAATGTTGCATTTGGAAAGTTAGCAAAGTTGGCTCCTAGGTTTGCCTCCAAAATGATATTTTCAAAAACAGGTCCATTTAAAGAAGTAAAGTTCCAGGTCAAATCTTCTCCTGGGGAAAGTAAATTAATATTAGGTTCTGCATCAACAACCGATCTCAAAGTATCTCCAGGTGCTGGAAAGGTAGCATTTGTCACAGTAATTTGCGCCACCAAACTACTGCTCATTATTACTAATATAAATAGGAGTATATTTTTTTTCATAAGAATGAATTTTTGTAAAAATAAAAGTACGATTTTAGAAGCTATGAACAAAGTTTCCGTACGTTAAGATTTTTAACCAATTATTTTATAAAATATTTTCCATCGCATGAATTACTGCTTCATTAGCTTCTCTTGTACCAATCGTAATTCTTACACAACCTGGTGCTCCAAAATTTCCGACTGGGCGAACCATTACTCCAAAACTTTGCATTTTTTCTTCAAATAATTTCGGATCCATTGCTGGTTTTATAGTGAAGAAGTTAGCTTGACTTTTCCAATAAGTAATGCCTAATTTTTCTAATTCAGGATATAAATATGCTTTTCCTTCGTTCACCGTCCGAACGGTAAGTTCAAGAAATTCATAATCAGTTAGCGCAGCCATCGCTGCTGCCGTTGCCAAAGTATTAATGTAAAATGGACGTTGTAATTTACTCAAGTATCGACCTATTCTAGGAGTTGAGTAAGCATAGCCAATTCGTAAACCTGCTAGTCCATATGCTTTCGAAAAACTATTGACACCAATTACATTTTTCCCTTCTAAAACATAAGGAAGAGAAGTGGTGTAATCTTCCGCAGTTGCAAACTGAAAATAAACTTCATCCAAAATTACTACCACATGCTCGGGTACTTGTGCTAACAATTTATCAATATCTTGTTTTGGCAAATAGGTGCCAGTTGGATTGTTGGGACTACAAAGCCAAATCACTCGCGTATTATCATTGATGTTTTTGACAATTCCGTCAATGTCTAATTGGTAATCATGACCTAATAATGGCACATCCCGAATGACGGCTCCCACTTTTGTAGGGAAAGAAATGTAGGGCAAAAAAGCAGGATTACAAGCAATGCATTCCAAGCCTTCGCCCAAAAATGCATGAACGATTAATTCTATAATCCCGACACCACTATTGGCAGTTACGAATTGGTCAGGTGTCAATTCATTTTTATAAAAACTACTTAATGCTGTTCGCAATTGAAGATCTGTATTGTCTGGATATTCAAACAAATTATTCATCTTTGCTTGCATGGCAGCAATCGCTTTTGGCGAAGCTCCAATTGGATTTTCGTTCGATGATAGTTTGTAAATCGGACCGTCGAAATTGATTTCGTCTTTTGATTTTCCACCTTTGTACGCAGGTGTGTCGGTATCAAGATATGATTTGAAAAGGGAAATATTTTTAGACATAAAAATGGTAGATTAAATTTGGTTAGACTTCTAAAATTTAGCGATGCGAAATTAAATAAAATTAGTTGCTTTGACAACGATTAATAACATTCGTAAATACTGAATTTGTTATTTTCTGAAATCACGTTTACT
>JBGCFD010000179.1:0-21018 GCA_045106765.1 Saprospiraceae bacterium | reverse complement strand
TCTTCTCAAACTGCAGAGATTTTAACTTCAAAGGAAGAAGCTATTCCTGTTCTTTTACCATATCCAAATTATACAATTAGTCAATCTCCTAGCAATGGTACATTAGAATTGTTAGAAGATTTTTCCTATTTATATACTCCTAATACCGGTTTTAGTGGACAAGATAACTTTACATTTAGTTTAACCAATTCAAATGGTACAAGCGTATATGCAGTAACTGCTGAAGTTATGAATTTGCCAGCACAAAATAATTTTGCTAATGATGATTATGCTTATGTTCCAATTAATTGGGGAGAAGAGGTTGATGTTTTAGGTAATGATAATGGTAACTTGTTGGCATGGACCTTAACGATTACTTCTGCTCCAAATCATGGCTGGGCATGGGTAACTGGAAATGGTGATGTCAAATATGTTCCATCTTCTAACTTTGAAGGGGTAGATCAATTTACCTATAAAATAGCCAATGCTTTAGGTGTCTACGAAACATCTACAGTATATATGACTGTTTCTAATTTTGCACCAGGTGCAAGTTCCTTTGATTTAGATACTTACGATGATACGCCTATTTATTTCGAGTATAATCCTCCCTTTAGCAATTTTTCTGAATTTAATTTCAATATCATTAATGCACCTTTATATGGTACTTTGATAGTTGATTCCAATTCTGTTAACTATATCCCTGTAGTCGGTTTTACTGGTACAGAGTCCTTTGAATTGGAATATTGTATTAATGGTATTTGTTATCCATTTGATATCAATGTAAATATATCTTCTAACCCAACAGGAGTTCCAGGATGTATTGGTACAGAAGATTGTGTATGGGCAGGTGATACTAATAAAGATGGTATTGTTGATGGGAAAGATATTCTTTACTTATGTGCAATTGGAGAAGTAGGAATTCCACGTTTAAGTCCAACTTCTGATTGGATCGGTCAATTGGGGCCTAACTGGAATAATAATGTAGCAGGAATTAGTAAAAATATTAAGCATATTGATACTAATGGTGATAGCTTAATTACTTCTGCTGATGCTAATTCAGTAGATTTAAATTATGGCAAGAGAAATAAAATTACTCCTCAAATTCTTCCAACCCAACAGAATCCTTTAATCTTTAATACCATTAATAATGGCCCTCCTCAGCCAGGAGATACCATTCAGATTGAAGTTTTAATGGGTACATCTGCTAATCCAGCAATTGATTTTAGTGGAGTTACTTTTCAAATGGCTTATAACCCTGTAATTTTTGATACTGCCTTTGTGGAGTTTTATGAACATGGTTGGTTAGGATATGATGCACCTGTGATGTCATATAGTAAGATTCCTAATGAAGGAAATCTTGATGCAGCATTTACTAGAAGTGATGAGACATCAAAGAGTGGTTTTGGAGTAATAGGTAAAGTATCAATTGTTGTAGATGATATTATTGGAATTCGAAACGACGAATTCACCACAATCAACTTCACCAATACCTATTCCCTTACAGGCAATGGTCACTTAACTAAACTAAACGACACAGAAGTACAAATACAAATAGACGAATCAGATTTCGATCCTGAATTAAGAAAGAACGCATTAAATGTATTCCCGAATCCTGTTATAGATGGTATAGTTAATCTGCAAACAGATTATTATAATCCAATCCAACAGGCAAGAGTGATTAATTTAATGGGACAAGTTTTACAAACTCGTGCAGGAAATGATACTAATGAAATGTCTTTAGACGTTACTAGATTGGAATCAGGAGTTTATATTATTGATGTGATGACGAGTGAAGGTCCATTGTCTAAAAAACTAGAAGTTTTTAGACGTTAAACCCTAAAAGGATATGTTCATTTCATTGGATTTATAATCGGCTTATGCCGATGAATACGGCCAAAGTTAATAGTGAGTTAGACGCGCCAATTTATGTTTTACTTGCAATTGACCATTGGTTTAGAAATGGAAAAAGTGGCTGAAGTTGTATCAGTCACTTTTTTTTATGCCCGTACCTCTCATTCTTTTTTATTCGAAAATGATCAATTACCTTCTCTTGTTTTCTTCTCCACAAACTTAATTTTCCAATTAAATAAACCTGTTTAATGATAAAACAGGAAAATAATATTTGATTTGTTTACAGTTGAAAAACATAATTGTGAACAAGACCTTTTACTTATTTATTTTAAAAATCAAAAAATACATTTAGATATGGCAAAGCAGTATATGGACATGAACACGCTTAAATTCTTATTGCATAATGTTCATGATTTAGAGTCAGTTTTATCGCAAGAATACTTTTCTGAACATGATAAAGACTCAATGAATATATTCTTGGATTCTATTAAAGATTTTTCTGACCAAGAGTTATTTCCTTATTTTAAAGAGGTTGATGAACAAGCAGCATATTTCAAAGAGGGCAAAATAATTGTTCACCCACAGGTAGAAGTGATGATGCGAAAAGGCGGAGAAATGGGTTTGTTAGCTGCTAATTTTAAATACGAAGACGGTGGATTGCAAATTCCAAGTATGGTTTCTACAGCTGGCGGATATATCATGGATGCTGCCAATAATCATTTGCCAGGATATACTGGATTGACTTTAGGTGCGGCTGAATTGATTGCTCATTTCGGAAATGATGAATTAAAAGAAACTTACTTACCAAAAATGTTAGATGGTTCATGGGGGGGAACGATGTGTTTGACTGAACCACAAGCAGGAAGTTCACTTTCAGATATTACTACAAGTGCCACTCCAACAGAAGATGGCTATTACAAAATATCTGGTCATAAGATTTTTATTTCTGGTGGTGATCATGAGTATAGTGATAATTTTATTCACCTTTTGATAGGTCGAATTGATGGAGCACCTGAAGGGACCAAAGGGATTTCACTTTTTGTAGTTCCTAAAAATAGGCCGAATGGAGATGGAACATTTACTCCGAATGATGTGATCACCGCAGGAGATTTTCAAAAATTAGGACAACGAGGATATTGTACAACTCATTTGGTTTTTGGAGAAAAAGAACAATGCCGAGGGTACTTAGTTGGCGAGCCAAATAAAGGATTGAAATATATGTTCTTGATGATGAATGGTGCTAGAATTGCCGTTGGTCGAGGTGCAGCAAGTATCGCTATGGCAGCTTATCAAGCATCATTAGAATATGCTAATGAAAGACCTCAAGGACGAAGATTAAATAGTGAGGGAAAAAAAGATGCTAATCAAAAACCAAGTTTAATCATCGAGCATGCAGATGTTCGAAGAATGCTTTTATTGCAAAAAGTAGTAGCAGAAGGATCTTTGAGTTTAGCTTTGTTAACTTCCCGATATTTGGATTTGAGTAGAACTCATGCTGATCAAAATGAAAGAGATCGATATCATTTATTATTAGAGTTGCTAACTCCTTTAGTAAAAACTTATCCTTCGGAAATGGGAGCAGTAGCAGTTTCTAATGGCTTACAAATTTTAGGAGGGTATGGGTTTACAATGGAGTTCATCTTGCAACAATACCATCGAGATATTCGAATTTTTACTTTGTATGAAGGTACAACGGGAATTCAATCTTTGGACTTATTAGGAAGAAAAGTTCCAATGCAAAGAGGAAAAGCTGTTGAGTTATTAGCTGCTGAAATAATGCAATCAATGCAAAAGGCAATAAAATTTGATGAGCTAAAACCATATGCAAATCAATTAGGGGAAAAATTACAAGATGTACAAAAAGTACTAGGTCACTTAAGTAAATATGCACAAGCAGGTGACTATGAGAGATACACCGCCGACGCTAATTTATTCATGGAGTACTTTAGTAATATTGTCATTGCTTGGTTGTGGTTAGATATGGCAGAAGAAGCAAAATCATCCATTGTAAAAGGAGATAAAACTTACACAGAAGAATTTTATGAAAGTAAAATTCATGCAATGAAATTTTTCTTCAAATACGAATTATCAAAAACAACTTATCTAGCTGAGGTTTTAATGAACGAAGAATCATTAACTATTAAAGACGCTGAGAAGAAAGTTTTTGTGTAAACTTAGAGTAATTAACTTAAACCTTCATATTGCAATTTATTTTACATACAGTAGGGTAATCTAAAATTGAAAGAAAAACCATGAGAAATAAGAAGCGGGAGAGGAACGGTGAAAAATGAGGGTGTGGGAACTGGACTTGAGTTAAGCTATTTTTTACCTAGAATTTTCTTGTTCTTTTTTTCAATGAAAAAAAGAACAATGCTCAATTCATCCATTAAGGTGAAAGTTTAAAACCAAATTGTCTAATTCACCTTGTTTAGGATGGAGCATTAATTTAAAGATCACCAATTGCCATTTAGAATATGAAAAAAATTGACTATATCATCATCGGCGCTGGCTCTGCAGGTTGTGTCCTCGCCAATCGACTTTCCGCAGATCCCAGCACTAATGTTTTGATCCTAGAAGCAGGAGGACCTGATTCAGATTTTGAAATTCATATTCCTGGTGCTTATGTAAAGAATTTTAAGAAAAAAATAGATTGGGGGTTTTGGACAGAACCACAAGAAAATATTGACAATCGAAAGATTTACCTGCCTAGAGGAAAAACCTTAGGTGGAAGTAGTTCCATCAATGCTATGGCATATGTTCGAGGAAATAAAGCGGATTATGATGGATGGGCAAGCCTGGGAAACGATGGTTGGGACTACAAAAATATTTTACCATATTTTATTCGCTCAGAAAAAAATGAGCAAGCTAATCAATTAGATAAAAATTATCATGGAGAACAAGGTGAGCTAAATGTTTCCTTTGCTCAAGGTTTTAAAACGCCTTTCTCAACTGCATTTATTGAGGCATGCCAACAAATAGGCATTGCTAGAAATAAAGATTACAATGGGGCAAAACAAGCAGGTGCAGGTTTTTTTCAATTCAATATAAAAAATGGAAAACGAAATAGTGCAGCTGTAGCATTCTTAAAACCCGTGCTTAATCGACCTAATTTAAAAGCGATTACTAAAGCGCAAGTCTCAAAAATTATCATTGAAAATGGAAAAGCGATAGGAGTAGAGTATTTCGACAAAAATAGCAATAAGCAAACCGTTCGCACAGAAAAAGAAATTATTATTTCTGCAGGTGCTTTTCAATCCCCACAACTTTTGATGCTCTCTGGAATTGGAGATGCTACTGAATTAAATGAGCATGGAATTGAATGTGTAAAGGATTTAAAAGGCGTAGGGAAAAATTTACAAGATCATCTTTTTTTAAATGTAAGTGCTAAAGCGAAACAGCAAAAAGGTCTTAATCATTACTCACCAATGTTAAAGCAAATAGGTGCTGCCATTAATTACTTTTTCAAAAGTAAAGGACCACTTATGATTGGGCCTTTAGAGTCAGTCGCTTTTGTTGATTTAGAAAAAGAAGGTAAACCTGTTAATTTTCAATTTCATTTTGCACCAATACACGTAGGAGAAGGATATGATTATGATATGTATAATTTATCCACTTATCCAACTCATGATGGTTTTACCATTCTTCCAACATTATTGCATCCAAAAAGTAGAGGATTTGTAAAACTAAAATCTGCCGACCCCTTAGCTGATCCGATTATCCAACCTAATTTCTTAGAAGAAAAAGAAGATATGGATCAGTTGGTAATTGGTGTGAAAAAGGCATTAGAAATTTATGAACAAAAAGCATTCGAACCTTATCTTGAAAAGGTCAATGCTCCAATAGACGCTAGTTCTGATGAAGCCATAAAAGCACATATTCGAAAATCAGTAGAAACGGTTTACCATCCAATCGGAACTTGTAAAATGGGAAATGATAATATGGCTGTAGTAGATAATGAGTTACGTGTACACGGTGTTAAAAATCTGCGGGTGGTTGATGCTTCGATCATGCCTAAGATCGTAACTGGTAATACCAATGCTGCAGTTTACATGATTGCAGAGAAGGCTTCGGATATGATCTTAGGGAAAACATTAGTTAAGAAAAATAAGAAACAACAAGTTTCTTAGAAATATAATTACTAACTTTTTTTAAAAAATAATAGAAATTATTCTAAATGAAATTGTATGGAGGCCCGTAAAACGTCTAACGTTCAACGTCAAACGAGTAAAGTCTAAAACCTTAAAAAATATTTTATGAATTTTGAACTTACCGAGAAATCACAATCTTACCTTGAAAAACTAAATAGATTTTTTGAGGCAAATATTTATCCAAATGAAGCAGAGGTGGACAAATTTCATCATTCTCATGAAAACCTCTGGAAGAACTGGCCAGGTCTTGAAGAGCTAAAAGCAAAAGCAAAAGCAGAAGGCTTATGGAATTTATTTTTACCAAAAGCATATGGAGATCTAAGTCCAGGTTTGAGTAATTTGGAGTATGCACATTTAGCTGGAATGATGGGAAGAGTTCGTTGGTCTTCAGAAGTATTTAATTGTAGTGCACCTGATACTGGAAATATGGAAGTACTATCAAAATATGGAACACCTGAGCAGCAAGCGAAATGGTTGACTCCTTTGATGAATGGAGAAATCCGTTCAGCATTCTTAATGACTGAACCAGATGTGGCTTCTTCGGATGCAACAAATATTTGCACCTCGATCAAATTAGAAGGAGACGAATATGTAATCAATGGTAGAAAATGGTGGTCTTCAGGAGCAATGAATCCAAATTGTAAAGTGGCTATTGTCATGGGAAAAACTGATCCAAGTGCGCCTCGTCACCAACAGCAAAGTATGATTTTAGTTCCAATGAATACGCCTGGGTTAAAAATAATTCGACCGCTTTCTGTTTTTGGATATTATGATTCTCCAGAAGGTCATGCAGAGGTTCTTTTGGACAATGTAAGAGTACCAAAAGAAAATATGTTGCTAGGTGAGGGGAGAGGTTTTGAAATTGCACAAGGACGACTTGGACCAGGAAGAATTCACCATTGTATGCGATTAATTGGAATGGCACAAAGAGCGTTGGAGTTAATGAGTAAGAGGTCAGCTAATCGAGTTGCCTTCGGCCGACCGATAAAAGACTTTAGTAGTATACGACAAGAGGTAGCAATGTCAAGATGTGAAATTGAGCAAGCTAGATTATTAACACTTTCTGCTGCAGATAAAATGGATCGTTTTGGAAATAAAGAAGCGAAAGATTTAATTGCAATGATAAAAATTGTTGCACCAAATATGGCTCTTAAAGTGTTGGATCGCGCTATCCAAATTCATGGTGGAATGGGAGTCAGTCAAGATACTTTCCTTGCTGGTTTTTGGGCAGGTGCAAGAACACTCCGATTAGCAGATGGACCAGACGAAGTTCATATGTATCAGTTAGGAAAAAATACAATTAAAAAATATATATAGGATAATGGTTAATGGTTAATTACTCTAAGTAGTATTAACCATTAACTATTAACAATTAAAAAAACATGGGTCAAAACGTTAGAAAAGGAGAGGAGTTAAAAGAGGATTCTTTAAAAGAATTTTTACTGGAAAACCAATTAATTGAAAACGTTCAAAACAATTTGGAAGTATCTCAATTTTCCAATGGTTTTTCAAATCTTACCTACCTTTTGCAAATCGAAAATAAAGAATATGTGTTGCGACGTCCTCCTTTTGGTGCAATCAAAAGAGGACATGATATGGGGCGAGAATACAAAGTTTTGTCAAGACTTAACAATGCTTTTACAAAAGCACCTAAGGCATTTGCCTACACCGAAGACGACGCTGTGATTGGTGCTTCGTTTTACGTAATGGAAAAGGTAAATGGAATAATTTTGACAGCTAAGGAAGCTACTAAAAGAAAAATTTCTGCTGATGAATTCCCTGTGATTGCAAATAGTTGGTTAGAAACTTTTGTTGAATTACATCAAGTAGATTATAAAAGTGTAGGACTAGATGACTTAGGTAGACCAGAAGGTTATGTCGAACGACAAGTGAGAAATTGGGGAAAACAATATTTAAAAGCTGCTACTTCTGAAGTTCCTGCTGCTATCAATGTAATGAAATGGTTAAATGGAAATCAACCCAAAGAATATGATCATAGTTTAATCCATAATGATTTCAAATATGATAATGTCATTTTTAAAGATGAAAGTTGGACTGAGGTCGCTGCAGTCTTAGATTGGGAAATGTGTACGCTTGGAGATCCACTAATGGATTTGGGAACATCAATTGCCTACTGGTCAATGGCCTCCGATGGACCAATTGTTAATCAAGGAATTCCTTCACCAACTTCTATGTCTGGCAATCCAAGTCGAACTGAAGTGGTGGAAATGTACGCTCAAAGAAGTGGACGTCCAATTAATAATTTGATTTTCTATTACGTTTTTGGTTTATACAAAATAGCAGTCATTGCTCAACAAATTTATTATCGTTATCATCATGGAATGACGTCAGATCCTAAGTTTGCAAAATTGAATAAAGCTGCAGAGTTACTTTGTATGATGGGACAACAAGCTATTTCAAAAAAACGAATAGACAATTTATTCTAATCAAACTAAAACGGACTCTTCCAATTTTAATAAAATCAAAATTTCAAAAACGCTTCTATTTTATGTCAAAGCTATATTTTTTTCGTCATGCTCAAGCATCATTTATGTCAGATAATTACGACAAACTATCGGAGCATGGAAAAAAACAATCTGAAGAACTGGGCAAATATTTAGTTCAAAAAGAATTTCATTTTGACAAAATATTTGTTGGCCCATTACAAAGGCAAAAGAAAACGTTTGAAATAGTAGCCGATGTTTTTTTCAAAAATAAAATGACCATTCCTGAACCAGTTTTTATAGAAGAATTAAGGGAACATTCTGGACCAAGAGCGATGCGTTATGTTTTTCCAAAATTAAAAGAAGCTAATCCAAATATCCAAAAGCTACTTAAAATTGCAGAGGAAAATCCTGCATTGAAAAAGAGAAATCATCTTTTAGTTTTTCAACATTTTATGGATGAATGGGCAGAAGGAAAAATCGAAGTTCCAGAAGTTGATTCATGGGCAAAGTTTAGAGGGAAAGTAAAAACTGGTTTAGGCCAAATTTTAGAAAATACAGGAAAAGGCGAAACTATTGGGGTATTTACTTCTGGAGGAACTATCTCTGCGATTACGGCAGAAGCTTTAAAAATTAAAGAAGAACGAACAGTTGCTACTATGAATTTTTCTGTTCGTAACACTTCATTTACAAGTTTTCTTTTTTCTCAAAATAAATTTAATTTATTGAGTTTCAATGAACTACCGCATTTGGAAAAGGAAATGATCACCTTCGTTTAAAAATCAAAACAGATTATGGATAAATTTTTAGATCTCACGAAAGAACAATACAAAGCATTTATGGCATTACCAATTGATGTGCCTTTACAAATGTTAAACCTTTTAAAATTTAAAGAGAAGGTAAATGATGCAGATATTTCAGGAGCAGAACGATACAAAGAATACATGAAGGCAACCGTTCCTTTTTTCCAAAAATCAAATGCGAAAGTTAACTTTTATGGCGATGCAAAAATCAATCTAATTGGCCCACAAGAATTAGAATGGGATAAAGTTTTGATTGTTGAGTACGCTCAAAAAAGTGACTTTATAAAAATGATTACCACCGAAGGATATCCTTCCGAAATGCGAAAATCAGCAATAGAAGATTCAAGATTAATTTTTTGTGAATCGAGTAAAAAATAAAAATAACTTTCTTTTAAAATAAAAATTAATAATGCAATTAGAAAATAAAGTCGTCATCGTTACTGGAGCTGGATCTGGAATTGGAGCAGCTACTGCAATTTTATGTGCTGCTAATGGCGCAAAGGTAGTTTTGTCTGATGTGAATCTAGAGAATGCTCAAAATGTAGCAAACGGAATAACTGAAGCAGGAGGAACTGCACTCGTCGTCGGTGCAAATGTAACCAAATACGAAGAGGTAGAAAACTTAATTAATTCAACGGTTGAAGTATATGGACGATTAGACGTCATCGTGAATAATGCTGGAATCGGCCCTAAACGAATGGTGAAAGTGGCAGACCACACATTAGAAGATTGGGACAAAGTTATTGCAGTAAACCAAACGGGCGTTTTTTATTGCATGAAGTTAGCGATTGCACAAATGTTGAAAAATGGAGGAGGGAATATTGTAAATGTTGCTTCACTTGCGGGCTTAAAAGCTTCTGGAAAAAACCTTTCTTATAGCGCAAGTAAATTTGCAGTAGTTGGAATGACGAAATCGGCGGCGTTGGAATATGCTAATGAAAACATCAGAGTAAATGCAGTTTGCCCAGGTTATACCAAATCTGCTTTGCTTAATCAACTATTAAGTATGCGTGACGATATGGATAAATTACTTTTAAGATTTGTTCCAATGAGACGTTTTGGTGAGGCCAAAGAAATTGCAGAGGCCATCGTTTTTTTAGCTTCGGACAATACTAAATTTATAACAGGGCAGACCATCACACTTGATGGAGGAGCATCTTTATAAATTCATTATAAACTAAATTTAACCCACAAGGTGACGGTAAGTTTCTTTGTGGGTTTTCTATTCTTTTTAGAAAAAATTATCATGGCGAAAAAAAAATCTACATCTCCTCGAAAAGATCTCCAAGAATTTCAACAACGTAAGTCATTTCTTTTTGATGAAAATCGTCCTGAGGCTATTGCTAAACGACATACAAAAGGATCACGAACTGCCAGAGAAAATATTGAAGATTTATGTGATAAAAATACTTTTGTAGAATTTGGATCCTTGATTGTCGCTGCTCAAAGAGGTAGAAAATCTGAAAAAGACTTGATTGAGCAAACTCCTGCCGATGGACTCATTACAGGAATCGCTTCAGTTAACGGAAAATGGTTCAATAAAGAAAAATGTAAATGTATTGTTTTAAGTTATGATTACACCGTACTCGCAGGAACTCAAGGTGCATTTAATCATAAGAAAACTGATCGGATGATGCAGGTTGCAAAGAAAGCAAAGAAGCCAGTTATTTTTTTTGTGGAAGGTGGAGGCGGTCGACCAGGAGATGTAGATTTTGACATTATTTCTACAGGAGGTTTAGATTTGATGACGTTTGTTGAGTATGCTCGATTGAGTGGCAAGGTTCCAAGAGTCGCAATTGCTTCTGGATATTGTTTTGCTGGGAATGCTTCGATTGCTGGATGCTCAGATGTTATAATTGCTACTGAAAATATTTCACTAGGAATGGGAGGCCCAGCAATGATTGAGGGAGGAGGGTTAGGAAAATTTCATCCAAACGAAATTGGTCCCGCAAAAATGCAATACGAAAATGGTGTGATTGATATTTTGGTAAAAGACGAAATAGAAGCAGTTGCAGCGGCAAAAAAATATGTATCTTATTTTCAAGGAGTAATTAAAGATTGGAAATGTAAAGACCAATTTGAACTTCGAAACCTAGTTCCTGAAAACAGGAAATTTGCTTATGACATTTTTAATGTGATTAATCAATTGGCTGATGAAGATTCTGTTTTGGAAATTCGTGGAGGATTTGCTAAAAATATGGTAACTGCTTTTATCAGAATTGAAGGAAAACCGATGGGATTAATTGGAAATAGTACTCGACATTTGGGTGGTGCAATTGATGCTAATGCCGCGGATAAAGCAGCTAGATTTATGCAATTATGTGATGCTTTTAATATTCCGATTCTATCACTTTGTGATGCGCCTGGATTTATGGTCGGACCTGATTGTGAAAAGACAGCCATGGTACGACACTCATCCAGAATGTTTATCGTAGGAGCTTCTTTAAAAGTGCCAATTCTAACAATAGTTTTACGTAAGGCTTATGGCTTGGGAGCGATGGCAATGGCAGGAGGAAGTTTGCATGAATCCTTTTTTACGGTGGCTTGGCCGACGGGAGAGTTTGGAGCAATGGGATTGGAAGGAGCAGTAAAACTAGGTTTTAAGAAAGAACTTAATATGGAAACCGATCCAACAAAAAAACAAGCACTTTATGATAAATTAGTCAAAGCAGCTTACGATCGAGGGAAGGCAACAGTAGCAGCATCATTTTTAGAATTTGATGAGGTGATCGATCCAAAGGATTCCCGTCAATGGATTGTTACAGCTTTAGAAAGTATTCCAAGTAAGATAGATCTCGATAATAATCAAAATCGAATGATTGATAGTTGGTGATATTAAGTTGATTAACTTTTCTTAGTTATCATCAATTTTTTACCACTTATCAACTAGGTGTAAAAATATCTAACAAATTTTTTAATATTTAATTCTAGCTTCGTAATTTTAGGTTATTACTTTTTTATTAATTAAAACTAAATTATATTATGAGTGACGTAAATGAAAAATTAGCAAAATTAAAAGAACAAGCTACTAAACAGTTAAATGATTCTGGAGTATTAAATATTGATAACGAATTATTGGATACTTTGGTAGGTCGACTAAGATTAATTGTTGATAATAAAGATGCACTTTTAGTTTCTGGAAGTGATCCATCAGAATTAGAAACTGTGCGAAAAAACTTTGTAGTCAAAAAATTGGGTATGAACGACAAAGAAAAAGCAATGTCTGCAATCAATGAAGTTGCCAATGAAATGAAAGGCATCAAAATGAAAAACAGAGCTGCATTTTATTACATGGTTCAAAAGAAATTAAGCTAGAATTTTAATTCTCCCTTAATAAAAAAGAGCCATCTCAAACTTTGAGGTGGCTCTTTCTATTTTCTATTATAGTCCAAATTAATTCTATCTAGGTTTTGAAGAAGATTTTGGCTTGGAATCAGAATTTTTTTGGTTTGAATTTCGATTACCTCCGCTACGATTATTTGAATTCCTAGAATTTCTATTTCTGTTATTATTGTTTCTCCCTCTTCCTCTTCCACCACCATTTCTACCTCCACGACTATTTCCGAATCTACTTGGTCTAGGAGCATTCGGATTATACTTAGGTCCTTCACCTAATTCTTCAGGGAGTTCTAATTTTTTAACTTCACTTCCAATCAAGGATTCGATTTCGCCAAAGTTTCTCTGATCTCTAGGAGTAATTAAAGTTAATGCAACTCCTGTAGAATCCGCTCTTGCAGTTCGACCAACTCTGTGAACATAATCTTCCGCATCATTAGGAACATCAAAATTGATGACTAAACTGATTTCCTTAATGTCAATTCCTCTAGCCAAAATATCAGTTGCAACTAGGATTTGAATTTTATGTGCTTTGAAAGCACGCAAGGTAGACTCTCTTTCTTTTTGATCGAGGTCAGAAGAAATTTCTGCCACTCTAAACCTTTTTCTTTTTAGAGCTTGAGTTAATTCTTTTACCACTTTTTTAGTGGAAGAGAAAATGATCACACTTGGATATTTTTCCTCTTTTCCTTTCAATAAAATTTCTACAAGAGGAATTTTTTGAGGAGGGTAAGTCATATAAGCTCCTTGCACTACACCTTCTGCTGGTTTTGAAAGAGCTATATTTATTTGTGCTGGATTTTTTAAAAGCTTCTTAGCCAAGTCTCTAATTTTCCCAGGCATGGTAGCTGAAAAAAGTAACGTTTGCCTATTTTCTGGAAGCTTCTTTACGACAGTCATAATGTCATTAAAAAAACCCATATCAAGCATTCTGTCCGCCTCATCCAATATCAAAAATTGAACACTCTTAAAATTGGTATATCCTAAACTAATATGTGAGAGTAGTCGACCAGGTGTAGCAATAACAATATCAACACCTTTGGTAAATGCCTTTTTTTGTTGATCAAAAGATGCACCATCTCCACCACCATAAACAGGAATAGAACTCACTCCAAGAAAATATCCAAAGGCTTCTACTTGTTGATCTATTTGTAAGGCTAACTCACGAGTTGGAGCAATAATAATTGCTTGAACTCCTTTTCTATCAGGATTAGAGGCGATTTTATTAAGGACTGGTAGAAGAAAAGCACCCGTTTTACCCGTACCGGTTTGGGCACAAGCAATGAGGTCTTTACTATCATTAATTAAAGGAATAGCTTGAGCCTGAATTGGACTAGGTTCTTTAAAACCCATAAAATCAAGAGCTTCAAGTAGGCTAGGAGCGAAATCAAAATTGTCAAATGTCATATGACGCAGTTTCTGTCTTTATATAAATAAATGCAAAGATGAAAAAAAACAAGTGTTTATTCTAATTTATCTTCACCTATGATTAAATACTACAGTACGTAGGATTAATGTTATTGTTCTGTTAAAAATATGTTAATGGAACAGCATATGAAATTTTCATCCGTTATCTAAGAAATTGCTAGAGATTATTAAGAATGCTCTATGCAAATTATTTGGTTTTTAGTTGGTTTTGTTTGTTAGATAAAACGGGTGTGGCATTAGCTACACCCGTTGCTATTTTATGAAAATCGAGTATCGATTTTCCCATTTCAAAACAACTTCATTAAAATTTGGCAGAACTTTCAAGTATAGACTTTTTTCGAGTTGCACCACTTAACAGCTTGGGTTATATACTTTGTTATAAGTATTTTTATTTCAAGCTTTGTAACCATTGAATTAGTTCATCCTCATCAATAATACTCCAAGAATGAGGTTGTTTTCTATGATTTGGTCTTCGGTATCCTTTGTTTTTAGTTAGTATCAATTCTGCATTCTTGTTCCCTAAAAGTAATAATTCATTAATCATACAAGAACCGTCCAATGCATTCAAATCAGAATAATCGGCACTACCAAAGTCTTTCATTTTCCAATCTAATTCGGGTTCAGTATAGTATCGGATGGGTATATTAATAATATGTTTTATTGCTGTCTGGTTAGTGTCGGAAAAGCAATACGGAGATTTCTCAATATAGGTATCAAAGGCAGTAGTTGGAGAACCTTGCATTTCAAATTCTATTCTTTGAATCAAATAAATATTTTCTTTGGCAAGTTTTGAATCTGGGGCAATTCTTAAAGTACGTTTCATGGAGTTGTAAAATCTGATAAAATCTAGTGGAGGGTCAACAACAAAAATTGCATCAGGTTGATATTGGTAATTGTCTTTAACTGCGTCTTCTGCAAACTTTACTGCACAACTTCCTCCAATTGAAAAACCTCCAAGATAAAAATTTAAGTTGGTTAGATTGTATCTGTTGTGAACGTCTTCTAGGATTTCTTTAAAGGAAAGTTGAGTTAAACTATCTATTCCAAAGGATGCTATTCCCGTTTTGAATGTTGGTATTATTGTCAGGATACCTTGTTTAGCTGCTAAAATAGGCAAGTCGGTTTGTTCCATTACATGCTCAGGTGATTCATAGAAACTCGGTATAAGAAGCATGTATCCTTTATATGGGATTTTCTTAGGCAAAACTGTCAAATAACGGCTTATCGTTCTATCATTCTCATTGAGATAAATCTTTTCAACTCTTTGTCCAAAAGAATTCGTTAACATGAGAAATGTAAAAAAGGTTATAAGGAATATTTTCATATAATTTCCTCTGATTTGTGGTAATAGAATCGATTTTTTATTGAATAGATTATCAACTAATTTTTTTACAGCTTTCCTGATTTTTAAAAACCCAATTTCTTTGGTAAGTTCCTGATTCTTCACTTCACCTATTCGATTAAGTGAAAAAACTAATTTTTCGATAGTACTCATTTCTTTTCTCATATTTTGATATTGGATATTCTTTTGTAGGGGGCGAGCCAGCGGGTATTTTTAAAATGATTTTTATGGGTTAGGGTTAGCTATGTTTTTTTATAACAGTATAATTACATTTTTTTCAGTAATCTCATTGTGACAGGAAAAAATGGGATCACTATCAAATTATGAACCATGTTTTTGGCTTAACTTTACGGAATTGATGCATTGTTAGCTGCTGGCTTTATTTCATTTTATCCTCCCATTGATTAGAATGCTTTTTATAACTATTCCAAACTTCTCTAAAAAAACTATTTTTAGCATATTCTTCTTGAAGTTTTTCCCATTCCTTTTTGAGAGCATTTTTTGTTTCTTCAGGGAAGTTTTCATGGAAAGTAATTTTACCTCCCTTTTCTTTCTTTAGCTTGTTCCAACTCTTTTCATTTTCGTGTAAGAATCTTAGGTAAAATTTATAATTATATTTTTGAATTAGTGCTTCCAATACTGGCTTGTACTTTTCTGGAATTTTGTTGTAACTGTCTTTATTCAAGAGTAACTCAAATGTATTATCTCGCTCATGCCATCCTTCTCTTATGTAATGTGTAAAACCATTGTCAGTACATTCATGAAGACCTAAAACAATATCTTCATGTGCACCTAACCATTCAGCTCCAGTCAATCCAATCTCATAACTTTCCATTACTTTTTTAATATCTTTTTGTAAGCAAAAATAAGGCGGTTGCGCTCCAATTCTCTGCAATAATTCGCCTTGTAATGGAGGTATTCTCATTTTTAATTTGTCTATATTTTTCATTGTGGGCAAAAATTTATACCAACCTCCAAACTGCTTACCCGAATGTCCAAATGGGAAAACCTTAACATTTGCCTGTAAGTGTTCATCATAATATTTTTGCCATAACTCTAAACCTCCACCATTTTCTATCCAATCATTGTTTTCCTCAAACTCTTTTCCAAATGGTAAAGCGGCAAAAAAATATCCCACTTTATGTTCCCCTATAGAATCATTAATCCAGTTATATGAAACAGAAAACAAAGCATCAACTTCACCTTCATTAACTTGTTGAAATAATTTTTTAGGAGAAGAAGAATATTCATTTGGTGGTGTTATATCCACCTGAATATTTTTATCGGTAAAGTTTTCGATATCATTTTTAAAAGACATTAATTCTTCATAGAAAATTGATGCCTTTTCATCTTCCCATGTTGTCGCTAAGTTAATTATTGTCTTTTCGCTATTTCTATTTATTAAGTTTTCCCAATTGTATCCAATAAAAGCACTAATTAATACAAATGCAATTGGTAAAAATATCCTCATTAGGTTTCTTAACCCTCTTTCTCTTTTTATACCTTCTTGTCTTTTTTTTGTGTTATTAATTAGTTCAGGTATTTTCTCTATTTCATCAATCGTAACTAACAAACCTCCAAATATTTTGGCTCTTTCTCGTAGAAATTGGTCTCTTGGTATAGTATCTTTCCTATAAGAATTTCCAGCTTCTCTAAAGCGGTTTTCAAAACTAATTATTTCATCATACAGCTTTTTATTTTTTACAGAATCTACTATCGACTTTAATTCCTCAAAAAGTAATTCATCATCACCTCTTGCAATTATATCTTTTAAATAACTCATTTATGTTGTCGTTTTTTTATTTTGCTTGCAGCGAACGTCAGTCTGTAAAAAAATCTCTTATCGATTTTTTCAAGGCAAATTTATTCTAATAACAATACAATTACAAACAATAATGTATAAGTAATTATCAAGAACGAAGCTTCTATGGGCTAGCTATGTCTTTTTATAACAATAAATACACGTATTTTAATCAAATAAAAGTATGATGTGGGAAAATGGTTTGTTCCTCAAGGTTTGAGCCAGTTTTTTGGCTTAACTTTATGGAATTGATGCATTATTGTGTGTAGTTTTTATTTTTATTGATATTCAACTTCACTTTGCAACTTTCCATATTTTGAAAAGTATTGCCATTTTCCTTTTTTTATTTCATATTCGAAAACTGATTCTCCTTCAAATTCCTCATATGTCTCACCATCAAACCAAGTTTTTTTTTGGACTATTTTTTTAATTGCATATCGTCCTTTTACTTTTCCATTAGAATAATATTCTACATAATTTCCTTCTCTTTTACCTTTCTTATTGTAAATAGTAATTCTTTTTACTTTTCCAGATGTAAAATATTCTTTCCAGTTACCGAATTTATTCCCATTTAAATAATTCCCCTTCTCTTCTATTTTTCCATTGTCAAAATACTTGATAAATTTTCCATTTGGAATATCTTTTTTGAAGTAGGTGATATATAGAAGTTCTTCATAAGTATCTTCATTGAATTTTATTGTAGAATCACCAAAAACTAATTGAGAGATTTGAGCTTCTATTTTAAGTTCTCCACATGTAGTAAATTCATATCTCCATATTGTATCATTGGGTTGAAGATTTTTAATCCGAACATTACCATCTGAAAATTTTTGTATTTGATTTTCAATCAGCTCATTTATGTTCCAATCATAATCAATTATTTGAGATTTCATTGGATTTAAAAACCAAATATTTAAAATAATTAACAAACATATTTTTAACTCCATAGCCCCTTTTTTGTTTTTAATAGCATACAAAGGCAGTTTGTGAAAAAACTCCTGCCGCTTAATTTAGTATATCGAAAGATACCCAAAAAGTTTAATATCTTATTGTTGTGCCATGTTATTCTTTTATTCGGTTGTACTTTTTTAGAGTTTCTATTAGTAAATCATGAGGAATAGCATATGCCTTATTCCCGTTAATTCCTTCCATTGTTTCAGCCGCTACCATTGCATTAATAATAGCTTCTTCAACAACTTGGACAGTCGCTTCAAAAACAGGCATGAGTAAATCATTGGACATAGTTTCTACAGTTGTCATCTCATCACGATTAAATGCCTTTTCGTTTGCCGTTGAAAATGCCAAAAATATGTCTCCAGAGCCATTACTCCCACGACCGCCAACAATTCCAACTCCTAAAGGAATTCTTTGAGCAATTCTTTTTAATTGATGTGGCAATAAAGGTACATCAGTTGCGACTATTACTATGATTGAGCCATCTCCCTCTTGTCTTCTTGATTTTGGTGGTGCATTAAATTCATGATTCAAAGTATCCTTTAGTTCAATACCAACAGGAACACCAGCTATTGATAAGTTTCTTTTGGCTCCAAAATTTGATTGTACAATTGCTCCAACGGTATAAGTCGAATCCTTTATTTTAAAAACCCTTGAGGATGTTCCCGTTCCACCTTTAAAGCCTAAGCACATCATACCTGTTCCTCCACCAACATTCCCCTCATCTATTCTTCCGCTTGTCGAATTTTCAATAGCCTCTAAAACATGCTGCTCTTTTACGTGAAATCCATAAATATCATTAAGAAATCCGTCATATGTTTCTGCTACTACTGGATAAGTGTACCACCAATCTTCTCCATTATACCAATCTGTATCAACATACCATTTTAGTACAGCTTGTCTTACCTCACCAACACTATTTGTGTTTGTAATCATAATTGGGGTTTCTAAAAAACCAGATTCTGTAACCCAAGTTGTACCCGTCATTTCCCCATTACCATTTAGGCTGTACCAATTGGCGTAAACGGGACTAAATTTTTTAGCTTTTCCCCTAGGAAATATTGCTGTAACTCCAGTTCTGATTGGTCCTTTGCCCACAATATTTTCACCATCACCTGAAATAATTGTGCTATATCCAACTTCCACACCTTTAACATCTGTAATTGCATTGAATTCTCCTGTTATGCCAACAAAGGGCACTCCTAGATCTCTTGCTCTCGGTGTTTGTCCGTAAGAATGAAAACAAATGAGAATTACTGTTAAAACTAATAATGTTCTTTTCATAATGGTTTTGTTTTTAATGTGGTAGAACGGCAGTTTGTGAAAAAACTCCTGCCACTTAATTTAGTATATCGAAAGATACCCAAAAAGTTTAATATCTTACTTCTTAGCGTATTTAAATTTTTGAGATTTCAATGATGCAGTTTTTCCATCAATAAAAGGTAGACTTAAAAAACCTTAAAATTCCTTATAACAATATATTTACAAAACAAAAAACAGTCTTTAGCCGCTTGATCAACTCTGCAATTTCCAGAATAGAAATACTTCTCCTAAGATTGAAGCAGGTAAAAATAATCGCAAACTCACAGTATATAAAACAGGCAATTGTATTGATGATTCGTTACCATGAAAAACGACGTATTCGCCCACCGACAGAAAGAAAAAGGAAATAGATGAGGGCAAACGAGCGCTATCTGACAGAGAAAAATTACAAACCCGCCTTTTAGTGAACAGGCTTGTAAATCGTTGAAATATATTAGAATTGATACTTCCGAAATGATTTGTTTATTTGGATTTATGGGCTAGTTATGTCTTTTTACAACAATAAATACACGTATTTTAATCAAAGAAAAGTGTGACATGGGAAAATGGTTTGTTCCTCAAGCTTTGAGCCAGTTTTTTGGCTTAACTTTATGGAATTGACACTTTGTTAGGTGCTGTGTTCATTCTATTTCATATTTATCATAAAAAGAACTTACTTCCCCGAAAAGTAAATTATTATCTTTGGTTTTTCCAAAAGTGCAAAATCCAAGAGTATTATATTTGAGTCCAAAATCTCTTCCAACCGATTTCGAAAAATCTTTAAAGAATCCAACGTGTTTCTTAAATTTAGAAAGGTTGACATGCCAAAGGATAGGTTGGAAAAAGAAATTGCTTGGATACCTTTCATCTTCCATCCCCTTTGTTTCTTTTTCTATTTTTTCATTTAATTCGTTTAGTAATTTCATTTTTAAATCCTCTGTACTTTCATAGTCGTCTCTTAGGTGAATATTAACAACCTCAATCAATAATTCACTTCCACTTGGTGATTTTAATAAAAAATCTTTCGGTGTCAATTTTGGAAAAGTTTGGTTGTCTTCAATTCTGATTAACTCGTAACTGTTGTCAATCATCTTCTTTAAAAATGATAACTCCCCGATAGGATTCAAATAATTTAGGCTATCCAAGTTTGTAAACTTACCTACAATTATATCTCGGAATTTCCTCTTCTCTTTCGTAAAATCATAAAGATATTTTGCTATTGAATCTGCATGCCTTAGGAATTCTATTAAGAATTTATCTCCCAATTTTGCTTTCAATAAAATTCCTGCAATATTTGATTCAACTTCAATCCCTTCCTTTAAATAGTCTTCTTCAAACTTTTTGTCCAATTTTTCCCAATTGGTTTTCGACTTCTTTATCATCCCATAAATCGTTGGGCAGAACTCTTTAAGTAATGATTCGGTTTTGTACATTGTCCTTTTTTTATTCATTCTGACTAACGTTCATAACTCGTTGATTATCAGATATGTTTTTTAAGTTGAAAGACCGAGGTCATGATTTGTGATACCTAATTTAGCAATTTTTTTCTTCATTCTTTTCACAATACCTAGCTTTCTTTTTTCATCTAAAAACATATGACTTTCAGTAGGTTTATATTCTTCTTTATTGG
>JBGCFD010000018.1:0-10866 GCA_045106765.1 Saprospiraceae bacterium | reverse complement strand
CAAACCAAAAAATCTTATCTCTGTGTCGGTTTGGATTCCGATTTTAGCAGAATTCCTAAACATTTATTGAAGTACGACGATCCTGTTTTTGAGTTTAACAAACAGATTATCGACGCAACCAAAGATCTTTGTGTTGCCTACAAACCCAATGTTGCTTTCTATGAAGCGCGTGGAGTTAAAGGCTGGCAGTCTTTGGAAAAAACAATGAAATATATTCCAACCGAACATTTTACGATTGCTGACGCCAAACGCGGAGATATTGGAAATACTTCGAAAATGTATGCTAAAGCATTCTTTGAAGAACTCAATTTTGACTCAGTAACTGTAGCTCCTTACATGGGAATTGACTCCGTTCAACCGTTTTTAGAATTTGAAAATAAATGGGTAATTCTATTAGCGTTAACTTCAAATAAAGGAAGCAATGATTTTCAATTTGCAGCCCAAGATGGAGAAATGCCATTGTATGAAAAAGTGATGCGAACTGCTCAAACTTGGGGAACACCTGAGCAATTAATGTTTGTGGTCGGTGCAACTCATCCTGAGAAATTTAAAGAAATTAGACAAATTGCTCCAGATCATTTTTTATTGGTTCCAGGAGTTGGAGCACAAGGAGGTGATTTGCAAAAACTATCTGAGTATGGTTTGAATGATGTTTGTGGATTATTAGTAAACTCTTCTAGAGGGATTATTTTTGCAAGTGAAGGAGAAGATTTTGCAGAACAAGCTAGAGCTTCAGCCTTAAAATTGCAACAAGGAATGGAAGGAATATTAAATCAAATTTTAGTTTAAATAAAAATATTATAATCAAATTTTTCTAATTAAAGCCCAACAAAAATGAAATCTTTCTTTTTTATTTTAATGACTCTTCTTTCTTTTTCTCTTTTTCAAAGTTGTGAAACGGAAAAGAAACCAGCTGCCTCAACTGACGAAATAACAACTGAAAACCTTGAAAAAAAAGATGACCTCAAAGGAAAAACAAGTAGAAATTACAAGATCAAAAAGAAATCTTTCCAAGGTATTTCCATAGGCGACAATATTTCGGAAAAAGCAAGTATGTTGACTAAAGAAGTGATGCAAACAGGGGAGGGAGATTTTGTAACTTATGAGATAAAAAGTGATGCTGGCGAGAAATTAGCTTTTGTGATGCCTGACCCACGAGATCCGAAATTAGTTGGAGACATCACGATTATTTCTCCAAATGCAATGACTTCAAAAGGAGTTCGAGTAGGAATGACTTTGGGCGAATTAAAAAAGAGAATTGGAGAATTAACTGTTCATGGTTCTGAGATTGAAAGTCGCACAAGTGTGGCAAAAGATAATTTTCGGTACCGATTGGATGCAGCCAATAATACTTATGAAATCGATCAGAGCAAGGTTTCTGATGATGTGAAAATCTTGGAGATTACGATATATTGAGTCGAATAGGTAATCGGTTGAACTGGTAATCAGAATACCTATTCAACCGATTACTTGTTCAATTATTTCCTATAATCTAAAGGTGGCTTCCGATCTCCCAACATCGCTTCATATTTAAAATCCTTTCCTCGTTTTTCAGCCAATTCTTTTTTCGCCTTTTCGCAAAGTTCTGGATTTTTAAATAAATCAATTGCTGTCAATGTAATTGTCTTTGAAGCTACCATCATTCCTTTGGTTCCTATATCAGTTCCACCTGCCGCAACTGCTTGCCAACTGTGCGCACCAGTTCCAGGAACCCAAGTCGCTGAACGCATTCCTGCCGTTGGAACCATCCAACTTACATCACCTACATCAGTCGAACCACCTTTGCCACGATTAGAAACCGTGTATGGTGTAATCTTTTTTGCATCACTTGGAGCTAGACCTTCTCGATTAAAAGTTGCGATAATTTTTTTAGCAAATTCTTCTTCTGCTTTAGTATATTCTACTCCGCCAACAGTTTGTAGATTTTTATACATGACCTCAGAGAGTGTTTCATTTGGCAGTAAATTATATACTCCATGAATCACTTCGTATTCCATTTTTGTTTCTGTTCCGATGGCAGCACCTTCGGCAGCTTTTACCAAACGATCAAATAATTTTCGAACCTCTTGCATTTCAGGATGTCGGACATAGTAAAAAACTTCTGCATAGGCTGGAACTACATTTGGTGCTTCTCCACCACTTGTAATAACATAATGCATACGTGATTCCATCGGGATGTGCTCTCTCATCATATTCGACATATAATTCATTGCTTCGACTGCATCCAAAGCAGAACGACCTCGTTGAGGTGAAGATGCAGCATGAGATGCTTTTCCATAAAATCGAAACTTAGCAGATTTATTGGCTAAAGATGAAGCAGCAGAAGCACCATTTGAGCTGCCAGGATGCCAATGCAAAACGGCATCTACATCATCTAATAATCCTGCACGAACCATATAAACTTTCCCTGCACCACCTTCTTCAGCTGGAGTTCCATATAATCGGATCGTTCCTTTTGTGCCAGATCTTTTCAACCAATTTTTGACTTCCACAGCAGCAGCTACAGAACCAGTTCCAAATAAATGATGTCCGCAGGCATGACCTGAACCACCTTTTTCAATTTCTTTTCTCATTGGCTCTGCGGCTTGAGAAATTCCAGGGAGTGCATCATATTCAGCTAAAATTCCAATGATTGGATGACCACTTCCATACTCTGCCACAAACGCAGTTGGAATTTCAGCGACACCATTTTTAATTGTAAAACCTTCTTCCTCTAAATGAGATTTCAATAACCCAGAACTTTTAGTTTCCAAATATCCTAATTCAGCATACTCCCAAATTTTATGAGCCATGTCTCCATATTCTTGAGTTCGAGTCTCTAGATTTTGAATGATATTTTGAGTTTCTTTAGATGGTTTTTTTTGAGAAAAAATGGGAGAGCAGCTTATCAATAAAATAGTGAGAAATGAAATAGTTATTTTTATGTTTTTCATTTTTGTTCGATTTTATATTTTAAAACAACTTCTTGAAAATGATAAACTCGAAGATAGTTTTTTTAATAAAAAAAACGGAATCAACTTTTAAAAGTTAACTCCGTTCTTTTTAAATTTCTTGGGAAAATATTTTCTAGGAACATCGTTTAGTAAAATACATCTTCAGCTGTAGCTCCAATTTCAAAAGGAATGGTCCAGGCAAATTTTCCACCGATTAAAAAATCAATGTAGCTATTTTCATCTTTTGCCATTTTATCAAAATCCCATTCTCGTCTACTTTTAGTAAATCCTTGAACTAACTCAACTCCAATAATAAAATTTATTCTTCTATTGGGACTTACTTTTTGAATACCAATAAATTCCGTGAACGCTAACCCATTTGACATTCGATCGTAACCAGTTCGATAGTCACCGGTTGTTTGTGGAACAAGGGAAGCAGGGTCTTGTTGAATCCTGATTTTATGTTGCAAAATTCCAACGCCAGCAGTAGCTCTAATTCCAAATAATCGTTTTTCTTTTCGGAAAGGGATTAATTTTCCAAATAAAAAATTGGCATTCCAACCTCTTTCCGTCAATCTAATATTGGCAATACTTCGATTATTTCCTATCAAATCTCCATTCTGGTTTCGGAGTGTAGCCAAGACATCTTCCTTCACCCTTGTCCCAAAAAGATAATCTACTTGTGTTCCAAAAATCCAATTTTCACTAGTCAAATAATCTATACCAAGTCCAGCGGAATTATTCCAACCATACCGATTGCTCATATCACCTTTTGGCGATTGAAAGGAATAAGACAAATTCACCAAGATATAAGTTGGGTTATTTGATTCTTGTTCTTTTTCATTTTGAGCAGAAAGAGAGGAATTTCCAAATAAAATGATAATGATCACAAAACTCCAAGTTAAATTTTTAATACTCACGTAATTTTTTTTTTTAGTAAAATGGTAATTTTTTTTAGTACATAAATATAAACGATACTTGATTCACAAAAGTAAGTAAAAACCAAACTTAGTTTAACTGTTTAATCTAATTTATTCCCTCAAAAGTCAGGTTCTTGATAAAAAAAATAAGGTATCGCTGCTTCGGATTTGGAGTTCGAGTTCCAAGATATTTAAATAAAAATATCAAATTCAAAGGATGAAATTTTATCGAAAATCTTTATTTATTAAGTATATTTGCCTGACTATTTTAAAAAGTAGTCGATATTATAAATTTTCAAACTTTGAAAATGTAACTCTACTTCTAATTTTTCGTTCTAAAGTAAGTATCAAAACAAAACTTCTTAATTTTGAAGTTATTCCGAAGCCCTCCTTTATTTGAGAAAATTACCAAATGATTTTAAGTGAATAGGTATTTATCCTACTAATGTTTTATTTCAATATTTGAAATTTAAAGCATCAACTCATTTTAAATATATTTTAAGCTTACAGATTTATTAATTATAAAATTACATTAAATTGAAAAAAGTACTCATCACCGGAGCAGCCGGTTTCTTAGGATCGCACTTAAGTGATCGATTCTTGGCAGAAGGATTCCATGTTGTTGGAATGGATAATTTGATTACAGGAAACATGGATAATATAGCTCACCTTTTTAAGGAAAAGCATTTTGAATTTTATCATCATGATGTTTCTAAATTCGTTCACGTTCCAGGCAATTTAGATTATATTCTTCATTTTGCTTCACCTGCAAGTCCAATTGATTACTTGAAAATGCCTATCCAAACAATGAAAGTAGGTGCTTTAGGAACCCACAATTTATGTGGATTGGCCAAAGCAAAAGGAGCAAGGTTATTAATTGCCTCGACTTCAGAAGTGTATGGAGATCCTTTGGTTCATCCACAGGTAGAAGAATATTGGGGAAATGTAAATCCAGTAGGGCCACGTGGTGTGTACGATGAAGCGAAAAGATTTCAAGAAGCAATGACAATGGCTTACCATACTTTCCATGGATTAGAAACAAGAATCATTCGAATTTTTAACACTTATGGGCCACGAATGAGAGTGGATGATGGACGTGTGATGCCTGCATTTTTCTCTCAAGCGATTCGAGGAGAAGGGCTAACTATTTTTGGAGACGGAACTCAAACGAGATCGTTCTGTTATGTAGATGATTTGGTGGAAGGGATTTATAGATTATTGATGAGTGATTATTCTCAACCTGTGAATATTGGAAATCCACACGAGATTACCATGACTCAGTTTGCGGAAGAAGTAATTGAAATGGTCGGAAATCCAAATGCAACTTTAACGCATCATCCACTTCCAACTGATGATCCGAAAAAACGACGACCAGACATTTCTAAAGCAAAAGAGATTTTGGATTGGGAACCAAAAGTCTCTCGAAAAGATGGAATGTTAAAGACATACGAATATTTTAAAACTGTAGTTAAAGTAGAGGAAAAAACATCTTAATTTTATTTTAATTCATAAGGAAAGATTGATTTTACTTTGTGGATAGTACTAATCCCACTAAAAAAATAACTTATTATGGCTTTTGAAAAAAACATCTTAGTAACTGGAGGAGCTGGATTTATCGGCTCTCATGTAATTCGATTATTGATTAATAAATATCCAACTTATCGAATTGTAAATTTAGATTTATTGACTTATGCTGGTAATTTAGAAAATTTAAGTGATGTCGATTCTGCTGAAAATTACGTTTTTGAAAAAGGTGATATTGTTGATACTGACTTTGTAAATTCTTTATTTGAAAAATATAATTTTGACGGAGTTATTCATTTAGCTGCTGAATCTCATGTCGATCGATCGATTGAAGATCCAATGTCTTTTATCAAAACTAATATTTTAGGAACAGTTAATTTATTGAATGCAGCGCGTAGCAATTGGAAAGATTTTGCTGGAAAAAGATTCTATCATGTTTCGACTGATGAGGTATATGGCTCTTTGGGGGAAACTGGATTTTTTACAGAAGAAACTCCTTATGATCCTCGTTCTCCTTACTCTTCTAGTAAAGCAAGTTCTGATCATATCGTGCGAGCGTACTATCACACTTATGGTTTACCAATTGTGATTTCCAACTGTTCTAATAATTATGGACCGAATCAATTTCCTGAAAAATTATTGCCACTTTTTATCAATAATATCAAGCACGAAAAATCACTTCCTGTATATGGAGATGGAAAATATACACGAGATTGGTTGTGGGTAATGGATCATGCGACTGCGATTGATGTTATTTATCATGATGGAAAAAATGGAGAAACTTATAACATCGGAGGTAACAACGAATGGCAAAATATTGATTTGATTCATGTGCTTTGCGAAATCGTTGATGATGAATTAGGACGAGAGAAAGGGAGTTCGAAAAAATTAATTCACTTTGTAAAAGATCGGCCAGGTCATGATAAGCGTTACGCAATAGATGCAACGAAAATCAAAAATGAACTAGGGTGGGAGCCTTCAATTCAATCAGAGGAAGGATTGCGATTGACAGTACAATGGTATTTGAAAAATACAGAATGGATGGAAAATGTCACTTCTGGAAATTACCAAAAGTATTATGATGAAATGTATGCTGACCGAGTTTAATGACGGTTAATATATAAAAGGGAACGGTTGATTACTAATAGTAGTTAACCGTTTTCTATTTACTGTTTTACAAAAAAAACTTGTCTACTCTAATTAAAGAATAGACAAGTTTTTTTTATTCAGATTAGAATTCTTATTTCATTGCAGCAATCCCCGGCAATTCTTTTCCTTCCAAAAACTCCAACATCGCACCTCCGCCAGTCGAAACATAGCTAACCTTTTCAGCAAGGCCCATTTGATTAACCGCTGCTACAGAATCACCACCACCAACAAGTGAGAATGCTCCTTTAGAAGTTGCCTTAGCTACTGCTTTAGCAATTGCCATGGTTCCTTTTGCAAAAGGTTTCATCTCAAAAACACCCATTGGGCCATTCCATAAAATTGTTTTTGATTTGATGATAACGTCTGCAAATTCTTTTTGTGCTTTAGGTCCGATGTCTAATCCCATCCATCCTTTTTTGATTCGCATAGAATATTTAGTTTCTCTTTTTGCTTTTTCAGAAAACGAATCAGCAATGACAGAATCTTTTGGCAAATAGATTTTGACACCTTTCTTTTTTGCTTTTTCTAAAAGCTTAGTCGCCAATTTTATTTTATCTTCTTCGACCAAAGAGTTTCCAGTATTTCCACCTTTTGCTCTCATAAAAGTGTACGCCATTCCTCCTCCGATAATGATATTATCAGCTAAGTTCATCAATTTCTCCAGCAGCATTATTTTATCAGAAACCTTTGCACCACCGACAATGGCAGTCACCGGTCGTTCCGGATTGTTGAGCAAACGATTGGCGTTTTCGATTTCTTTCTCCATTAAAAAACCAAATGCTTTATTTCCTTTTTTAAAGTGTTTAGCAATTACTGCAGTTGAAGCATGTTCTCGGTGAGCAGTTCCGAAAGCATCGTTGATATAAATATCAGCCAAGGACGACATGGCTTTTGCCAGCTTAGCATCACCTTTTGTTTCGCCTTTTTCAAAGCGAGTATTTTCCATTAATAAAACTTCACCTGGTTTTAATGTCTTTGCCATTTTAGTAGCTTCCTTTCCAACTGTCTCTTTGCAAAATTTTACTTTCAATCTCAATTTTTTGTTCAAATGAGTAACAAGGTGTTCTAAAGTAAATTTCTTTACATTTATACTTCCGTCTTCATTCAATTTCTTCTGAGGTCTTCCGAGATGAGACATTAATATAATCGAACCGCCAGCTTTTAAAATATATTTGATGGTTGGCAAGGCAGATTTAATTCGAGTATCATCTGTGATTTTATATTTATCATCCAAAGGAACATTGAAGTCCACTCGAACTAATACTTTTTTGTTTTTAAAATCTATATTCATTTTCTGCTTTTTTGAAATGATTAAATAGGAGAGTGCGAAAATAAAAAAACACCGTCAAGAATTCACTTCACGGTGTTTTTATTTTTTATAAAAATAGGATTAAGCCATTGCTGGTTTCCTAGTTTTTTTTGTTGTTGCTTTCTTTTTAGCGGCAGGTTTTTTCTTAGCAGCCGGTTTCTTTTTTGCAGAAGATAACTTTGCAATCTTAACCGTTAGGTCTGCTAATCTTGCAGAATAACCCGCTTCATTATCATACCAACTTACTACTTTAACAAAGTTGCCACCAATCACATTTGTCAATAAACTATCAAAGATAGAAGAGTACTTATTTCCAATAATATCAGAAGAAACAATTGGATCTTCGTTATATTGTAAAATGCCTCTCATTTTTCCTTTGGCCATTTTTGCGAAAACAGCATTTACTTCTTCTGCGGTTGTATCTTTTTCCAAAACAACATTTACTTCAACTAAAGAACCTGTGATTACAGGAACTCTAAAAGCCATGGCAGATAATTTTCCAGCTACTTCAGGAATTACTAATCCTGTTGCAACTGCAGCTCCAGTCGTAGTAGGAACTATATTAACGGTTGCTGCCCGTGCTCTTCTTAAGTCACTATGAGGAGCATCTTGAATATTTTGGTCAGCAGTAAATCCGTGAGTTGTGTTGACAGAACCATATTTGATCCCCCAAGTTTCATTTAAAGTTTTGATAACTGGAGACAAACAGTTCGTCGTACAAGACGCATTCGAGAAGATATTATTCTTAATGTCTAAAGTCTGATCATTCACACCCAAAACGATAGTTTGAATTCCTTCTCCTTTTCCAGGAGCAGAAAGTACTACTTTTTTAGCACCTGCTTCCAAGTGCATGCTAGCTTTAGCTTTATCCCGGAAAATACCAGTACATTCCAGAACAACGTCTACTTTTAATTTCTTCCAAGGAAGAGCAGCAGGGTTTCTTTCCGTCAATGCAGTAATTTTTTTGCCATTGATCGTTATGTATTTATCATCAGCACTTACTTTACCTTTAAATGTTCCTTGTGCAGAGTCATACTTAAATAGGTGTGCAAGTGTTTTATTATCTGTCAAGTCGTTGATCGCAACTACTTCAATATCTTTCTTACTTAAAAGGTTTCTGAGAGTTAATCGTCCAATTCGACCGAATCCATTAATTGCAATTCTTTTTGTCATTTGAATAAATGTTTTTGATTTAGAATAAAATAGTAAAACGAAATTTATTACAATAGGTTTATTATATTGTCAAGAGTTTCGTTATTTAGACTAGTTACTTAGTGTAAAAGTAACAATAATTATTTTAGGAAATACATTTTGAACGAAAAAAATCTATTTTTTGTTTTGGAAAAACCTAAAATAAGCGAATAAAAAATGCTTTGATTTTGTCAGATTTTTTTTTTTGAAAAAAAACAAAATAAACTTTGATTTTTAAATAAACAGAACATATATTTGCAGCGCTTTAAGAGAAAAGCTTTTAATTTATAGAAAAAGAATCCAATCGGATAGCGGCGAAATTAGGCTGAAAATATATATTAAACAATTTTGTTTTGTATATATTTTTGGCCCCTTCGTCTATCGGTTAGGACGCCAGGTTTTCATCCTGGAAAGAGGGGTTCGATTCCCCTAGGGGCTACTATCAAGAAGCATTATCCTCGTACATTTATCTGTGCGAGGATTTTTTTTGCATGTGTCCAAAATACTGATGATCTGAAATATGTATATTCAGAAAGTTTCAAAGTTACTTAACTGGAAAGGTGTAGGGATGATTCAGAATGTAAGCGACCTTTTTATACTTACAAACTGTTGGGTGGAGTTTACTTGCTTTTGGTGTATGTCGACGTGAAGTCAACACCGAAAAGTATAACATCAGTAAAATTGACCCAGAAATAATTCTATAAGCAACACTTAATTCTTAATTGGGTACATCGTGAGAATTTATTGAACTCTTACTTTTATAATTCTACAGGGGGTAAGGGTAATTAGTTCATTGAGTGCTATTACATCTATAACTTTATCTTCTGTTCCTCAAAAATAATACTTCTTTTCGTATCTTTTTGATACACGTTCTTAGTGGTAATTTCTCTTTTCGTATTTGAATAATCGTTTTTATTATTTGGGTCTAGAAAACATTCGACTTGATGTTCAATCATTTTTTCAAAAGGAATAAGAAAATCCTTCGTCTCGCATTGTTCTAAGTTACCTTTTTTAAGTAAATTTAAAACAGTATAGACTGACTCAATAGTACTAAGACAAAGAGATTCTGGTTGCTGCTTGATAATAAATTTTGATTTGATTGTATTATCAAAACTCACTCTTCTTAGTTTTTGCAAGTTCTTACTCAGTCTTAGCATTTTTCGGGCGCAAGACCATGTGCCATCGAGAATGATGATATGTGGATTATTACCCATAAATGAAATTATTTCTGAGCTTTTTCTTATTGATAAGTTAAAATTATCTTTCCCTGGATAAAGTAATAATGGACAATTTTTTTCTTTAGCCAGTATTTCATTTACACGTTTATTATTGGTGAAATTAACACCAACTATAATTTCTGAATTTTTAAGTTGAAGCTGAGTCATGCGTCCCGTTCCAATTTTTTCTCTTTTGTACTCCTTCGGGTGCATAAGAATAATAAAACGAGTCTTAGTCTGGATAGGATTAATGTGTTTACAAATACACGAGGTTGAAGGCCTCATGCATTTATAACATTTGATTCTTGGATTTTTTATTTCTACTTGGGTTCGCATATTTTATAATTCATCTGGCATCTACACTTACGCCATATTATTCTTCCAACTTAAAGTAATGTTTATAATAGATTTTTTCATCTTCTACGAACTGCTTGTTAAATATTTATACGAAGCAGTAGCGGATATGATCCGTCAGTTTACAGGTTTAACAAGTTTATTTCTTAAAGTCAGCATACCACCCAAAATGTTTTTTAATAATAGCTTCTTTTTCTTTTCTAATAAAATCTAAGTAGGCAGAAGCGACTGGTGAAAGTTTTTTATTCTTTAACCAAATTAATCGCCAA
>JBGCFD010000178.1:0-34150 GCA_045106765.1 Saprospiraceae bacterium | reverse complement strand
TTGGGCATGACATGCCTGATAAATTCTACCCTAGGTTAAAGCCACTCAATCGACAATATCTCAAACCGCTCTGGCGACGATGGAAAAGAGGTGATAAAGAAATATATAAAGGTTATAAAGGTGATTTCTATTTATGGATTGATATAAAAATATATCCAAATCAAACTTATCGAGAGCTTCGAGATTTATTATATCCATTTCGAGAAATGTTGAATTATTATGAAAATGGAAAATTTCATAAAGGCAAGGTAACCGTAATTCTTTCTGGTGATCGACCATTTGAAGCATTGCAAAATGATAGTTTGCAACTGATGACTTTGGATGGACGGCCAAGTGATTTGGCCAAAAACTATCCATCACATTTGATGCCTTTTATTAGTGAGAACGCAGGAAAAGTTGCAGAGATAGAAGATTATAGTCAGATCGATGAAGCTGCATTTTTGAGAATATCTAAATTCATAAAAGCGACTCATGATCAAGGGAAAAAGGCTAGACTTTGGGCTACTCCTGAAGATGAAAACCTTTGGGTAAAATTACTGGAAATGGAAATTGATTTGATTAACACCGATAAATTATCAAAACTTCAACGGTTTCTTTTGAAAAACAAATAGCAGGAAATTATTTTTTATAACAATATAATTACATTTTTTTAAAAAAGTAAAACTTAAAATCCTCACCTTCAACAAGTTATGTATTTGTCCTGTTTTTGGAAATCAATATTTCTTCGATTATTGAAAAAAACCATTTTTTTATTCAAATTTTTTGTTCTAATTTAGATTAACGATAGAACAATACTTCTTCCTAATTTGAGAAAAGCTATTCGCTAGTTAATACTCAAAATTCACCAAATAATTTTTTAAATATTAATTTTTTACGATTTTAACTAATTGATTTTCAGTTAGTTAGGGTGCTTGTTTGTTCTACTGTAGATAGAGGTAAGGCATGCCTCGTCTCTACAGAAACTATTTTCTAAACGATAAAACTATTCTAATTATGTTACAAAAAATGCAACGCCTTGCACGGGCGAAGGTGCAACTCGTATGGGGACGACTAGAGCCAATTAAATGGCGACTTGGTTATTTTATCCTTCTCATTTTCTTTCTTTGGGCAAAAGACTTTCATATTCAATTCCAATTTGATACTGGAAAAAATTGGGCTATTTCTAAAAACTCAAATAGGGTAGGGGATTCATTCTTTGAGAAAAAACAAACCAATGGAAAAAAGCAAACTGGAAAATTAAGTTTTGAAATTCCTTCCAAGCCAAGTTCTCAACAATACATTTACATCAAAAGATTCGTCGATGTAGCTAGAACTGAAATGGAGCAATTTGGAATTCCAGCAAGCATCACTTTAGCACAAGGCTTACTCGAAAGTCAAGCAGGGAAAAGTCCTTTGGCAAAGGAGGCGAACAATCATTTTGGTATAAAATGTTTTTCTAAAAAATGTAAGAAAGGTCATTGCAAAAATTTCTCAGATGATCATCATAAAGATTTTTTTAGAACATATCCTTCTGCTTGGGAAAGCTTTCGAGCACATTCACTTTTTTTACAAAAAGATCGATACAAGCATTTGTTGGAGCTGGAAAAAACAGATTATAAAAATTGGGCAGTAGGTTTGAAAAGAGCGGGTTATGCTACAGATCCAAATTATGCGAAAAAGTTAATTCGATTAATTGAAAATTTGGAACTTAATAAATACGATGTGTAAATTATGGTGGCGAGCACGTGGTGTGATGCTTTAGCATCATACCACGTGATTTTTACAACTAGTGCTAAGTGAATGGTAAATTTCCTAAATCAACATTCCCTCCAGAAATAATAATTCCTACTTTTTGTCCTGCGAGTTTTTCTTTTTCACGAATCAAAGCTGCCAATGGAACGGCGCAAGAAGGTTCAATAATTATTTTCATTCGTTCCCAAATCAATCGCATAGCGGCAATTATTTCCTCTTCTTTTACACGAATTATTTTATCGACATGTTGTTGAATAATTGGAAAATTATGATTTCCCAAAATAGTTCGCAAACCATCAGCTACAGTATTAGCAGTTTCGTTAGTTTCAATTTTTCCACTCAAAAGAGAGCGATAAGCATCGTCAGCTTCAAAGGGTTCGCCACCAATAGTTTTACAGTTTTTTCCAAAAAAATGAGTAGCCAATGCAGTCCCTGCAACAAGACCACCACCTCCTACAGGAGTAATGATTAAATCCAAATCGGGGTGATCTTCCAGTAATTCCATTGCCGCAGTTGCCTGTCCTAATATCACATCAACTTGGTTAGAAGGATGCAATTTGGAAGCGCCAGTTTCCTCAGAAATTTTATTAGTGGTAGCTTGTCGAATATCAATATTTGGTTCACATTCGGTGATGATTCCACCATAGTCTCGCACAGCATCTTTTTTAACTTGAGGTGCGTTGGTAGGCATAACAATATAAGCTTTGATTCCTTGCATTTTTGCACTAAGGGCAACTGCTTGGGCAAAATTTCCAGAAGAATGAGTGACGACTCCATTCGTTTTTTGCTCATCGGATAAATTCAAAATTGCATGTGCTGCACCACGCATTTTGAAGGCACCCATACGTTGAAAATTTTCACATTTAAAAAATATTTTTGCTCCTGAAATTTTATTTAAAGCCTGCGAAGTTAGCACGGGTGTTTGATGAATGTAAGGTTTTATTTTTTCATGGCAAGTAAGTAAATCTTCTTTGGTATAGTTCATTTAAAGTTGAATTTATATAGAAGTTGTTTTAAAATGCCTGCTGAAACTGAGCGGAAAGGCTTGTGATTATTGGCGAAGCTCTTTTTGAGTTTCAACCCCTTTGGGTTGGGACGAAAAAAAGCTGAAGTCCAATAACCACAATGCTTTCCGCTTAGGTCAGCTAGACATTTTAAAACAACTTCATAGTTATGATTAGTTTCTATCTTTTAAATAAAATCGTGTTTTATCTTTACTGCTAATTCATTATTTAATATTTCAATTTCATTCATTTTATATATTGCTAATTAATTTTTTAGGAACTTCAAAGTTTTTGAACTACCGTCTTTGGAAGCTATGCGTAAATAATAGAGTCCGTTTGGAAAATGCTTTACTTCAATTTTATCATTCCAATTTTTTGAAATAGAGATACTTTTTTCTATCATGTTTTTACCTACAGTATTAAAAATGGATAAGGCTAAAACTAGATCAGTATCACTTTTTAATGAAACTTGTAACAATTCACTTACGGGGTTTGGAAACAAGTTAATTTTGATTTTATTTTTCCCAAAAACTGATTCAGTTGAAGTTGTATTTTCCCAAGTGGTAAATAAATTTTGGAGAGAGTCGATCGGTTCTAACCCAACAGGGAAAATTTCTGGGATATTCAATTCTAAATAAGGATCATTTACATCATCCGTCGGTTTATAAATTCTCAAAAAAGCAGAAGTCGAAGAAGTACCACGAGCTAAACATCGTTGGTCTGCTCCAGGCATATTTGCACCTTGCATAGCTGCCATTAATTTTTGGGCAAGCGAACCAGTTGTGTTATTAAATCCATTTTCCATTCCATCCAATACTTCCGCTCCAAGCAATATGTTTCCTTGAATGGAATAGTTAGCGCCTGTTCGATGTCCTTTATAATCATCCGTATTGGTTCCAGTAAAAGCTGCAATTCGAGGACTTCCATTTGTATCAAAATCAACTATTCCATATTGTCGGTTTTCAGGATTAAAATTAGAAGCGAAACATGCGTCATTGGCGACAAGCCAATCAATAATTTCTTGTGGAGAAAGACCTTCTTCCATTTGGGTAATTGCATTGTCCAAATTAATATGTGGATTAATACAAATAGATGCTTGAGCATTTACTCCACCTTTGCCAGGAATAATTTTATTAAGTAATTGAACTCCTCCCAATTGACCAATATCATCAACACAGGTAGCTCCAGCAGCACCAATTTCACCTGTAATGCTATCAACTGCGATGATAGAAAAAGTGTCTTGACTAAAAATATTAATTGATAAAGAAAATAGAAAAGAAAGTAAAATTAGTTTTTTCATCTTTGGAAGATTTTAAGAAACAATTGGTTAATTTTTTTGGTCAAAAGTACTAAACTCGAATAAGAATGTGAGAACTTTGATCAATAGGAATAGGACAATTTGAAAAAATTAGTTTTTTTTACAAAAAAAATAAAATAATGACTTCGGTTCAATTTAAAAATAAAATTAACGACTTCTGGAATTGGTTTGTAGAGCATGAAGAAAAATTTCGAATTATCACAGATCCGCATGCAGCTAGGGAAATGTTGGATAATCAAATTTTACAATTCGGCGTGTTCGCTTGGGAAATAGGAGTGGGGCAGAGAAAGCCACATACATTGACCATCTCGCCCAATGGAAATTCGAAAATGTTGCGTCGCTCCCAAGCCATTATTGGAGAAGCTCCAGATTTAAAATATTGGGAATTTTTTGCAGCTAAGCCGGCAAGAGATTGGGATTTCACTTTGGAAATGTATGATTCATTTATGGTAAAGCAAAAGATAGATACTGCTGATTGGGAATACTTATTTCGAATGACACCTGATTTTAAAATTCGCATTTTATTGTATGCTGAAAATATTGATTTTTTAGATGATGATGATAAAAAATCAGCATCGGACTTTGTAGTAAATAGCATTATAGGTGAAGCTGACAAAATTGATTACGTAGATTCGATTGAGTTTATTTCATTTGTCAATGAAACGCAGGAAGATGATATTAAATCTTTGTTGGAAATGAAATTTGAATTTGAACAGTTGTTGGAGAAAATGTAATTGCTGACTTTTTAGAGGAAATAATCATGTTGTTCCTAAGTGAAAATTATATTTCACTTGAATTATATAAGAGCATGTTTACTTTTTATATTATTTTTTCATGTTTTAGTATTAGAGATTTGAACTACCACATTTTGTGAAATTTATGTTGTCTTAATCTTTTGTAAAAAACTATTAATGGAAACTATAAGTGTATTAGAAAATATTTCAGTTTTTGAAAATGCTGGCGACGAATCCACCGTTTTGGCTCAGGTCAATGAAATGGATTTTTTTGCTCGGATGGATGAAACTAGAAAAAATGGAAAGACTTGGAGCAAAATTATTTTAGCAGATGGAAAAATGGGTTGGATTGAAAGTAAAAAAACCTTTCAATGGAGACCTGTTAAAGTTGGTCAACGAAATTTATTTTGCACTAGTTTGGAAAAGGAAACCTTGAATGAAAAAATTTTACTTTCGATTGGTTCAACCATTTATATTGTTGCGAATGATCCAAAGGTTTTAGTAAGACTAGAAAACCATCAATTAGGAGAGTTGCCAGAAACTTTTAAAGTTAAGAGTGCTCCAGTTGGTTCATCAAAAGTTTTGACTATAATCACAGGAATGATTTGTGTTTTTGTCTTGCACTTTTACGCTTCTTGGAATAATATTAATATTTCAGCTACATTTTCACAACCTAGAATTTTTATGGGATATCATCCGAAATATTTTATTTTGGGGATTGTAATTACAGGATTGGTGATGTATTCGAGTTATTATATTTTTAATGTTTTGGGAAGTGGAATAGGGGAGGTGAGTAGTCTTTTTTCAAAGTTAAAAAAATTGATTTTTAGAGAAATTAAAATTAGGAAATAATTTTACAAGAATAGATTTTATTCGTTTGACGTTGAATGTTAGAAGTTTTACGGTCGCCCAGATAATTCTATTTAGAATAGATTCTCAATAGTTTACCATTAATAAATTACTGTTTTTTATTTAACCAATTTGCCACTAATGGCCAAATTTCCGTTCTAGAATTTCTTGATTGTAAAAGTCGACTATGGTTATAATCTTCTTTGAAGCCATTTTCTATGGAACAAAAAAGTAATTGGTTTTTTGGATTTTTAAAAGCATTTAAAAATAATTCACAGCCTTCTTTTGGTGCGATATAATCATCTCCTTTTCCACAAATAGAAAGAATCGGAATATTGATTTTTGGCATTTCTTTTTCATAATCTACTCCATTCATTCCAATAAATTTTTTGGTTAAATTCCAATCATACCATTGCTTCATAAAAAAATGATCTTCATTATGAGGTCTTCCAAATAGTTTCGCTGGGGAGTAACCTAACAATGCACTTACATATTTTCCAATCAAAGTTTTTGCATAATTTTTTTTATTATAAGCTGCTCCATATGCTTGGCTACCAAAGAAAACGACGCGATTAAATTTTGAAATATAGTTAGGATTGGTTATTAAAAATATGGAAAGACAGATTCCACCTCCACTATGTAAAATACTATCTAAGTTACTGATATTCAATGTGTAAAGTAAATATTCGAATACAATTGGATAGTCGTCTGTTCCGATATTTTCAAAATTTATTTTTTTATTGGATGGTGAGCTTGCACCATGATTTCGCCATTCCATGATCCAGCAATTGTATTCTTTTTCGGCAAAATATTGAGCGATACTTAGGCAGATTCTTCGATCAGAAAATGTGCCGTGACTTAGGAAAATATTTTTTGAAACTTTACTATTCGGAGAAGATATTTTCCAGAGGGCGATAAATTCATTGCCTTCGGTTTTTATTTGGTGGAGTTGTTCCTGTATTTCCATTTTTTGAATTCAAAATATCCGTGACACAGTTTGAACTGTGCCACGGGTAGGTGCTAAAGTGGAAGTGATCCACCATTAGCGTGAAGGGTAATTCCGCTGACGAAACCTGCTTCTTTCGATGCTAAAAATAAGTAACAATGTCCCATATCTTCAGGAGTTCCAATTCGTTTAACTGGAATTTGTGCGATGCCTGCTGCAACGACAGCTTCTGGCATTGATTCAGTCATGGCAGTTTTGATAAATCCTGGTGCGACAGCATTAACTGTGATCCCATATTTTCCCACTTCTTTGCAAAGTGATCGGACGAAACCAGAAGTTGCTGCTTTGGAAGCAGAGTAATTGGTTTGACCAAATGCACCAAATACAGAGTTGATAGATGATGCGCAAACAATACGTCCATAGCCGCCTTCGATCATATGAGGGATAACAGATTTGCAAGTGACGTACAAGCCATTGATGTTGACATTCATGACTGCATTCCATTCGTCATCTGACATTTTCATAAAAGATCGGTCTTTGATGATTCCTGCATTGTTGATGAGAATTTCGATATGGCCGTGTTGGTCTTTAATTTCTGCAACTGCATTATCAACTGACTCTTTGGAGGTGATATCAACTTTTTGGTAAAAGATATTGTGTCCATTCTTAGTTAATTCATCGACAGTTTCTTGTCCGTCTAAAACATCCCAAAGTGCAACAGTTGCTCCTGCCTCACAAAATACTTTACAAATTCCTGCTCCGATTCCACGAGCACCGCCTGTGATAATGGCTACTTGTCCTTCTAATTTTTTCATTATAAATTTTTATTTTTTAAATGTGTTGATCTATTAAAATTGCATTTCCATCAGGATCCATCACTACAAAACTAGCTGGACCAGTAGTTGTTTCATCAGCTTCAGTTTCTAATTTGATACCTTTACTTTTGAGATGTTTTTGAATTTCTCTGACATCATTATAAGTATCTAAAGTTTGAGCATTTTGATCCCAACCGGGATTAAAAGTGAGAATATTATTTTCAAACATTCCTTGAAATAATCCGATGAGGGTTTTTTCATTTTTCATAATGAGATAATTTTTTTCAATATCTCCTGCGAAAACGGTGAAGCCAAGATGCTCATAAAATGCTTTTGAGGCATGAATATCTTTGACTGCAAGACTGGCTGAGAATGCTCCTAATTTCATAATGTTTCATTTTTATTTTGAGTGAACAATGTCTTTATTTAAAAGGTAAAATTAATTAAAGAGGTTTAAGTTTTCAAAAAAAGAGAAGCAGACAGTTATCTGATGATCTGCTCTCTTTTTTTGCCTAAATTAAATTTTCTAATCGCATACATTTCTAAGTTTTCTTTGAAAAGAAAATTAATAAAGTTTTTGGCTGGATTAGGAAAAACAGTTAAACTGTTTTTAATTGTTATTGATTTATCATTTTCAAAAGTGTTATCCAGTTGGGATGATCTAGCTTTGTCTATGAATAATTAAAAACATATTTCACCCAATTCTACATTTGTTGGAATATAAAAAGATTGGTGTAATATTTTTATATTCTTTCTTTTTTAGCACAGAATAATTAGAAGCTTGAAGTAACCCTTTTTAAGAGTAACAAATCTCTTACTATTTTCTAGATTAGTATATCAATTGTTGATCTATTTTTACTTCAGGATGGGAAGAGATGATTTCATTTCTAATCATTTCTCTATAACTTTTTTCTCCTTTGGTGCCAGTTTGTTTATCCCAATTTTGATTAGGGTTATGGCTGATTCTTCTTAATTGTCGATGAAGATATGAATAGGTACTTGGAATATTCATTTTCCATTTTCCTTCTTCTAAGTTAAAATGAACAACAAATTTAATTGGGTATTGAGTAGGAGTTACTTCTTTCTGGAAATTAAATTGTTTGGTACCAATGATGGTTGAGTTAGCTTCTAAATTTGCTTCTGCTGTTGTTGTACCGGTTAGAATTACAGATTCAACTTTAACTTCTTTCCCCATAAAATCCATAGACCATAATCCTGGACTTATCAACGTATAAAATAAGGCAAACTGGTTGAATACTTTTTTATTCAGCTTAGGTTTCTTCTTCTTAAAACTACTTAAAAAAATATGTTTGGTATTTAAAATCAGATTATATTCAGCTTCGGGATATTCTGCATCATCAATAAATTTTTTGTGTACTAAAGGATCATCTGAACTAGCAATTTTTAGAACAGTATTTAAATAATTAATAGAAGCTGTATCCATCAAAGTGCGCGCAGTATCAATAGAAATGGAGTTAGTAAATTGAGTGATTAATCCTTTGACCGCATTTTCAACTAAAGTATCTTTTATATATATTTTTAGTTTTTCTACATTGGAATAACGATCAACTTTGAAAAGGTTAAGAGGTTGATTGGAATTTATGTTTGGAAGATAAATTCTACCGGTAACTTGCTGCTGGATATTCCTGTTATAAACTGAAAAAAGTAAATCTGACTTAGCCACTCTCGCTTTGGAAATTGGTTTTCGTTTCAACAAGAGTTCCCCCGTAGTTATATTTTGAGTCGAACCCGCATCATTTGTCAGATAAATAAAATCTATAGAATCCTGGGTAGAGGTATCTACTCTTACCATATATTTTAAATTGTCTGCGGAAATAAAAGTATGAAAATCAGTTGAACTAGGATAATTAATTTGATCTTTAAGTTTCATGGGAACGACTGCTCCACCTATTCCTTCACAGCCTAGAAGGGTTAGTAATGTAAAAAAGGAAAACACTAAAAAAATGTAAGTTAGTTTCATTATAATGAGTTGATGAAATAATTAATGAGTCAAAATAACAAAACATTTACAAATAAAGAATTTCTGTGGAAGAAGAAAAATGGCAAATTAGGCAAAGGAGTAAAAGTTGGATTTTTATAAATGTTTAATTTATTGTTTTGGTACAGAGGATGGAGCAAAGTGCTACCTAAACTTTTGGTGAATTTTGCTCACTAAAATATAAAATAAATACGTCTTTAAGTTGTAACCCATTGGTAAAGTTCAAGTATCCAAGTAAATGGGATTTTAATTTTTGAAATTAAGAAAAACTAAAAGCATGAAAAGCATCTTCCTAATTCTAATTTTTTTTTCTACTCATATTTTTGGACAAGATACGACTCGAACTATTCAAATGATTTCAGATCGTTCGTCAGATAATGAAGAACTACAAGATTTTTTTCCTTTGAAGGAGTCTATTATTACAAGCTTAAATTTATTGATAAAAATCTTGCGAATAAAAAATTTCATATTACGGTAAAAGAAGTTTGGGATGGAAAAATTATCAATGATACCACCGTTTTTAATAGTGCAGATATTGGTATCAAACAATTTGAAACAGTTAATGATACTATTTTGAATATGAGAATTTTGTCAAAATTAACTTCTGAAAATAAATTGAAAATGATGTTTCGATTTCCTAGATTTTCGGTGACGAAGGAATATAAAGCTTCAAATTCTGCCGATAAATATAGTTTACGAAATGTTGCGGAGGAAGTAATTTGAAAATTAAGTATAATGAAAAGTTCTATTTTTTAGCGTATACGATTCCGTACAAAAGGGCGGATGGTTCGAAATCTTGGTGCGAAGTTGGAGTGAATGGAAAGGAGATTGAGAATTGGGGAGAGAAGTTTAAATTTAAACATTACTTAATTTTTGAGATGATTTTTTTTGATTGAAAAGTAGGTGTGATTTCAGATATATAAAATTAATATTTAGACATATTATAAACGGTTTTATTTTATGTTTTTGTAATTTTATAAGAAAAACACCTTTATATATGTCTCAATTAAAAAAGGAATTAAAAATACTAATCGCTGAAGGTGATTTAGAAACTGTTATTAAAAGGCTTTTAGAAAAAACGCAAGAGGAACCAGTTTATGATAAGGTAATTCAACTTTCTGGTCGTTTAAAAAATATTAAGGATAAAAAAATAAAAGGAACTTCCTCTTCCAATGAAATAGATATTTTGGAAAATAAACTGAGGGAAGCCTTGCTGTTGCTGGTAAATGATTTGCCAGATGAATTATCGAATGATACCACCACTTTAGATCATCCTAAACTTCCACATGCACTTACCGAAAATCCATTTTCTCCTCCTGTTTTTATTGGGCGGGACAAAGAGATGAAGCAACTATATGAGACGCTGTTTTCAGGTGAAAATTTTCTCTTGATGGTCAATGGAAAAGGAGGGATGGGAAAAACTTCATTGGCTTCTCGCTACTATCATAAATATCAAAATGAATACGCTCATGTCGCTTGGGTGTTGAGTGAAAAAAGTATCACTAAGGCCATGTTGACTTTAGCGATGACCTTGGGTTTAGATTTTTCTAAAAGTAATTTACCCTTGGAGGAACGGTTAAACATTTTATTACAAAAATTAGCGAACCTAGAGAAACCATGTTTGCTAGTCATTGATAATGTCAATGAACCTGCTGATTTAAAACAGCATTTTTTGGCATTACGCCAATGCAGCAATTTCCATATATTATTGACTAGTCGAATTACTAAATTTCCTGAAGCTCGTTTTTTTAAAGTAAATGGTTTATCCGTAAAATTTGGAATAGAACTATTTCAAAAACACTATTCAAATTATGATGGAAATGAAAACGGATTTCTAGAAGACATCATCAAAATGGTGGAACGAAATACGTTGATTATTGAATTGATGGCTAAAAATTTGGCAGTCATCAATCTAGAAGAAAAAGCCTATTCACTATACGAACTGTATGATGATATTAAAAATAATTTAGTTCAGTTGAGTAAAATGGATAAGGTGAATACTTTATATCAAGCCAAAGGAAAAAGCTTGCGTGAGGAATCACCTGAAGCAATTGTTTTGGCGATGTATGATGTAAGTAGTCTGAGTGAAGACGAACGACAAATGATTTCCATCTTTGCCGTTTTGCCCAATGAAGAAATTAGTTTTCAAGTATTAAAAAAATTATTACCCAAATTTGATTTTAAAATAGCTGCTAGAAAATTGGTTCAAAAAGGGTGGATAGATTTTGATGAGAAGGAAAAAACATATAAAGTGAATCAGGTGGTGCAAGATGTGGTAAGGGTTAAACATGCGGAAAGGTTGGAAGGGGATTGTGATGATTTAATGTCTTTTTTGAAAAATGAAATGGATAAAGAAGATTTTATTCATCGAGATAATTATACTTGGGCAGTTGATGTGGTCAGGTTTGCAGTTTCTATTTTTGATGCTTTTGATGAAAATAATTTTCAATTAGCAAGGCTATGTTATTCAATTGGAAATTTTTATAATAATACGGGCGATTTGGTTCAAGCGATGGATATTTATCAAAAGATGTTGAAGACTTACCAATCTCTTTCTAAAAGAACGCCTGAAGAATCTAACTATAAAAATGGAATTGCTATCTCATATAATTTTATTGGGGATATTTTTTCTTCCCTTGGTAAGATAGAGGAGGCATTAAAGAACTATGAACTTTATTGTAAAACCTCAAAAGAACTTTTTAAAGAAGATCCAACTAATACAAAATTCAAAAATGATTTGGCGATCTCCTATTCCAAACTGGGTGAGACGCCAAGTAGTCTAGGCAATTTGGAAAAGGCATTGACGTATTTTGAGGAAGACTTAAAGTTGACAAAAGAATTATATGAAAACTACCCAAAAGATGTCAGGTTTAAAAACGGCTTGGCGATTTCCTATTCCAAACTGGGTGAGACGCAAAGTAGTCTGGGTAATTTGGAAAAGGCATTGACATATTTTGAGGAAGTGACAGAATTATTTGAAGAACTTTATAAAAGCTATCCAAAAGATGTGAGGTTTAAAAACGGCTTGGCGATTTCCTATTCCAAACTGGGTAAGACGCAAAGTAGTCTGGGCAATTTGGAAAAGGCATTGATGTATTTTGAGGATTATTCAAAATTAGAGAAAGAGTTGAATGAAAGCTATCCAAATAATGTCAGCTTTAAAAACAGCTTGGCGATCTCCTATTCCAAGTTGGGAGATTTTTATCAAGAGAAGAAAAAGGATTTTTCTAAAGCGAAGTCTTATTTTGAAAAATGCTATAACCTTTGGGAAGAACTATCGAACGATTTCCCAGCCTACAAAAAATTTCAAGATAATTTTCAATTGATAAAAGAAGTTATGGAGGAATTAAATTAAATAGCAAAAGCGAAATGATAGGAACGCAGATTTGACGGATTTGAGCGAATAGTCGCAGATTTTACGATTACAATATACGTCAATTCGTTTTTATCCGTTCAAATCCGTCAAATCTGCGTTCCCATTCATCATTCTTTTTTATGCTTCTTGTTTCTTCGTTTCAGTTTTTGGAGAGGAATACCCTTTCCCCTCAATCATCATCTTCGAAATAATCTCACAAAGAATCTGCGAAGTCCCACCACCAATCTGCCCAAGCCTAGCATCACGCCACATTCTCGCCAAAGGATAATCTTCCATATAACCATATCCACCAAACATTTGCAAACATTCGAACGTCACTTTATCCGCCAGTTGCGTACAAACTAATTTCGCCATCGATGCCTCTTGTACTAAATATTCTCCTTTTTCAAAACGATCATAAAGCGAGTAAACGAATATTTTTCTAGCTTCAATTTCAGAAGCCAACTGAGCAATCGTATGTCTTAAAACTTGGAAGCGATTGATCTTTTTCCCAAAAGCTTCTCGCTCATTCATATATTTTAAAGTCAATTCCAACGCATGTTCAGAAGTAGCAACTGCACCAATCGCCATCGCTAACCTTTCCGAAACAAAATGCTCCATGATGTAGAAGAACCCAGCATTCTCCGCACCTAACAAGTTATTTACGGGAACTCTAACATTGTCAAAAGCAATCTCTCCAGTATCAGATGCATGCCATCCCAACTTGTCTAATTTGGTTGCACTCACTCCTGCACGATCTCGTTCGACGATAATCATACTTAATCCTTTGGCACCAGCTTCAGGATTGGTTTTGCAAGCAGCAACAATGTAATCACTTTTTACTCCGTGAGTAATAAAAGTTTTAGAACCATTAATAATGTATTCCTCACCATCTTTGACTGCGGTAGTTCGAAGTGCTTTGACATCCGAACCACCAAATGGTTCGGTAACCGCCATGCACCCTGTTAATGTCCCTTTGCAGCCTGGGATTAAATATTTCTTTTTTTGCTCCTGATTACCTTCGCCGTTGACATGGGTCATGGCTAGGAAAAAGTGCGCTCCGATATTTGCAGCGAATCCTCCAGAGTTGACTCTTGCCATTTCTTCGTGCATAATTACGGTGTACCAAATATCAGCATTAGTCCCACCAAATTCTTCTGGCAATGCTAAACCGAGATAACCCATTGCACCCATTTTTTTATAAATTTCCTTGGGGAGTTCTCCATCTTTTTCCCATTGATCGACATTAGGTACGACTTCTTTTTTGAGAAAATCTCGTAGCGACTGACGAAACAAATGATGCTCTTCTTTGAGAAAACTAACTTCAGAATTTTCAGTAGATGAGTTGTAAACAGAGTCTGCTTTTTTGTAATCCATCGAGTCGATTACGATTTTGGCAATGATCTCACGCATGATTTCTGAAGAGCCACCACCGATAGTTCCGACTCGGCAATCTCGATACATTCGAGCCATCGGGTAGTCTTCCATAAATCCGTAGCCACCATAAAATTGCAAACATTGAGTCGCTACTTTTTCATTTAACTCGGTACAAATCAGTTTTGCCATCGAACATTTTTTCACATCATAAATTCCTTTGGTATATAATTCGCAAGCGTGATAACTAAATGCTTTGAGTGCTTCGACTTCCGAAGCCAACTGCGCAATGCGATGGCGCAGTACTTGGAATTTATTAATTGGTCGTCCGAAAGCAGTTCGCTCAGACATATATTGTAATGACTTTTCAATAGCATATTCCATGGCAACCACCGAGCATGGAATAAAACATAATCGCTCCAATTGCAATCCATTCATCAAATAATAAAACCCTGCACCTTCGTCTCCAACCAGATTTTCCACAGGAACTTTTACATTATCAAAACTCAATTCTGCGGTGTCGGATGCATGCCAACCTAGTTTTTTTAATTTGCGAGCAGAGACCCCTTCGGCATTTCGGTCGATGACCAAAAGACTCACTCCAGCTGCTCCTGCGTCAGGATTTGTTTTGACGACAGTTACAATTAGGTCGCCGTATACGCCATTCGTGATAAAAGTTTTGGAACCGTTGACGATGTAGTGATCGCCATTTTTGACAGCACGAGTTTGGATATTTTGAGCATCAGAACCTGCGCCTGGTTCGGTGATTCCGATAGATGAAATCAAGTCTCCAGAAATTAGCCCAGGCAAATATTTTTTCTTTAAAGCATCTGAACCGTATTTTAAAATGTAAGGGCCAGACATATATTGCACCACTTGTTGAGTGATGATAAATCCGCCAGAGTTGACTCTTCCCAGTTCTTCATTAAAGACTACGTCGTAGAAAAAATCTAATCCTGAACCACCATATTCTTCAGGGTAGGAGAGTCCGAGGAAACCCATGTCGCCCATTTTTTTCCAAACATCTCGTGGGATGCGGCGATCTTCTTCCCATTGGTCGATGTGGGGATGAACTTCTTTGTCGATAAATGCTCGGAGAGATTGGCGAAATAATTCGTGTTGTTCGGTGAAATTTTTATTGGTCATTTTTTTTTAGTTTAAACTATTTCGTAAGTGGAAAAAAGATTGGGTGATGATTGGCTAATTTAACTATTTCATTTAAATATAAAATTATACAAGTTTAAAATCAAAAAAGTTAAAGCAGTCATTTAGAGTATATTATTTTTTACTATTTTTGAAAGAATAAATCGCTTTCTATTTACTTAATAATTTTACCGATGATATTTAAAGAACAAGTCGAAAAAGAAATAAAAGACCTTAGCAAAGAACAGCAAGTAGCCTTTGCATGGCGATGTGCGGTTAGAGCTTTACCTTTTTTAGGTAGTAAAGGGAATTTTGATTTTTGGAAAAAAGAGTACCGACAAAGACACCTTTATAGTATTCTTTTTGCTTTAGATATTTCAATGATTCCTACTGCCGCCTATGCCGACGCCGTCATCGCCGCCATCGTCGCCGCCAACGCTGCCAACGCCGCCGCCAACGCCTATGCCGCCGCCGTCGCCGCCGCCAACGCCGCCAACGCCGCCAACGCCGCCAACGCCGACGACGACGCCGCCGCCGTCGCCGCCGTCGCCGCCGCCAACGCCGCCAACGCCGCCGCCGTCGCCGCCAACGCCGCCAACATGAAATTTGAAGATATTATATTAAAAGATATTCAAGCGATAAAAAAGAATCAAAAGGCAGTTATAGATTTATCCAACTATGGAGAAATATCGAATAATTTCCAGCTCGCTTTAAAGAAAGAAAACTGTGAATATTGGGGAGAAATTTACCAAAAATTATTTGAGAATAATTTTCAATTCGATATTGAAGAAGTAAAAAGAAGAGTTGATGTTCCTAAAGAAATCAGAGATGAAGGAGCTACTGCAGTAGCTAATTATCTAAAGTCACTAGAAAAAGGAGCAGAACGATTAAATGAATCTCGTGTTATTATCTTAGGAGAAAAAGGAGTAGGAAAAACTTGTGTAGCTAGAAAGTTAAAAGATCCAAATGCAGACATGACTACTCCAGAAGAAAGCACAGCAGGAGTAGATACCACCCTTTGGGAATTGCCAGATGATAAAATGAAGATTAGGATTTGGGACTTTGCAGGGCATACGGTAACTCATGCGGTGCATCAATTTTTTCTGTCGGAACGATGTTTATATATTATGGTTTATGATGGCCGTTCGGAGAGCCGTAATCGATTGGAATATTGGTTGGATCATATGAAAAATCATGGTGGAGATTCGCAAGCATTTATTTTAGTCAATGAAAGAGATAAACATAAGATAAAAATCCCTATCAATAATCTTAAGGAAAAATACAAGATAAAACAACTCTTTACTTTTAATATCGGTAAGGACAAAACAAAGTTGGAAGAATTCCGACAAGCGGTGATTGATTATTTAAATCATCATGCTTCTTGGAAAAATCAGCTTATTCCCAAGAGTTATTATGATGTCAAAGAGGCATTGGAAAAACGATTTCAAAAAAAGGGAAAGGAAAAAGGAGAGGAGCATATTAGCAAAGTAGAATTTGATCGAATTGCTAAAAAATGTGATGCCGATGATCCTGATAAACTTTTACAAGCTTTAAATGCTTTGGGCATTAGTCTTTGGTATGATGATATGGAAAAATACGATACGCTGATTCTTAATCCTGAATGGATTAGCAATGGCGTATATAGTATCATCAATTGGGTAAGCAATGCAGATCAGCACGAAATTCAGATAAAGGATTTTGTAAAAGTTTTTCAGGAGGAAGAAGATGCGCTTCGTTATCCAAAAGAAAAACATGAATTCCTTTTTGACCTGATTAAGCACTATGAATTAGCCTATGAAACAGGTAAAGGTAAACGACTCGTTATTCCTCATCTTCTAGGAGAAGATCAACCTGATGAACTTCCTACTTTTGTTGCTACTGATAGTCTGATGATGCGTTACGAAGCAGATCGACTTTTGCCACCAAATACGATCTCCCGATTTATTGTACGACATAATGAACAAATCCAAAAGAAAGGAAAGGATTATTTGGTTTGGAAATATGGCGTAGTTCTCTCGGATGGAGATAATTTGGCATTGGTCAGAGAAGTAGATAGAACGATTCAAGTATCAGTAAAAGGAGTTGGTAAGACCAACTATATTAGTAGCCTTCGAGAAACATTGAATGATATTTTTAAAAGCTATGCCACTCAGCATCCAAAGCTAAATTATAAGGTTATTGAAAATGAACTTATTCCTGCACAGCAAGACCTTTGGTTACCAGAACAGGAAATTGCTGCCTTGGCTAAATTGGACAAACCTTATTTTTACTATCCAACCAATAGCAATATTCCAATGCAACCTACTGTCATAAATTATAATATTACTCGTAATGTATTTCATGTGTCAGGAGGAGATAGTCAATTTTTATTAGGGCAAAACAACCAAGTAAATAATACAACTTTTAATTTTCATAATTGTAATGTAGAATTACAAGGCAGCCTCAACAATCTTGCTCGAAAATTGCGTAAAAGTGGAAATATAGAAGACGCTGAAGAGATTGAAGATGCTATCGAAGTATTAGACGAAATTGAGGAAGGAGCAACTAAAGAAGAAGTTAAAAAGAAAGGTGTGGCTAAAAAACTACAGGAGATATTAGAAGATATGGGAGATAAGGACTCTACTCTAAATAAAACTTTAGAAGGATTAAAAAAAGGAAAGAAGATGGCACAAGATGTTGCAAAACAATATAATAAAATGGCGGATTGGCTGATGATGCCTCGTGTACCAGAAGTTTTTTTAGGAGGAGAAAAAGAAAAAGAAAAATAACAATACATTTACATAAACACTTTTAACATTCTAAACAATCTCACTCGATCACCACTCAAAATGAATTAGACCAATTAGAAAATTCACCAGTTTATTCATTTTCGTATTTATGTAAATGTATTGTTATTTTATTACCAACTAACTCGTACTAAATCCTCCATCTACCAAAAGTTGATGACCATTTATGTAAGAAGACTCTTCTGATAACAACCAAAGAATAGATTGAGCAACTTCTTCAGGTTGTCCAATTCGTCTCATTGGGACTCTTAAATTGGTACTATAATCTAATACTTTTTGCGGGACATTTTCGATGATCGGAGTTTCTATAAATCCTGGGCAAATGGCATTGGTTCGAATATTTAATTTTCCATATTCAATCGCAACAGATTTAGTTAAACCAATTACTCCATGTTTGGCAGCAGAGTAAGAACTTCCCATGGGCATTCCATTTAGTCCTGCCAGAGAAGCAATGTTGACAATTCGACCACCACCTTTTTGGAGCATACATTTTATTTCTGCTTGCAAGCAAAGGAAAACTCCAGTCAAATTGATGTCCATCATTTTGTTCCAATCTTCTATTTTAATTTCATGGAGTGGGGCAGGAGTTCCCCCGATTCCAGCATTATTGACTGCTAAATCTAGCGAACCTTCTGTGTTGAAAATTTCCATCACGACAGCATCTACTTGTTCTTTTTTGGAAACATCTAATTGTAAAAATTTTGCTTGTCCACCGTTTTTTTCAATTCGATTGACCGTCTCTAATCCTTCTTTTTCATTGATGTCTGTGACCATTACTTTTGCTCCTTCTTTTGCCAAAGCGATGGCTGTGGCTCTTCCGATTCCAGTTGCAGCACCTGTGACTAAACTTACTTTATTTTCGAATTTCCCCATACTTTTTTAATGTTTTTTATTTTTAAAAAAATGTTGTAATTGTTTGATTATCAGTTGGTTATTTGTAATTGTTAGAGTTCTAAAGTTAAATGCAGAACCGCTGAAACACAGAGTTTTTAATTTTTTCTTTGAAAAAATATTTGCGACTCAGCGACTCTGCATTTAATTTTTGTAATAGACTAGAATGCATTTTTTGTTATAAAACACGCTTCGTTTTATTTGCTTTTTCAAAAAGTTCAAAAAGTGATTTTAAAATTTTAGGTGTGTACTTTTCAGGAATATCATGCCCCATTCCATTTAAGATTAGAGAAGTAGAATTTGGAATCATTGGGCCATATTTTTCGGCATGATTAACTAAAATTAAAGTATCGTCAGTTCCATGAACAATCAAAGCTGGAACATTTAATTTTTTCAACTCATCATATCTTGAACCTGATTTTTTGATGGCGTAACCATGTTGATCGTTAGCTTTAGAGTTATAGCCATTTCGATTTTTTATTTCATAGTAGAATTGTTGCAAAATGGTTTTTGAATCTAATTCATAATCTCCTTTTCCTTTTAAGATTTGTCGAATGCCATATTGAAATTTCATTTTCGTTTCAATCTTATCCATCGATTTTTTATGTCGGAAGATTAACTTCACTAATTTTAAAGCAAATGATTTTGGTACATCAGTTAGATTTTTATCAAAATAAAATCCTGTGGACATGATTGATGTGAGTGACAAAACTCGACTTGGAAAATTGATAGCAATCGTTTGACAAATCATTCCACCCATTGAAGAACCGATGATATGTGCTTTTTCAAATCCTAAATGATCTAAAACTGCGATGCCATCAGTTGCCATTTCTTCCAAGGCATACTTGTTGCCTTCCCCCCAATTTTTCATCCAATCGGATTGTCCAAATCCTCGGTTGTCATATCGAATCACTCGGTAGCCAGCATCTAAGAGTGGTTGATAAAAATAGGGTTGCCACTCCAATAAAGTTTGAGTATGACCATTTACTAACAATACATTTACATTGTTGCAATTTTCGTTTTCTAAAACTTCGTAGGCGATTTTAATATTTTCGTTTTGAGCAAAACCACTTTTTCCAGGCATGAATTCTGGAAGATTGGAAGTCATCACTTCTTGGATTAATTCGTTGATGTTAGAAGGTAGACGAGGCTCGGAGCTGACCATCCAGTTGTGAATTATTAAGAGTAAAAAAAGGAGTGCTCCGATTGGTACTAGGATTGATGTCATATGAATAAGTGTTGGTTTGTTTTAGCAGACTGTGATTGTTTTTAATTTTTTTTAGGTCTGCTGAAGCAGTTGACTACGTGTTTGGTGTTATTCCCAAACGATAGTATCAGCTGCTTCATGCCATGCTTCCAAATGATTTTGGTATTGTTGATTTACTATATTTCGTTTTACTTTAAGAGTAGGAGTCAGGCATCCATTTTCTACACTCCATGCTTCTTTTACCACAACAATTGTGGATATTTTTTGATAAGATTCTAGCGTTTTATTTAAATCAGACAAAGTCTTATCTAGGCTTTTTGCCAAATCGTCTTTGGATTTTGCCACTCCCATTTCTGAAAGAACTACCATTGCAATTGGTTGAGGACAACCTAGACCAACGATACAGATTTGTTCAATATCAGTATTTTGTTCGAGTACCCCTTCCATTGGAGTGGGTACAATAAATTCTCATTTTGCAGTTTTAAAAGTATCTTTTACTCGCCCTGTGATATACAAAAATCCTTCTGAATCAACTCGTCCTTGATCGCCAGTTCGCAACCATCCATTGTCTAAAACCTCTGCCGTTTTTTCAGGATCTTTATAATATCCTTTCATCACGTAAGGTGCTTTCATCATAATTTCATTCGTATCGGGATCAATTTTTAGAGCTGCACCAGGTTGTGCTTTTCCGACTGAACCAGGTCTGTCATCCCAAGGAAATAGACTTGTACAAAGTGCACTATTTTCAGTCATTCCATATCCATTAGTGATTTGAATACCTAATTTTTTGAACCATTGTTTGAGTCCTTCGGAAAGCATTGCGGCACCTGAGACACAGGCGCGAACTTCATTTAATCCTAAACCTTTGCGAATTTTCTTTTTGACTATTCCAGAAATAATTGGAATTTTTAACATTGTATCTAATTTCTTTTGAGGCATTTTGGATAAAATCCCCAATTGGAATTTTGTCCAAATTCTAGGAACGGCAAAGAAAACGGTTGGCTGAACATCGGATAAATTTTTTCCAAAAGTTGCCAAAGATTCAGCAAAGGAGATTGTTCCTCCATATCGAAAACAAGTTGATTCGACCACAATTCTTTCTGCAATATGATTTAAAGGTAGGTAGGAAAAAAAACGATTGTCACCTGTAAATGAAATATTCAAAGGGTTACTTTCTTCGGTAATAATTTTTGTAGAATCTAATCTTTTATAATCAAGAACAACTCCTTTTGGAGTTCCCGTAGTTCCAGAGGTAAAAACGATTGTCCAAGTATCATCCAAGGCTCCACTTGGGGTTCCTTGCATGGGGGTAGATTGGCTCATAATATCTTCCCATTTTTTTCCTCTTTCAACTTTGGAATGATTATCATATTGAGGAAAAGAAATGATCGGCATTTCTTCAGGAACACCTTTTTTCATTTCGTCCCACACTTCTAATTTTCCAACAAATAAAGCATCTACATCTCCTAATCTGAGTACTTGATTTATTTGTTTTGAGGTCAGAGTTGGGAAGAATGGAACAGATACAAAACCTGCCATCATAATGGCAATGTCTGCAATAATCCACTCACGACAATTTTTGGAAACAAGACCGATATGAGCTTTAGGTTGAAGTCCTAATGATTGTAGACCTGTTGCTAATTTCCTAGCCATTTGACCAACTTCTCCCCAAGTATATTCTTCCCAAGTATCTCCAAATGGTTGGCGCAAAAATGGTTTGTCAGCTAGTTCTTTTTCCCATTTATAGAATCTGAAATCAAATTTTTCCATGATGTAAGTTGTTTGTTATTGTTTCTAAATAGTTGATTGTCATGAAGTTGAAGCTACTATCTTGACCGAGGATATAGACTACGAATATAGCCTGGCGATTATTTAAAAAAAATTCATTAGTCTATCTTTTTCTCTACGAGGCAAGCTTTTCAAAATTGCTAATGTAATTTTCTTTTTTCATTTCTTTTCTAATTTTTCACATTGAAATAATTGTTCATCGACTGATTATTCGTTCATATATATTCTTCATCAAAATTGCATTTAATATATAAATTAATTACAAAAAACTAGAGCCTCTATACTTAAATCTTGTTTAAAAGAAATATTTCATACAATTCGTAACCATGAATAAGACGAAAAGAAAATCATACTTTCTGCAATTAAGCTTTTTAACCAAGTAGGTTTAGCGAATTCTCAGAATCAAGATATTGCAGAACAAGCTGGAATAAGTCTTAGTAATTTTAATTGTCATTTTAAGAGGAAAAAGGATTTGGTTTTAGAAATTATGACATACCTGTGTAGGAAGTTTTAGAAGAAAAAATTTATAGAAATAGATTGTTAATTCAGGATGGTCGAGGTTTAGAAATTGCAAAATCATATTATGAATTTGAAGAAGAGTTTCAATTTTTTTATTTGGATACTCATAATGTTATTCAGATTTATCTTGAATTAAAAGAGGTATTGGAAACTCAAGTTAGTGAGTCCATTCAAATGATAAAAAATCTAAATTATATGGCAGTTGGGATGGGATGGATGAAATATAAAAGAAAAGTAAAATTGACTATTCAAGCAAGTAAGCAAATATAGAAAAGCGGCCAATTTATTTTAGCCGCTTTTACTTTTTGGAATTATTCTGATTTTACAAATTGCATTGTTTTCATTTCTCCTTTTTCATTGATAAGTTGGATAGAGTAAACTCCAACGCTCAAATGATTTATCGAAACTTGAATTTTATTTTCCCCAACTAAATAATTTTGAAAATTATCGTGTAAAATTGTTTGACCTTGTTGGTTAAAAATTCGCCACTCTAATTCAAGTGCTTCTTTTGTTTTAAAAATTAATATGATCAATTCATTAGCAGGATTTGGAGTAATCTTCAAGTCGCTAATTTCATTGAGATCATTTGATTTTGAAGTTCCTTCCAAGTTAGTAATCATTCTTATTCGTCTACCATCTGTAATTAAAAGTGTATCTCCAGTTGGGTTGATAACAATTCCATTTGGATCATTGAAGGTAGCCATTTCACTTTCTCCATCCAGATTTCCAGGTGCCCCACTTCCAGCAAGTACTTCTGCCAAACCATCCATTGTAACCTTATATATTTTATTTCCAGCGATGGAAGGAACATAAATATTCTCTCCAAATTTTGTAATATATCCCATCAGTCCAAAAGAAGGAAGTGTAGCAAAAAGACTTACATTTCCATTCATATCAGCGATATGGATTTTGTTATCATCATAATTAGCAATTAGGATATTTCCATTACCATCATCAATTACTCCGTCAGGTCCATTTATTCCATTTGCGCTGGCCCAATTTGTTTTTTCGCCACTACTGATAGATACTTTTGCCACAGAATTATTTCCATACTGAGCTACATATAATGTATCAGTTGAGTTGCTTTGCAAAATTCCAGTTGGAAAATTTAATCCACTTGCAATTGATGTTGTCGTTGCATCAGAGTTCAATCTATAAATTTGATTTGTTCCCAAACTTGAAAAATAAAACGAACCATCTGCACCAAATCCTCCTCCTGCTAAATTTGAGATTCCTGTGACTAATGTTTCAACTGTTCCATCAAGATAAATTTGATAGAGTCGCCCATTATTATAATCAACCGAAAAAATTCTTCCATCTTCATGCCAATGAATCGCCTCGAAATCTCTGCTTGAATCGTTTATAAGAGTAGTAACATTTTGGGCAAAAAATGCTACAGGAATTAAGAACAAGAAAAAGGTGAAAAGTGTAATTTTTAAATACATTATTTTTATTTTTTGGTGAGTGCAATTTTAGCACGTTAAAAAATAAAAATCTATAATTTAACCTTTTTGGAAGTTTGTTTAAGCTTAAATGAACCTTTTTAGAATCAAAACCAAATTTAATTTTTTGGTTTCTCAACTTTTAGGAATGAATTTTAATATTACAAGTCTGATTTTTTTGTTTGGAGCGGTGCAAGCTTTATTGCTTATTACAGGGATTAATTTGAATAAACCATTGTATTCAGATTTGAAAAAAGTGACGACTTTTTTGCTGATGAACACCACCATAGTTATGGTTTATTATGTATTGATGTTAAATAAAATTTGCATAGAAAAATCTTTTGTTCATTCATTGGGAACAGCCGCTTGGATGGGAATTACTCCATTTTATTATTTGTTGACACTAAGTATTCAAGCTCCTGGATGGGAATTAAATTGGAAACATTTGCGATATTTTATTATCCCACTTCTTTTTTTGGTAGAAATGATTGCTTCTTTTTTCGGTTACCCGATGTGGTTATTTAAATTTTTGGGAAATGATATTCAATTATATCTTGATGTTTGGATGAGTTTATTTTTTGGAACAAGTTTTTACTTTATCATTCAAAGTATGATTTTAAATAAAAAACAACGTCAAGAAGAGGTGAATAAAAATAGAGAATTGAGATGGTTTAGTTATTTATTCTTTGCTGTTTTATTAATATACGGCACAGCCTATTTAATCATTCGGTTAGCTTATGTGGATTCTTTTGAATTGACGATGTTGGCGTTGTTAGAATTTTTCATTTTTATGTTAATTTATAAAGTTTTTAAAATAACCCCTTTTAAAAATTTTTTCGAAGTGTCAAAATACGATAATAATACTTTATCCAAAAAACAACTTGAAAACTATGCTCAACAATTAGAAATGGTGATGGAAAATGAAAAACCATATTTGAATAAAAAATTGAAATTAAATGATTTAGCTAAATTGAGTGGGATTAATTCGAATAATCTATCGCAATTATTTAATCTATTTTATCGATCTAATTTTTATGATTTTATCAATCAATATCGTTTAGGATATTTAGAAAAAATAATTGTCAATCCATCTTATCGCCAATATAAAATTATGGCATTGGCTGAAGAAAGTGGTTTTAATAGTAAGGCTACTTTTTATAAAGTTTTCAAGGAAAAACATCAATTGACACCTTCGCAGTTTGTCAAGAGGCATACTTCTTTAAGTTTGGGAGTAGATAATAAATAACTTACCCTTACTATTTTTTCTTTATGATGCTTTGGTATCAAGCCAACGCAAAATGCTCAAGCATTGTCTGTACTTTTTGCTTTGCCTGAGAAATATATAGCTTCGCAAAAATTAATAACTTATTTACTGCTTATTCCTTTAAAAAAGATCACCAATACATCTTTCGTTCAAATATTTTTATCAAAACTTTAACCAGTATAAGTAATTTTAAAAAGCAACTATATAAATTCGTTTTCACAAAAAAATTAAACTTTCCAACTATGAATTTTACTCAAATAAAATATGAAAGAATCGATGAAGTCGCTTGGGTTACTTTAAATCGTCCTAACAAATTGAATGCTTTCACTCAAGTGATGCTGGAAGAATGGCGAGAACTTTTGACAAAAATCACTCAAGATAAAACTTGTAGAGTCATTGTTACAAAAGGCGAGGGGAGAGCTTGGTCGGCAGGTGTTGACCTTTCTGCTTTTCAAGAAACAAAGGTAGAACCTGGGTTTAAAATGTATGAAGATGGAATGGAAATAATGCGGCTTCACGAAACTTGTAATCAAGTTACCGTTGCAATGGTCAATGGATTTTGTTTTACTGGAGCAATGGAAATGATGATGTCGTTTGATTTAATTCTCGCAGCTGATGAAGCGAAAATTGGAGATACTCATGCTAAGTGGGGCATCCGTCCAACATGGGGAATGACTCAGCGATTGCAGCAACAAGTTGGACTTCGAAAAGCAAAGGAACTTTCATTTACTGCACAAGCTATATCTGGAGTAGAAGCTGCTAGAATTGGATTAGCCAATTCTTCTCATCCATTGGAGGAGTTGAAATCTGCGGTAGATAATTTGATTGAAAAAATTCTTCCAAATAGCGGACCTGCGATTGGTTCGATTAAAGAATTATATCAATTCGGAAGTGAAAACACTTTAAAAGAAGGGTTAGAATATGAAGCAAAATTTGAAATGGAGGTCATGGATAAAACGGATGACTTGAAAAATTTTAAAGATAAAATATAAGTATCCAAAAGACTTGGTACAATTTTAAAATATTATAACAATACATTTACAAAAAAAAAATAATGAAAGAAGCAGTAATCGTTTCCACCGCAAGAACTCCAATTGGCAAAGCCTATCGTGGAGGATTCAATGCAACTCAAGGGCCAACCATGGCAGGATTTGCAATTCGAGAAGCCGTAAAAAGAGCAGGGGTTGATCCTGCCGAAATTGATGATGTCATAATGGGAAATGCCTTGACACAGGGAACGACTGGTGCAAATATTGGAAGACTCTCTGCACTTGCAGGTGGATTGCCTGTAACGGTGAGTGGAATGACAATTGATCGACAATGTTCTTCCGGAATGATGGCGATTGCAACGGCTGCTAAACAAATTATTACTGATGGAATGAGTATTGCAATTGGTGGGGGATTGGAGTCAATTAGTTTGGTGCAAAATGAGCATATGAACACTTACCAAATGGTAGATAAGAAGTTGGTAGCAATGCACAAAGATGCTTATATGCCTATGTTACAAACTGCTGAAGTGGTAGCCAAAAGATACGGCATCAGCAGAGACCGACAAGATGAATATGGATTACAAAGTCAAATGAGAACTGCCGCTGCACAAGTTGCTGGGAAATTTGACGATGAGATAATTCCAATTACTACGACTAAAGGTATCATGGATAAAGAAACTAAAAAAATTAGTTTTGAAGAAGTGACTTTGACCAAAGATGAAGGGAATCGACCATCTACAACTTTGGAAGGATTGCAAGGTTTACGATTAGTAATCGAAGGCGGAACAGTAACTGCTGGAAATGCTAGCCAACTTTCTGATGGCGCTTCTGCTTGTGTTTTAATGGATAGAAAATTGGCAGAGCAACGAGGTGTTGAACCTTTGGGAATTTATCGAGGAATTGCCGTGGCAGGTTGCGAACCTGACGAAATGGGAATCGGGCCGGTCTTCGCTATTCCAAAACTATTGAAAGCTCATGGCTTGAAGATGGACGATATTGGCTTATGGGAATTGAACGAAGCATTTGCTGTCCAAGCACTTTATTGCCGAGATCGTTTGGGTATCCCAGATGAGTTGTTGAATGTAAACGGTGGAGCAATTTCTATCGGACATCCATACGGTATGACTGGCTCAAGAATGGTTGGACATGCTTTGATTGAAGGGAAGAGGAGAGGAGCGAAGTATGTGGTTTGTACGATGTGTGTTGGCGGTGGAATGGGGGCTGCTGGTTTGTTTGAGGTAGTTTAGATCAAGAATAAATTTCTAAAAAGTCATGTTTTAGATTTCCAAAGCATGACTTTTTTATGAATGTAAATGTATTGTTATAATATTGTTATACATCTTTCAAGACTCCAGAGACCCCCCAAAAACCACCGACTCAAAACCCTCTATTTTACATAAACTAATTCCTCATTTCCTAAATTTATATACGTTAAAAAATCAGTAGAGACTAAACAATCATTACATTTTAATCTAAATAATTCCTCGTCAGCTTGCTGCGAGGTTTTTTAATGGCTCTGATGTTTTACTTAAGTTGGTGTATTTATCTTCCTCAGTTAAAAAAATCTCAAAATGATTTTTTTGCCTTTTTGTTGCCTGCAAATGCCTTGTTACAATTTATTCTTTATTGGAAGTAAAAATTTCGCTGCTAGTCTATTTTTTTAAAAACAGAAAAATAAGAGTGCTGGTGCAATTACAAAATATTAGCACCAGCATCTATATTTTTTAAGCCTCTTGTGGTTGCGGTGTATAAAAGAATTCCTCTCTTACAATTTTACCTTCTTTGACGTTGTATACACAAACTTCATCCATATCGATAGCAGCCGGAGCGCCTTTAAATTGGACATTCATCAGCATTGTACAAGAAAAGAAATTTTCAGCTACAAGAGGATCAGAAATAAAACTAGTATTTACTTTTTCTAACATAGCTTCAAATTTGGCACTTTTTTCTGCCACTCCTTCTATTCCTTTTACGATTCTATTGGGCATCCCTTCTGGTTCAACAGAAATAATTTCGGGAGAATACAATTCTTTTACGGCTTGTTCATATTTACCTTCTCGGCATAATTCTACTAATCTGTTGGCTACTTCTTGAGTTGTCATTTTTTTAATATTTATAATTTGAAAAATTGGGAATCCATCCCTTTGATTAATAACACAAAGATAGAAGTGGCGAATGACAACAGTATGTCAGTAAGTTTTTAGGTGAGTAATTTTTTTTGGAAATTTAATGAGAAGGAACTCCTCGATGTTTGCATCGGGTGCAATAGCAGCAATTATATCTCATAAGTGAAAAAATCCCTCCACGACCAATTTTTTTTCACCAATATAGGCACATAGAAAACATAGGTGAAATTCTATGTTTTCTATGTGTCTATGTGGTGAAATTCTATATTAATATCTATGAAACTGTTTTTTTGATTCTCCATCAGTTTGCTGCGGTGTAGTTAAATTTTTAAATATGCTCTTAGATTAATATCTATTGATAATGCTGATAAAGTTGAGTAGCTAATGTTTTTAGTCTATCTTTTAATTCTACCGGAGCATGAACTGTTGCTTGATCTCCAAATTGAAGTAACCATCGAGCAATGACTTCAAGAGAAGAATTTAGGAATTTCATATGAACAACATCGTTCTCAATTGTTTGTTCCACAAAGCCGAAATAGTATTTTCGACTTTCTGCAAATTTGACAAAAGGTTGATTAAAAGAAATTTCTATGTTGTAGAACTGTTGTTGTTGTTTCCAACCCTCATCCTGTCTATCAATATATTTTTGCAAATTAATGTGCTTAGTATCAAAACTTTGATCAAGTATATCTAGTTTGACAATTCGATTTAATTTAAATGTTCTATAATCTTTTTTGAGTTGGCAAAAAGCGATTAAATACCAATGGTTGGAATGATGATAACATCCAATGGGTTCCAGTTTTCGTTGAGAGCTAGTACCGTCTGCTTTTTTATATTCAATGTTTAAAACATTTTTTGCAGCAATACTTTTAAATAAATTTTGAAGTTGAGTTTTGTTTTTCCAACTGTTTTGATCAGAAATAACAATTGATTCATCTAACACTTCCAAAGACTGTTTTTCAGAACTTCTTAAAATTGCTTTGATTTTCATCAAGGCACTAGAATAATAAGCTGTAGTATCTTGGTCCGTTATTTTACCTATAAATTTTTCGGCAGTCAGCAATGCAGTTGCTTCTCCTTCATTAAACATTACGGGTGGAATCCGATAACCATCCATAATTGAATACCCAATTCCAGGATCACCAATAATAGGTATACCAGCGTTTTTGAGTGTGCTAATGTCTCGATAAACTGTTCTAAGGCTAATATCAAATTTTTCAGAAATAGTCATTGCTTTGATAGTCCTTTTCGTTTGTAAAAGCACCAAAGTGGAAATGACACGATCAAATTTATTCATTAGTTGGGTTTGCTAATTTATATTGAATTTTTTTTAAGGCAACAAGTTAATCACAAAAATTAAAAATCCCTTGTAGTTTATAACTACAAGGGATTTTGTTCAGTTAATTGCTTAATTTCAGCAAAATAAACTTATGAAAATGTAGGCGATATCCCCTACACCACATGTATTAAGACGTTCCTATTTTTAGGGATGAATTGTTTGTTTTGCTACTTATAAGGAATTTAACTGCTGATTTTATTAGATTCATAATACCTCCTTTTTTTTAGTGAAGAAATCTCCCGTTGCGCTCTCGGGCATCAGGCTTGTGCGTTTTGCACAGCTTAAAGTTAATGGAATTTTTTGTAAAGTCAAATAGCTAATACTTTCATTTTCGATTTATTTCAATAATTCTAAATTAACTGCTTCAAAGCTGGAACTTCGGAATTACGAACTACACGACAACATCGAACATCCCACCTTATGCCTTGCCCATTCAGGTCTTTTGACAAACCATTTTTTATTCTCTATTTGCTCGTCGTAAGGATTTTTGAGTAATTCAAAAAGTTCTTTGACTATAGAAAAATCATTTTTGTCAGCAGCGTCGATAGCGAGTTGCGCCATATAATTTCGAAGGACATATTTTGGATTGACCTCATTCATTTTTGCTTTTCGATCTTCATCTGAAATAGAGTCAGTAGATAATTTTTCTTTGTAGTTGACAAACCAATCAATCCATGCTTCTAAGTTTTTTCCTTTCAAATCTTCCGGTTGATAAAATGCATCTCGGATTACATCTAAAAATTTTCCCTCAGAATCAATTGTCATATCTTTTTTGAAATTAGCTAAATTTCTAAAAAAGATGGTCATGTCAGTTTCAGTCAAGAGTAAATTTTCTTGTAACTGATTAACTAAAATTTGATCAATATTTTCTCTTTTTTCCAAACCTAATTTTGACTGCATCATCTCCAAATATTTCTCATCATATCTATTTTTAAAATGATCCAATGCTTTTTCAAAAGGTGGAGCTTCATCCACTAATGGATAAATTGCATTCGCTAATTGCATTAAATTCCAAAGTGCCACTCGTGGCTGATTTCCGAAACGATATCTTTTTTGTCCTCGGTCAGTTGTGTTTGGCGTCCAATCTACATCGTAACCTTCCAACCAACCATAAGGACCATAATCAATTGTCAGACCAAGGATGGATAAATTATCTGTATTCATCACGCCATGTACAAATCCAACTCGTTGCCAATGAACAATCATTTTCAAAGTTTGGTCAACTACTTCATTGAAAAATTCAATATAACTTTCTTTACCTTTTGATTTTATGTTGGGAAAAAAATGACGAATCGTATAGTCAGTCAGTTCGGTTAAAGTTTTTAGATCCTTTCGTGCAGCGAGTATTTGAAAGTTGCCAAAACGAATAAAACTTGGGGACACTCTGCAGACGACTGCACCTTTTTCATAATCTGCATTTCCATCATAAAGCATGTCTCGCAAAACTTCATCGCCAGTCAATATCAAAGATAAAGATCGAGTCGTCGGCACTCCTAAGTGGAACATTGCTTCGCTGCAAAGATGCTCTCGAATGGAGGAACGCAAAACTGCCAATCCATCAGCTGTTCGGGAATAAGGCGTTTCTCCAGCACCTTTTAATTGCAATGCCCAACGTTGATCTTCATGAACTACTTCTGCTAAATTTATTGCACGTCCATCTCCCAATTGTCCTGCCCAATTTCCGAATTGATGGCCTCCATAGCACATAGCATATGGATTGGTATTGTCCAAGACTTTTGCACCTGAAAATATTTTTAAAAATTCTTTGGAGTGAATATCTTCTGAATTTAAACCAATCATTTTGGCGACTTCTTCGCTAGCGTGGACTAGTTTTGGAGCAGAAGGTTTTCGGGGAGTGGCATAGGAAGATGCTGCATCAAAAACTTGACGACGAGTATTTTCTCGACTTGGATCGATTGGTAATTCTTTATTGAAAGTATCTTGTATGTTGAGTTTCATATATCGAAGTTATCTTTTTTTTAATCAAGAAAAAGACTAAAGTATGGGTAATCAGATTCGAATTTAAACGCTTGGCAATTGCTTTTGTTTAAAGCAAAGTGGTGTTAATTAACTGAAGTTAAGTATTCTGTTATTTTCATTCTTTTCTATCTAGTTCACTTTTTAAGTTCTGCCATTGATTAATATTTTTAATAGCGATATAGTGATTAGAATTTTTGATTTATACTGCGAGTATAATTTTAGTTGTAGCTAGATAAATATAGTAAATAAAAATATGCTAACTGATTGTAAATCTCCTTTTATTTATAAAGGGCATGTTTCTAAGCTCGGACACTTTTATTCTAAATATTAACAGCCCAAATCACCTAACACATTGATATTCAATACTTTTATGAACGAAAACGTAACTCCTTGATTATCAGTACTGTCCGAGCTTAGAAACATACCCTTATAAATTAAGTGTCAACCTATTTTAGGACGATACATTAAAGCCGATAAATTTTGTTATGTTAAGTATAATAAAACCGTTTGTTGTTTTGTCATAAAAAACCCGGAAACTGCTCAGCAAAGAGTCCGCTTTTATTCTTTGACAGTTGATTTGGAGAACAAAGGTTTTTTGACATTCTTAGGAAGCATAATTTACTAGCTAAGAAGAGAAAAAAATATGTACGAGCCATAGGAAATGGATAATCTTTTGAGAAAAGATAAGAAGCAATTTTAAAAACTGATTATAATTCTTATTTTAAAGGTATTAAATATACGCTTTATGAAAAAAGTTCTCTCTAACTTCATTCAATTGTCTAAAATTATCCATCGAGGAGAAACTCGTATAAAAGTTCAATTCGATCGGAGTGATAATTTTATTTCGATCATTAAATCCATTCCACATAGGAGGTGGAGTCAAACCAAAAGGTGTTGGCATCTACCCTATTCTAAAGAATCATTCGAACAATTAAAGTTAGGATTTGGAGAAGCAGCCTTAAAGTATGTAGGAAAAAATAAACCTATGGCAAAGACTGAAGCAAATATTATTGAGCGTAAATTATCGGAGGTCAGTTTTGCCACTTTTCAAGTTGATAATACAACTAAAAAGAAGGTAGTTGGTGAAAAAGTAATTATTCAAGAAAAGGACTCAGCCTGGTTAAAAGCATATGTACCTGTAGATAAGAAAGGATGGGTTCTAGTGATAAATAATATCAATGGAAGAAAATGGCAACCTGGTGCGGTACATTGGGAAATACCTAATGTAAAACAAAGTTATCGTTATTTAAAAAAGCATATTGGATTAAAAAATATTCAATTCGATTTTTCAATAAAGTCTAATATACCTGAAGAGTATACTTTTCAATCGAAGAAAAAAGATAATGTCAAAAAGGTAAAAGCAAAAGTATTTGATAGATTAATTGAGTCTCAAAGATCTGCGATTTTTAAATTAGTAGACCAAATGACTTTGGTTCGCTTAAGTCACTCGACGATCAAATCTTATCAAACTCATCTTGCTGCTATTTTTCTTTTTTATAAAAAAGTGGAGCCTGAAAAAATTTCTAAAGAGCAAGTTCAAAAATATATTTTACATCAAATAAAATTTAAGAAGGTATCTGTTTCTACACAAAATTCAATCATTAATTCAGTAAAAGCTTACTGGGAGAAAGTACTAAAACTTCCACCCACAAAGATAGATATACCTAGGCCTAAAAAACCTAAACATTTGCCTAATGTGTTTTCGCAAGAAGAAGTGATACAATTAGTAGAGGCGCCAGAAAACTTAAAACACAAACTAGTATTGTTGCTCATCTACTCTGCAGGTTTGCGATTAAGTGAGTTAATTAATATAAGAGTAAGAGATATCTCTCTAAAAAGAAGGGTAATTTTCATTAAAGATGGGAAAGGAAAAAAGGATAGATTTGTTACCTTAGCAGAAGAGGTCGTTCCTTATTTGGCAACATACAAAAAAGAATATAGACCTGATTATTGGTTGATAGAAGGACAATCAGGTGGACAATATTCAAAGAGTAGCGTTCAAAGAATCTTCCGAAAGGCACTAGAAACTTCAAAAGTTTTTGCTTACGGTACGGTGCATACACTCAGACATAGTTATGCCACACATTGTATTGAAAATGGTTTTAGTACCGCACTATTACAAGAAGCTCTTGGCCACGGATCGATAAAGACGACTGAGAAATATTTGCATATATCTTCAAAAGCTTTGAAAAAACTAAGAAGTCCATTAGATATGATGAAAGAAATAAAGCGAAAATAAAGTTGAATTAAAAATATACGTTTTAACCTATAAATTTTTATAATATGATGTCTACTTTGCTACCCTGTTGCTACATAAACATCTTATTATCAATAGGTTATAATTCAGGCGCGGGAATTATTTTAAAAAATATATAAGGGATATATACGCAACTGTTACGTATATTTACAAGTTAGGCAGGAATTAATAAAGGCCATTCGGCCAATTAATCCCTGCCTCACGTTGGCGGTGGCGTTTCGCCATTGCATCATGAGGGGTGAATTCATCTTATTCAACCGGAGGAGCCACGGAGTTATAGACCGATAGTTTCTG
>JBGCFD010000177.1:0-5232 GCA_045106765.1 Saprospiraceae bacterium | reverse complement strand
ATTCCACGTTACTTTTTAATGAGATTTGGATATATGTCCCTTGGCTTGTTTTTTGGCATGTTGGTCCGACGTACAGGTTTTGACGTATTCATTTTTCTAGCTTATGGTGGTTTTTTAGTACAAGTTCTTCGAGGTATTCATATGTATTATTTAGAATCTCGAACCGTTCTTTTCTACCCAGTTAATGCAATAGAAGATTTGACCCCAATTCCCTTCCCAGATATTGCCAATGATATGATTCGTGAAATGGACTTTAACCCATTTTTAACTTCAGGTGAAGCAATGATTACTGTTACGATTTATACCGCCTTATTTCTTTTTGGAGCGTATCGCTTGATGGTAAACCGTGATTTATAACAATATATTCACATGAAATAAAAAGCCTTTTCAAAATAAAATTTGAAAAGGCTTTTTGCTTTTACTTTATTTCAATATCGATTTCATTTCGCCATTATTGACTGAGACAAATATCTCATTGCAAGGTATTCCTTCTATAATAATGTTCATCGGGTTATCTAAATAAGAATAAGCGATATTTAATTTCAAATTTTCGATAACTACTTTTTGAGAAAAAGTATTCGCCATTCCTGCTTGAAAAAACAACAATATCAAAAAGAACTTTTGTCTCATCTAATTTACTTTTTTTGATTAAAGTGTTTTATTCACACTAACTTTTTCCAAGTTATCGTTTGAAAAAATATGAACTACCTCATTAATTAAAACATTATTTTGCCTTTTTATTTTTAGTGAAATATTATTCTTACTACTTCTACATTCTAAACTTAAAAGTTTAGAATAGTAATTTTATAAAAATTTTTATTCTTTTTCTCTATGAAAAAATAAAAATAGAATCAATAATTAAAAGAACTTTCAACATCTAAAACACTTATAATCAAGACACTTACAAAGTAACAAAAATAACATATATAATTTTAATTTATAAAAAATGAAATAACTTTATAAATACAAGTATATTTTTATTTGCACAAATTATACTTTGTGTAAGTTTTACACTACCTTTGAAATACTGTTTAGTGATACTAAAAGTTTTATTTTTCTAGATTTGCACTTAAAGTTTTTTGGTTAAATGGTTTAATTTAAATGGTAGTTCAAATTTTCCTAGCAAATCAAAAAAAATAAAACAGTCAAAAACAGTCGGGTTAATTAAAGGCGAGGTAAAAACTTCGCCTTTTATTTTTTATAAAAACCGCTCGATTACATCATTCACCAATTTCGTCCCATCTGGATCACCCGCCGTTTTTAAATGACAAAATTCATTACCCCACTTTGAAGTTCGAGTTCGCAAAGGAGGGTTTTCATTTTCCGCTACTTCTAAAACAACTTCTGCTACCTCTTCTGATGTTTGATAAATACTAGTTTCACCACTTGCTGCTCGTTGTTGTGCTCCACCAATATATTTTTGTAAAATCGGTAAATATTCATCTTCCAACATTCCTCCCGTTTTTCCAACATGAGTCATAACTGACTTCGCAAAATCCGAACTAATTCCTCCTGGTTCAACCAAACTAAACTTAATTCCAAAAGGCTTAGTCAAATAACAAGCTAAGCCTTCTGTGTATCCTTCAACTGCAAATTTTGCAGCACAATATAATTCATTAAATGGTTGTCCAACCAATCCACCAACCGATGTTATATTAATGATATGCCCACTTCGTGCTTTTCTCATATGAGGAATAACTGCTTTGCTACATCGAACAACGCCATGATAATTAACATCTGTCACCCAAAGAATTTCTTCCTCAGTAGCTTGCTCAGTTGTTCGTACAAATCCTGCGCCTGCATTATTAACTAAAATGTCAATTTTTCCTTCTGCTTCCATTATTTTCCCAACACACCTTTCAATACTCGAAGAATCGGTTACATCAAGTTGTTCTATTTGAATTTTTAGATTAGCATCTTTTGCGGCATCCAAAAGCAAATCCTGCTTTGCTAAATTCCGCATAGAGGCATAAACTTTAAAACCTTTTTTTGCAAAAAGGATTGCGGTAGAAAGACCTAAGCCTGTAGAAGTACCTGTAATTAATACTACTTTTTTCATAATGTAAATGTCTTGTTATTTAAAATTTTTAAAAGATATTTTTTAGCCTTATTATTCATTCTACAACCCATAAGTGATTAAAAAGTCATTTATGGGTCAAAAAAAATCATCGCCTGATTGCATTCCAACATAATTCAAAACTATCTTCAATTAATTCATCAGATATTTTCAAAGTTTTCTCATTTACTTTTCGCACGATTTCCTTAGCCAATCCAATTATCACGCTAATGATTAATTCATTATTCAAGTTTTTGATTTGTCTATCTTTTTTTCCTTTTTCAAAAAATAAATTTAGATGCATTAAGAAGTCATCACCAATTTTTAAGCTTTCTTTTTCCAAAAAAGGACTTTGCACACATTGCATTAAGAAATTCGTTGCTCTCTGATTATCAATTAAATACGATAAATAATTTTCCCATATAAGTTTTAATGTAACTCGATAATCTCCTTCTAAATCTGTGCTATCCAATATATTATTAGATGCTTTTCGTTTTGCCTTTTTATACAATTCATTGATTAGCACTTTCTTATTTTTAAAATAAATATAAACTGTACCATGTGCTAAACCAGCCTGACGAGCAATCTCAGATATTTTCAAACCAGACAGTCCTTTTTCCATAGTAATATCCAAAACTGTTTGGTAGATAAGTTCTTCTTTTTCTGGAGATTTCAATTTCATGATGCAATATAAATGATTTTTTAATCACTTATATTATAAAAATCAAAAAAATAGGATTATTCCTTTTCAAGAATAATCCTATTTTCCAAAACTAAATAACAAAATACTAGTCAGGGTTTATCTGATTAATTTTGTTGCCACTCATTATTCCCTCTCTCAATGTCAGCCATTCTCCAAGTTGGGTCAATGATAACCTGCTCTACTTCTTTTAACTTGCAAGGAATTTCAAATTCATAAGTCGGATTTACCCAAGGCCAATCTTCCATTACTTCGAAGTCTCTACCCTTTTTCATAATCATGCTGTCTTGGCTTTTTGCACCACGCATCATTTGCAAAGGAATGTGAGCGATCATTTGTTTGCCACCGTCGTGAATAATTAATACATCTAAAGCCATCGGCATTCGACCTACTTTTTCTAATGTAATTTTAGTTGTTTTTCTTCCAGCTTTTTCTACTTTCTGAACAGCATAATCAATTGTATGAGTTGAGTTCACCCAATATTCTCGATACCAATCTAATTCGATACCTGATTCCTTTTCCATTACTCTAATAAAGTCATTCGCATTTGGATGCTTAAATTTCCAAGTATCGTAATAAGTCAACATCCCTTTATCAAAAGCTTCTTTACCAATAATTCCTTGCAACTGATGTAAAAATACAGATCCTTTAACATATGATGCAATACTATAAGCATAATTTGTATTAAAATGATCTGCATGTGTTGACAATGCTTCTTCAATCCCACTCGCCACAATATTGGCATAACCGATATAATCTCCTTTATGGATATCTTCTATTCCTTTAGATTCAGTACCTGGAAGTAAACCTTCAGCAGCTAAAAAATTCATTACTTCTGCGGAAGCATAACTTGTAAATCCTTCGTCCATCCATCCATATAAACTTTCATTCGTTCCCAATGCCATTTGATACCAACTATGCATCAACTCGTGAATTGATACTCCGACTAAACTTCTAAAGTTTCGATGTCCAGTAATCAAAGTTGCTTGCGGATATTCCATTCCTCCATCTCCTCCTTGAATAAATGAATATTGTTTGTATGGATATTCTCCATACTTCTTATTGATAAAATCAAAAGCTCGATCCATCGTTTTTGGCAACATTGGCCAATTTACATTCGTCTGATCACTATCAATATAAAAGTAATGAACCGTCAATCCATCAGGTCGAACTGATTTGACATGCTTATAATCTGGATCTGCAGCCCATACAAAATCATGAACATTCTTCGCTTTAAAACTCCAAGTCAACTTTTCACCTTTTGCCGGTTTTGCTGCTACTCCATCAGGTTGATAACCAGCACCGATGTTTCCCCAGTTTTCTAAAAATCCAGTTGCAGCAACTACGAAACTTCGATCAATCGAAATGTTCACTTCGAAATCTCCCCAAATTCCATAGAACTCACGAGCGATGTATGGATTCGCATGCCAACCTTGATAATCATATTCGCACATTTTAGGATACCATTGTGACATCGAGTAGTCGATTCCTTCTTTGTTATTTCTTCCTGATCGTCGAACTTGAACTGGCACTTGCGATTCAAATTCCATCTCAAAAGTCGCTGAACTATTTGCTTTGATTGGCTCATTTAATTTTACTTCCAAGATAGTTCCAACTACTTCATACTTAACTTTTTTACCATTATGTTTGAGTGATTTGATTTTGTGGTAACCGATTTGGTCTTCACTCAATCCTGCTATCCGATCTCCCACCCGCGAGTCCGCATCTGAAATAGTTCTCGAACGAACATCCATCATACTTCCAGGTTGAAATGCATTAAAATACAAATGATAAAAAACTTGATTCAAATCATCAGGTGAATTATTGGTATAAACCGCAGTTTGTTTGCCTTTGAATTGATGTTTCTTGACATTGAAATCAATGTCCATTTTATAATCTATTGCTTGTTGCCATCGATCAGGCTGAGCAAAAATAAAGTTGCTCAAAAGCAACAATCCTATGATAATATTTAATTTTTTCATCGATGTATTAATATTGTTTTTTTAAAATTCGTGTGTCTGATACTTATGTTTAATTGATAATGTTAATGACAACTATAAAATAAACTTGTTGTCTAATCCACAAAATCATTTAAATTATTTTTAGAAAGTCAAAAATCAATTTTTAAGTTTTTTAAACGCACAAAAATAGACAATGTCAAGTAAACCGCCAAAAGATTATTCTTTGAGAAAAACAATCTTCAAGATTAATTCAAATTAAGAATCATTATTATTTTTAGCATCTTTACATTTTAAAAATAGGTCCTCATTTTTCCAAAAAAACTAAACGAACCGTCTCAATTTCTATGAATCATAAAAAATCACTCCTCGCTTATTTTTTTAGTTGCACTTTTATATTTTCCTTGGTCGTCCTTTATCCAAGTTGGAATAATAAAGGTGGTGGTGCAACTTTGAGTTGGGATGTGATGGGATATTACACTTATTTACCTGCAGGAATTATTTATCAAGATTTAGCA
>JBGCFD010000176.1:0-106602 GCA_045106765.1 Saprospiraceae bacterium | reverse complement strand
AAAACCATTGTTGTTCAAATAGTCAACAATGGTAGTGGTACCTACATTTAATTCCTTTGCTATCTTTACTAAACGTTTTGCCATTCGTAATTTTTAAATCCTGTGGCGGCTTTTATTAAAAAAAAGATATACAAAAGCTTTCCGCAATAAGTTATTTTAAGTTTACATGTATCAATAAGTTTTATTGAAAAAATAAATTAAAAATTCTCATAAAAAAACTTTTATATAAAAGTTACAAAATATAACCAAAAATGGTTCAAATTGAGCACAAAGGTACTGTAAAACTATTGATAATCAAGTACCTGAGGCAAATAAATACAACCTATTTTATATTTGATTTTTAGAAAAAGTAGTCTAATTTTTATTTTTTCTAAAAAACAGACTACTTTTTCTACGAATCAAAAATCCTATTCTTCCTCTTCAGCAAATTCTGCTCGCAATACTTTCAATATTTCATCAACCGTTTCTTCTTCTAAATCTGTTCTTCTCAATAACTCACTTCGACTCAATTTAAGTACACTTCTTGCAGAATCACATCCAATATTTTTCAGGGTATCAACTACCCATGCATCTAACTCATCTTTAAATTCATCCAAATCAACATCGTCGATTTCCATTTCATCTGTATTTCTGAATACATCAATTTCAAAGCCTGTCAATCGGCTTGCTAATTTAATATTTGTTCCACCTTTTCCAATCGCCAATGAAACTTGATCTGGATCAAGATAGACTGAAGCTCTCTTTTTCTCTTCATCCAATGCGATACTACTCACTTTTGCTGGAGTCAATGCACGTTGAATAAATAACTGGACATTGTTGGTAAAGTTTACAATATCAATATTCTCATTTTTCAACTCACGAACGATCCCATGAATTCTAGAACCTTTCATTCCTACACAAGCCCCAACTGGATCAATTCTATCATCGTAAGATTCTACTGCTACCTTTGCTCTCTCACCTGGCATTCTCACAATATTTTTTACTACAATTAATCCATCTTCGATTTCAGGAACTTCTTGTTCTAATAGTTTTTCTAAAAATAAGCCATCTGTTCTTGAAATAATAACAACTGGGTTATTATTTTTCATTTCCACTTTCCGAATGATTCCTCTCACCATATCTCCCTTACGGAAAAAATCACCCTTAATCATTTCATTTCGAGGCATTACTAATTCCGTTCCAGTTACATCATCCAAAATCAATAATTCTCTTTTCAAAATTTGGTGAACTTCACCTACAATCAATTCACCTACTCGCTCCACATACGCTTTGTACATTTCGTCTTTTTCCAATTCCATAATTCTAGAAATCAGTGTTTGACGAGCTGCCATAATTGCTCTTCGACCAAAATCTGCTAAGAATAGTTGCTCATAACATTCCTCTCCAATCTCATAATCATCATCAATTGCTAATGCTTCTGAAATCGAAACTTGCGCACGATCATCTGTCACCTCACCATCTGGCACAATTTCTCTAACTCTCCATAACTCCAAATCCCCTTTTTGAGCATTTACAATTACATCAAAGTTTTCATCTGATCCATATTTCTTTTTAATTAATGTTCGGAATACATCTTCCAAAACTCTAACCATCGTTGGGAGGTCAATACTTTTGTTCGATTTGAATTCCGAAAAAATATCTTGTAATAACATTTACTTATTTTATTTATGATTTTTATAAAATCCTGTTTTATAAAAACATTATTTTGAAAATGAAAATCTAATTTTTGCTTTTTTAATATTGTCGAATGCAATTGGTGTTTGCATCATCTCAGTTCGCTTCTTTTTTCCTTCTTTGATTCGAACCTTATATTCCACCACAATCCCTTCCTCATTTACCTCGATTATTTCGCCATTGATTTTTTCATCCTCATTGGTGAGAACTTCTACTGTACGGCCAAGGTTCTTTTTGTATTGTCTTGGAAATTTCAATGGTCGATCTCCTGGAGAAGAAACCTCTAGAATGTACTTCTCTCCCAACCATTGATTTTCATCAATGTGTTCTTCAAGATAGCGACTGATTTTTCTACACTTTGTAAAATCCATATTCGAGTCACTATCTAAAAAAATTTGAAGTTTTATATTGTTTTGCAATATCTCAATAATATAGCAATCTGAATATTCTTCTTCTTCAAATTTCGTTAATAATAGCTGTTCTATTTTTCTTTCGACCACAAGTACTATATTTTTGAAAACAAAATTTTAATGACTCCTTAAAAATAAAAAGAGGGAACTTTTGTTCCCTCTTCCGTTGAGTCTCTTTTTCTTAAGTGTCGCAAATATAATAGTTTTTATTATACTGTGCAAATCTAAGTAGGAGTCAAGTGTGAAGTCCTCCACATAAGGCGGACTGCCAAGAGTCCTACTTTTTTACTTCTCAGAGTTTGACTATTACAATATAGTTTTTTGAGAAAACAAGAAACAATCTGACTCTTTAAAAAAATTAAAACTTTTTAACAAAAAATAAATAGCTGTAATTACTTTTGTGAACAATTATTTTCTCATTTTTTTATTCCATCAATTTGTAGAAAACAATAAGCCCTTGGCTCTTGACAGTCCGCCTTAGTTGGATGACCTGATTCCTAAATCCTTTTAAAATAAAATAATGCTTTACGATCAAATTCAAGAAACCGTTCAATTCATTCGCTCCAAAACTAACTTCCAACCTGAGTTTGGAATTATTTTAGGAACAGGACTCGGACAACTCACAGATGAAATCGAAGTGGTTTTTGAAATGCCGTATGCTGATATTCCTCACTTTCCAATTTCAACAGTTCAAAGTCATAAAAGCAAATTGATTTTTGGAAAATTGGCTGGTAGAAATATTATTGCCATGGCAGGTCGTTTTCATTTTTATGAAGGTTACTCAATGCAGCAGGTTACTTTTCCAGTTCGAGTTTTAAAATTTTTAAATATCAAAAAACTTATTATTTCGAATGTCTCTGGAAGTACGAATGCAGATTATAATGCTGGAGATATTGTTTTTATAAAAGATCATATCAACCTCCAACCTGAAAATCCACTTCGAGGAAATAATGACGAAAGACTCGGCCCTCGATTTCCCGACATGCTCAAAACTTATGATCGAAAATTAAATGAAATGGCTCTTGAAATTGCGAAACAACATAATATTACTGCCCATGAAGGAATCTATGTTGCTCTCCAAGGGCCAAATTTAGAAACGCCTGCAGAATATCAATACCTTCATCGAATTGGTGGAGACTTGGTCGGAATGTCAACTGTTCCTGAAGTGCTTGTTGCTCGACATATGAACTTGCCTGTTTTTGTTTTATCAATCGTTTCAAACAAATGTTTTCCAATAGAAGAAATAACTGAAACGACTGTCGAAGAGGTGATTCAATTAGCTAATGAAGTACAGCCAAAGATGAGTTTAATTGTAAAAGAAATGTTGAAAAAAATATAAGTGAGATTGGGTTTGAGATTTTGAGGTTTGGGTATTGCAATTGATGGTGGAAAAATACGTGGATTAAAAACTCCCTCTCATCGAAACGATAAAATTTCTTCCTGCTGCACTCACTCCTGAAGCAAACGGACGATAATGTGTATCCAAAATATTTTCAACTGCGAAGTTAAGTGTCAGTCGATCATTGAACCTATACGAAGAATAAAAATTATAAGTTGTCCATCCTAAAGTTCCAACTCCTGGAATTGCCTCATCATCATTATCAGAAGAACCAGATGGTCCATACTCACTCAATGGTTTTGCATCATTAAATCTAACCACACCTTCTAGTTTAATTTTATCCGTCTGAAAAGACAAACTTGTTTTTCCATACATTGGTGGAATATGTGCTAATGGTTGTTCCAAACTATCAATAACACTTCTACCTTTAACAAAATTAATACTAGAATTAAGTTTCCAATTTTTATTAAACTCAAAAACGATATTTCCAGAAAAACCTGTTACATAAGCAGTATTTGCATTGATATTTTTTTGCACATTTTGAATTTCCCCTTCTGCCACTAGTGTCGAATCCCCAAAGAAATCAGCATTGGATCGAATAATCGCATCTTGCAAATAAGTGTAGAATCCTGTTGCACTTATTTTATACTTTCCCGTTTCAGCTCTTTTACCAAAAGTTTTTCCAAGGGTAATTTCTCCATTCAATGCTTTCTCTGGAATTAATTCCACATTAGGAACTAAAATATTTCTGTCTTTTACCCGATTAATTGCAAAGTCATTTATGTTGGGAGACCTAAAAGCAGTACCTCCTAATAAGTGTAATTGAAATCCATTCTTAGTATTAATAGTCAGTCCCGAAGCATAAGTAAATTCATCATTTTGAGTACTCACTCCATCTGAGACAAAAGATGCTGGCCATTCAATTAAGTCATCCTCCTTGTATTTCGCAAAAAGTTCAACATATGAATATCTTGCACCCATTGTAAAATTGATGGTTGAATCTCGATTTCTCCATCTATAATTTAAATAGGCTCCACCTGTACCCATTGTTGAAAAATCACTTGGGTAACGAGTAAATTCTTTATCATTGACCGCATTAGTTCTGACATTAATATTTCCTGCTTTTGAATAAACTTTATTATATGCTAAATCAATCCCGTAGGAAAAAAGATGTTGTTTATTTTTACCTAATCCTTTTGCCCAATCAGTCGTAAAAGAAAAAACGTGAACATCCTCTGCATTAAATGTTCGGTGACTACTATAAAATTTTCGTTTAAACCGATCCTCATCAATTCGCTGATATGCTCCAATAATTGTTGTCTTATCATAAAGTGCTGTTGACTTTAAACTCTTAATCTTCAATGAACCTAGAAATCGGTTTTGAGGTCCATAATACCATTCTGCCCATTTCAAATCATTGGCTGCACTTAATGTATCATTCAACATATCATATCGAGGAACATCACTTGAGGTTGAGTATTGCATGTTAAAAACATAGTACAATTTTTCAGAAGGTTGGAATTTTATTTTTTGTAAAAAATCCAATTGACTATAACCTGTTCCTCTTTGAATATTTGGGTCAGAGTTCTTTCTCCATTGATCTACATTTTCTAATCTCAAAACATAATATTCTCTTTTTCCAAAATCGGGATATTCATCAGGTCTATTAGCACCTGCTCGTAAGTCTTCATAATTTACATAAGTGATACTCGTTACTGAACCCCATTTTTGCGTAGCATAATCAAAATCTATATGAGCAGATTTTTCTAAATTAGCAGTAGAAAATCTAATATTAGCATTTGTTTTTAATTCATAAGATTTATCATAATTGAACAATACTTTTGGATCACGTGTTCGAAAATGAACCACTCCACCCAAAGCATCACTTCCATAAATCAATGAACTTGGTCCATAAATTACTTCTGCTTGTTCCAAAATAGAATTGTCTAAAGTAATCGAATTTTGAATATGCCCTTCTCGATAAATAGCATTATTCATTCGCACCCCATCAACGACTAATAAAACTTTGTTGGCCTCAAAACCTCGAATGATTGGACTTCCTCCACCCATTTGAGATTTTTGAATAAAAACTTCTGCATGATTTCCCAAGACATCTGCAGAGGTTTGAGAATTACTAAAAGCAATACTCTCTTTTGATATCCGATCAATCATCATTGGTATTTCTTCCTTCGCCACATCTCGTCGACCGTACACTTTTACTTCTGTAATGATATTTTGTGCTTCGACCATTTTGATATTGCCTTTCATGGATCGAATTCGATTAAATGGAATACTCAAGTCTTCGTAACCGATATAGGAAAAATTTACCATTTCTAAATGTCCAATTCCATTCAATGTAATTTTTCCATCAATATCTGTCGTTCCTGAAAATCCTAAGTCATCGGTAGCGACAGTTGCGCCAATTAAAGGTTCACCAGTTTTAGCATCTATGACCGTAATTTTTAGATCAAAAAGATCGAATGAAAATGCTTGAGTAGGAAATGAAATTCCGAGAAATGATAAAATAGAAAAGACCCAAATTATTTTATAACGTTGGGTGGTAACTTTGATAGGATTTTTATTTAAAGATTTTTCCACTAATTGGTTAACTTTTGGGGAGTTTTATGCTGAAGGTTGTTCCCTCGTCTATTTGTGATTTTTTTACAAAAATCTTGCCAGAGTGATAACTTTCGATGATCCGTTTGGCCAACGAAAGACCTAGTCCCCAACCTCTTTTTTTAGTGGAATATCCAGGTTTGAAAACTGTTTTTAATTTATTGGATGGAATTCCTTTTCCGGTATCTGAAATATCAATAATTATTAAGTCTTTTTCTTCGGTAACTCTTGCTGAGATTTTCCCTTTTCCTCCCATTGCATCAAGCGCATTTCGCAATAAATTCTCCGTTACCCAATTAAAAAGTGGAGCATTGAGTTGAGCATAGAGTGGTTCTTTTTCTAAACCCGGAAATTCAAAAACCATCTTCCGAGGAGCTCGACGTTGCATGTAGTTTTTCATATTTTCTAACTCTTCATAAATATTTGTTTTTTTCAATTCAGGGATAGCACCAATTTTTGAAAAACGATCGGCAATCAAATTCAATCGACTTACATCATTATTTAATTCATCCAAAATTTCAGCGGTCTCTTCATTCCCTTCATGTATCATTCGCAAGTGTTCAATCCATGCAACGATAGCTGTAATCGGCGTTCCTAATTGATGAGCAGTTTCTTTTGCCATTCCCACCCAAACTTGATTCTGTTCTGATCGTCTTGCTGAGCTAAAACTGAAATATCCAAAAGCGACAAATGCGCCAATCAATGCCAATTGAATAAAGGGGAAATAGGTAAGCATTTTGAGAGTAGTCGAATCTTCATAATAAACCAAGTTTCCTTCTCCTCCAGAAACAGGTGGATAACCATTTAACTTTAACTCAGCTAGTCTTTTTTTAATAAATTCATTGTCTGCTTCCTTTGTCTCTCCATAATTCCGAGACATTTGAATGATTCCAGAATCTTCAACTAGTATCAATGGGATTGTAGTATTATTTGCGATGATTTTTAATTCAAAAGAAAAATCAGCTTGCATATCTTCCTCCTCTTCACTATAGACGTTATTGATTGCTTCTACCCAAACTTCTACTTTCTTACGTTCTTCTTCTGCTAATTTATTGGCAACAGAGGTTGTATAAATCAATGATGCAGTCAAAATTAGAACTCCCATAATTGCGAGATAAATTTTCCAATTTGATTTTTCCTGATAAGTATCCATAAGTGGGTTTTAGTAAAACTCATTTTCAAAAATCCAAAATAAACAGTTCTTGGCGATTTATTGAAATAGATTCAATAAAAAGACGAAAAATCGAAAAGTATATTATCAATTAACTGATGTTAGTCTGTAATCTAGATTTCCAAACCCTAATTAAATTCTACCTAAGATCGTCTCCTGCTTTTTGATTTTAATCGGGTTTGGAAACCTGACTTACTATTTTAAGATAGTTTCTTTATTGATTAGTGTCGAAAGTCATATAAAATAAAATTAAATGTATTTTTTGTAAAATTCGATTCAATGTCACGTTTCCTAACATGGATATTTGTTTTATCAAAACGAAATGGTTTAAGCAATTTTAGCTTTCCAACCGTTTTTATTTTTTCATAAAAAATATCAAAACATGAAATCCTTAATTCAACTATTTGCTATTATTTTAATTTCTGTAGTATCTATTTCAACAACTCTTGCTCAAGACTTATCCAACCTGCCAGTTATTGCAGTTCTCAATATTGACTCAAAAGGTTTGACTTTAGAACCAAGCCAGTTAGGAAATATTGCTCGGACAGAGTTGAGTAAATTAGATCGTTTTCAAGTCATGGACAGGTACGATGTTGATTATGTTATTGAAAAAAATGAATTTGCCATTGATAAATGTTATGGTAAAATTTGTATGGTCGAAGCAGGAAAAATTCTTAAAACAGACAAGATGCTCACAGGAAGTGCGGAGGTTTTAGGAGAAACGATTGTGGTTACTTTACGAATGATTGATGTCGGAAGTCAAAGTATTGAAAAAACTCAGGTGATGGAATTTTTAAATTTGCGAGGTCAAATTCAAACTATGATTTCCCTCACCGTCAAAAAAATGTTTGAAGAAACTATTGATGAAAATCTCATTAATAAACTCACCAAAAAGTTTGACTACGAAAGTGCGGTTAATTTTCCAGAAGTAGATCAATTGAATTTGAGTGGTCCAAGAATGGGATTTACAGCGTTTACAGGTAAGCTAAGTAGTATTTACTCTGACCCCAAAAATGTGGGAGGATTTGATGCAATTCCTTTGATGTTTCAATTTGGATATCAGTTTGAGGTGAAGTATTTGAACCAAGGGGATTTTCAAGCACTCTTCGAATTTATTCCAATCGTTACGGGTTTGGATCAAGGGAAATTTATTCCAAGTATTTCTATTTTAAATGGAATGAGAAGTAATCGAACTGGTTGGGAATTTGCTTTTGGGCCTGTTTTTTATGGTTTAAAAAAAGCAGATGGATATTATGATAATGAAAATGTTTGGCACTTGGAAAATGAATGGTTTGCTCAAAATCCAGATGAAGATAATCCTTATGAAATTGAAAGTAGATTAGATAGTCGTGGCGATATTGCTTTTGCTTCGGGGTTTATTTTCGCAGGTGGGAAAACTTTTAAATCTGGCCGTTTGAATATTCCAGTCAATGCATTTTTTATCCCAAATAAAGATGGACATCGATTTGGAGTTTCTATGGGATTCAATGCTAATCGATTTAAATAAGAGTCTGTTAAGTAGTGCGCATTGATTGTCAAAATGAAGTGAAGACCAATAAAAAAACTGAGTACTAAAATGATTTAGTACTCAGTTAATTTTTTAAATTTTATCCACTTATCCTGCAGCGCTATTTCAGGATAAGACATATTTTTAAGCTCCGTGGCATTGTTTATATTTTTTACCACTTCCACAAGGGCACTTTTCATTTCGCCCTACTTTTGGAACATCTCTTTTGAATGTCTCTACTTTTTGTCTTCCACGACCTGCGCCAGCAGCAGCAGCTTTAGCTAATGCATTTGGATCTTTGTTGGTAGAAGTTTTACTCATATCAGTTTTCTGAGTTCGAGCTTCTTCTACTTTTGTTCCATCTCGTAAGATCACAGAACCTTTTACTAAGTACGAAGTTACTTGCTCATTCACTCTGTAAATTAATTGTTCGAACAAATTAAAAGCTTCCATTTTATAAACGACCAAAGGATCTTTTTGCTCAAACGAAGCTGCTTGAGAAGAGTCTTTCAACTCATCCATTGAACGTAAATGTTCTTTCCACTCTTCATCAATAATTGAAAGCGCTACCACTTTCTCAATATCTCGCATGATCGTTTTCCCTTCAGATTTTACTGCACTTTCTAAATCGGCAGCAGCAGGAAGTACTCTCGAAACACCATCTGTAAATGGTAAAGAAATCCGTTTATATTTATGTTTTTCTGTTTCGTAAACATGTTTGATTTGAGGAAGAACTAAGTCCGAAAGAATCTGACCTTTACGCTCATACATTTCCAAAAATTGATGATACATTTTAGTAATGATATCATCTTCATCTCCTTCTTGAAAATCGATAGCATCCATTTTGGGATCAATTCCCATCACTTCGATTGAACCTCTTCGGAATGTTTCGAAGTTACCATCTTTTCGATGTGCTACTACTAAACTTTCGATCAATGAAATAAACATCGTATTCAAATCTACAGAAAGCCGCTCTCCTGAAAGTGCATTGAAACGTTTTTTGTAAATCGCTTCTCGTTGAATATTCATTACATCATCATAATCCAATAATCTTTTTCGAGTACCGAAATTATTCTCTTCCACTTTTTTCTGAGCTCGTTCAATTGATTTGGAAACCATGGAATGTTGAATTACTTCACCATCCTGATGCCCCATTTTATCCATCAATTTTGCAATTCGTTCAGACTTGAATAATCGCATCAAATTATCTTCCAATGAAACATAAAATTGCGAACTACCTGGATCTCCTTGACGACCTGCCCGACCTCTCAACTGTCTATCGACTCGTCGAGAATCATGTCGTTCCGTACCAATAATTGCTAATCCACCTGCTGCTTTTACTTCGTCAGATAATTTAATGTCCGTTCCACGACCAGCCATATTGGTTGCCAAAGTTACTTTCCCTGCCTTTCCAGCTTCTGCAACAATATCAGCCTCTCGTTGATGTTGTTTGGCATTCAGGACATTATGATCTATACCTCGCATTTGAAGCATTCGACTTAATTTTTCAGAAATTTCTACCGAAGTTGTTCCCACCAAAACTGGACGACCTGCATTACTCAATCTGACTACTTCTTCGATTACAGCATTGTATTTTTCACGAGCAGTTTTAAAAACTAAATCTTCTTTATCATCTCTTTGGATTGGGCGATTCGTAGGAATTACAACCACGTCCAATTTATAAATTTCCCAAAACTCGCCTGCTTCCGTTTCGGCTGTACCAGTCATACCAGCAAGCTTGTGATACATTCGAAAGTAATTCTGCAAAGTTACTGTTGCATAAGTTTGAGTCAAATCTCCAACTTTTACATTCTCTTTTGCTTCCAAAGCTTGGTGCAATCCATCAGAATATCGACGACCTTCCATCATCCGACCAGTCTGCTCATCGACGATTTTTACTTGACCATCCATGACTACATATTCGTCATCTCGCTCAAACATCGTATATGCTTTCAGTAATTGATTGATCGAGTGCAAACGTCTTGATTTGATAGAGAAATCAGAAATCAATTTCGTTTTATTATCCATTTTCTCTTGCTCATTCCATTCCTCATTTTCCTCGATCATCATCATTTCTGTAGCAATATCAGGCATGATGAAAAAATTAGGATCTTCATTTCCTTTGGCTAAATATTCCGCTCCTTTCTCAGTTAACTCAACACTTCGAGTTTTTTCAATAATAGTAAACAACAAAGGATCATCCACCAAGTGCATTCTTTTTGACTGCTCTTGCATGTAGTGATTTTCTGTTTTTTGCAAAACAACTTCCACTCCTTCTTGACTAATAAATTTAATTAATGGAGATGACTTCGGCAATGCTCGATGTGCTCTCAATAAACACATTCCTCCTTCGCCTTCTTCCACACCAATATTTCCGTCCTTGAATGATTTTTTAGCTTCTGCTAAATATGATGAAGCAATTTTTTTCTGTGCATTCAACAAGGCTTCCACCCGAGGTTTTAAGGCAATATATTCTTGTTCCTCTGCTCCTTGCGGAATTGGTCCAGAAATAATCAAAGGCGTTCTTGCATCATCGACCAAAACTGAATCCACCTCATCTACCATACAATAATGTGGCTTCCGCTGCACCATTTCATCTTGCGAACGAACCATATTATCCCTCAAATAATCAAAACCAAATTCGTTATTCGTTCCATAAGTGATATCACAATTATAAGCTGCTACACGACCTTCCGAGTGAGGTTTATATTTATCAATACAATCAATCGTCAAAAATAAAAATTCGAAAATCGGTCCTACCCATTCGCAATCCCGACGAGCCAAATAATCATTCACCGTAATAACATGAACACCTTGACTACTCAATCCATTCAAATATGCAGGTAGTGTAGCTACTAAAGTTTTTCCTTCCCCTGTTTGCATCTCCGCAATTTTTCCATCATGCAAAACCATTCCACCAATCAATTGCACATCATAGTGAACCATATTCCAAGTGATTTCACCACCAGCTGCCAACCATGAATTTGAGTAAACTGCCTTGTCCCCTTGAATGGTCACATGCGCTTTTTTTGCAGCAATTTCTCTATCATGATCTGTTGCAGTTACCGTAATTGTTTCATTAGTTGAAAATCGGCGAGCAGTCTCTCGAACTACGGCGAAAGCTTCAGGTAAAATTTCTTTTAAAACTTCCTCCAAGTGCTTATCTCTTTCTTTGACTAGTTCATCAGACTCTTTGAATAATTCCTCTTTTCGATGGAAATCTTCTGTCGTATTGGCTTCTTCTTTGATTGATTTGATATCAGCATCAATTCCAGCCAAATGATCTGCAATTCGAGCACGAAATTCATTTGTTCGATTTCTCAAATCATCATGACTCATATTAGTCAACTTCTCTTCCGCCTCGTGTACTAATTCAACAATCGGTTGGTACAAAGATTTATCTTTGTCGTACTTAGTTCCAAAAAGCTTTTTAATAAATTTAAACATGTTATTTTTTTCGTAAAACGACTTTCCAAGTCGTTAATTGGGTAATATTTTTTTCAAATAAAACAACTACAAATAGTTGTATGAGTTTGGAGGCAAATATAAAATATAAATAAGTGTTCCTTGATATGAATTGAACATTATTCATCACATTTTATTCCATTGTAAATTAAACGATACTTTTGTGACATTATGGCGCAAATCTATCACTTCACATGAAATAAATTCCACTATTTTTACATTTTTAAACCAATACGTCAGGAATATGATTTTTTTTATAAAAAAAGATATTAAAATAAGTTTTACGTGGATACTTTCGATTATGATTCTTTTTGTTTTTAGTTGTCAAATTGATAGTAAAAATTATCTCCCAGAATATTTCTATCCAATGCAAAAATGGGAAGAAGGAATGGTTTACGAATATCATCCAGTTAATAATGATCAACTTCCTGTGGAATATTGGTATTTTAGAAAAATGAGAAAAGAAGGTGAGACAATTTTGACGGGACAATATTATGATAACACTTATACACCTCGTCAAATATTCAATGCTGAGGTGACGGATGATGGAGTTTTTATTAAAGACTATATTTTATATGAATTTGATTCTTTAGGAAATGTCAATCAAAATCCAGCGGAAATTTTGGCAAACGTAAGTTTCCCTTTTCAAGTAAATGATACTACTCAAATTTTTCCATCCAAATTAAAATGGAAAATGCCAACGGTAGAATATCCAAATGGATATGTCGAATTATCCCGAGATCGAAAATTCAAAGGTGATGCAGCATATTCTTTTAAAAATAAATCATACGATTGTGTGGAATTTCAAATTAATGAATTGATGAGTGATTTTAATGATGGACATTTGGAAAAAAAATATCAGGGCAAAGAACTCTATGCAAAAAAATTAGGATTGATTTATTATAGAAAAGAAATTGACGAAAATTTCGTTTTAGAATATGAGTTACGAGATACTTTTTCAATGGCAAAATTTGAAGAAAAATTTAAACAATATATCGGTGAGTAAAATTAAATACAAAATGGGAATATCGAATACCGAATATCGAACAAGGAATAATGAAGTTTGTCCTCAATATTTGATTGGTCGTTCCTTTGATGTTCCTTATTCGATATTCAATATTCGACATTCAAAAAAACTTCTTCAAGTTATTCTATCATTTATTCTAGTTTTATTTTTATCTCAAAAATCAACCGCTCAAATCTTACCTCCTGATTTTTTATGCGTACGAAGCGATACCCTTTTTTGGGATATTCCTACAAATAATTGTGGCACATTTAATAATTATGAAATTTTTTTTAGTGCAAATCCAACCGGTCCATTTAATCCTCTAGGAACAGTTAGCAACCAAGGACAGAATTTTTTTCATCATCCAAATCCACTAGCAACCACTTGGTATTATTATTTGCAAAGTGATTTTAATTGTCCAGGTGAAATAGTTTTGCAGTCAGATACTTTGGATAATCAACAACCAGAAGTTGCTCCCCTTACTAAAATTTCTGTCAATGGAAATTCTATCGAACTTGACTGGCAAGCAAGTGCATCGCCAGAAGTTTCTGCTTACATTATTTTTAGAAATACCTCGATGGGAACAATCGCCTTGGATACCATTTATGGAGGAATCACAAATTTTGTGGACAATACTGCCTTTCCAAATGATCAATCAGAAACCTATTTTATTTTAGCGATTGATGAATGCGGAAATACAAGTATTTTCAATGATTCACATTCGACTGTTTTTTTGGAACAGTCCGTTATTGCTTGTGAACAAAAAATAATTCTCAACTGGAACTTATACGAAGGATGGACGAACGGAATTGGAAGCCAAGAAGTTTGGGTTGATATTGATGGAAGTGGAGCATTTTTGCAAGCAACAATATCGGGAAGCGATACCAGTTATGTTTTTGAAAATGCAAGTGAATTAGAGAACTATTGTTTTTTTATAAAATCAATTGAAAACGGAACGGGCGTAGAAACTTTGTCTAATGAAATTTGCCTGATGCCAGATTTGGTTGAGCCAATGCGAGATTTAGTTTTAAGAAATGTAAATGTGTTATCTGATAATTCTGTTGAACTAACTTGGAATTGGAGTTCTGTAGCAGAAATTCAGTCGTTCGAAATTTTACAAAATTTAAATAACGCTGCCGCTAACACATTTACAGTTTTAAATTCTTTCCCTTCACCAACTCCTCTAGGCAATGGAAATAGTTCAACTGATATAATATCTGATCCTTCCGCAAGTAAAGTCTTTTACAAAATTCAAACAACGGATGATTGCGATATTTTAGTCGAGTCAAATTATGGAAGTACAATTCATCTAGTCGGAAATCCTCAACCTGGCTTTTCCAATTTTTTAACTTGGACACCTTTTGATATTGAAAATGCAGAGATCGTGGAGTATTCTATTTATCGAGTAGTCAATGGTTCAGCAACTTTCGTAGATGTCGTTCCTGCGGGGACAACTTCCTTCTCCGACGAAGTTGATCCTAGTAAGCAGGAAGAAAGTAATGTTTGCTATTTTGTAGTTGCCAATGCGAATGTAACACTTCCCAATGGTGCAATCGAATCGATCGAATCTTCTTCAAATACTACTTGTGTCGAACAATTGGCAAGCATTATTGTACCCAATGCATTTGCTCCGCAAGGAATAAATCAAATATTCAAACCATTCGTCATCTTCGGCGAAACGGTAGATTATCAATTCACAGTTTTCAATCGGTGGGGCGAATTATTATTTGAAACTAAAGATGTAGATCAAGGTTGGAATGGAAAATATAAAGGCGTCATTCAACCTATGGGCGCGTATGTTTTTCAAGTAAGAATCACTCAGACAAATGGAAGAGTGGTGGAAGATGGAGGTGTTTTTACATTACTACGATAAATTTTCCACCACATAAGCACATAGAAATATAGGTTTTTTCAAAGAGACCCAATATTTTCTATGTGGTAAAAAAATCATGTTCTAATTTATTGATAATAAATTATTCCCCTTCTCGTATTTTCTTCCCTATTTAAAAAAAACTTTATAACCTTTTCTATATAACAAAGTAACCAAGCCAGAATCACTCAAGAAAAAGTATAACGAACGAAAAGATGACCGACGAACACCTTATGATACAAGTCCGAAATGGAGACATTGCGAAAGCAGCTGTCCTGTTTGAGCGATATAGTGGTCGGTTGTATAATTTTTTTGTTCGCTTAACTTTTGATGAATCGTTGAGTGAGGATTTGACGCAGAATGTTTTTGAAAGAATTATTCGTTACAAACATAGTTTCAATGAAAATCATCAATTCAAATCTTGGATTTTTCAAATTGCCAGAAATGTGCGAATGGATTTTTATAAAAAAAATAAAGTCAAAGTAGCAGAGGAAATAGATGTGTCTAATGTGATGATGATGTCCAATTCCGTTTCGGATAAAATGGAAAAACAAGATGATTTAAAAAACTTACAAAGAGCGATGTCCCAACTTAGTTCTGAACAAAGAGAAGTTTTGGTACTCACTCGTTTTCAAAAATTAAAATATGTCCAAGTTGCAAAAATAATGAATACATCGGAAGGAGCGGTCAAAGTAAAAGTTCACCGAGCAATCAAAGAATTACGTAACGTCTTTTTTAAAATAGATAAACTATAAAACTATTATTCGAATTACGGATAGTTCCAAAAATAATTTTCATGGAATTTCAAGAATTAGAAAATAAGTTAATTGATTACTTAGATGATGCTCTCACACCAGAGCAACGAGTAGAAGTAGAAAAGCAATTGGAGAATTCAGCTGAACTTCGACAAACTTTAGATGAATTGAAAATGGTTATCGGGGGAATGGAAGATGCGAAAGAACTTCAACCTTCAGCAAATTTAAAAAACAACTTCGATCATTTTTTACAAAAAGAAATTGATCAACAAAAAGACGGAGATGCAAATATTGTTGCATTAAAAAAACCAAATTCAGGTCAAAGTAAACTTTTATTTCAAATAGCTGCCGCTGCTGCCATTTTAATTATGGGGATTTTTATTGGAAAAAATTTAAGCGGTGGAGAACAAATAACAGAAATAGCTATCGCTGATTTAGAAGTCAGATTGAGAACTGAAATGTTAGAACTTTTAGAAGACAAATCCACTAGCGGAAGAATCAAAGCAGTAAATATTAGCTATGAACTAAAACCCGATGATGAAATAGTCGAAGCATTAATCCAATCAATGAATATCGACAAAAGTACAAATGTGCGAATCGCTGCAATGGAAGCATTATCTCATTTTGGTGATAATGCAGAAGTTAGAACAGCTCTTTGCAAATCACTAGCCGTTCAAACTAATCCAATGATTCAATTATCGTTAATCAAAATTTTGATCAATATGAAAGAAAAACAAGCAGTCAAATACTTTGAAAAAATAATAGAAAAAGATTCAACAACTCCTGAAGTTAAAGACGAAGCTCAGATGGGAATATTTAAAATGATGTAAAATAGCCGTTAATTTAATGACTCAATAATAATATTAAGACAATAGTAATTTTTATAAAAAAAGAAAAGATGAATAAATTAATAAACAAAATATCAGGATTAGGTTTAATCCTATTTTTATCAATCTCCGTATCAGCTCAAGATTATAAAATCAAAATGAGCGCAGGAGGAAAAGTCATTATTAATAAGGTCAATAAAGTTGACATCGTGGGACACAATGGAACGGAAGTAGTTATTCAAGGTGCCTCGACTCATAAGAAAAAAGATAGTCGAGCATCAGGACTTCGAGTGATTAGTGGAAATGGAGCTATTGATAATACCGGACTTGGTCTCTCTGCGGTAAAAGAAGGGAACGAATTGACGATTGAGCAAGTGGTGAAAAATTCCAAAGGTCGATTCACGATTAAAATTCCTCAAGGCGTAGCTGTTTTATACGAACACAGTACTCATCAAGGTGATGATCTAAACATCAAAGATATCAGCGGAGAGATTGAGATAACAGCACATTTTAATAATGTCAAATTAGAGAATATAACTGGCCCAATGTCTGTCAATACAGTTCACGGTGACGTCGAAGCAATTTTTGCGAATGTCAATCAAAGTAACCCAAGTACGATTCGATCTTCCCATGGATGGATTGATGTGACGCTGCCATCATCGACTAAAGCTAACTTAAAATTGAAATCTTCTCACGGAGATATGTTTACTGACTTTGAAATTAACCGAAATATAAAAACAGGAAAAACTGTAAAGAACGATAAAGACTCTGATGGTTGTGGAGGTTGTGCAAGTAACAATTCTTCCATGTCAGGAGGAATAAATGGAGGAGGAGTTTTGATTGATCTTTACACTTCTCATGCGAATATTTATTTACGAAAAAAGAAATAAAATTCATTCAAAATAAAATAATGAGTTGGCCTATTAAAAAAAACAATAAGCAAACTCATCTTCCTCACACTATCATTTTTTCACCCACTACGATTTATCGTAGGACTAAAATCTTTAACCATGAGAACAATTTTGATTTCTGTAAGTGTATTGTTATGTGCCTCATTTAGTTATGCTCAAAAAAACATTTCAAAGACTATTAATACAAAACTAGGACAGGGCATTAATTTTAATTTTGATCGAGCTGATGTGAATTTTACCACTTGGGATAAAAACGAAATTTCAATTACTGGAACTGCGAAAATTAATAATGGAGAAAATGATGATGCATTTACAATTAAAATTGAAAAGTATGACGATGTCTGGAATATTAGAACCTTTCTGAAAAATGAATGTGATCTTCCAAAAATGATTTCCATGACTAAAGATGGAGTGACAAGTTATCTAAGAGTGGATAAAAAAAATGGATGGAACAACTCAAGTGCGGAAGGAGTGCAATATGATCAAGTAAGTATTGGAATTATAACAGAAATAAAACTGGAAGTTAAAGTTCCTCAAGACGTAAAACTAATGGCAATGGCAAAATTTGGAGATATTGATATTGAAAACTTTACAGGTGAGTTGCATTTAAAAACTACTCATGGTCATATCAATGCAATTTTTCCTAACCCGATTAAGAATAATGTAAGTATAGCTTCAACTCATAATTTTGTAGATGTAAGTATTCTAAGTAGCTCACGATTGAATGTAGACCTAAAGTCATCACATGGTGAAATGTTGACTGATCTAGATTTAGAATTTCCTGAATTTGTTACTCGGAAAAAGAAAAATGCTCGTTCCTCTTCTTCAAAAAATAGAATTATAGCAAATCTTAATGGAGGAGGAGCTAATCTATACCTCAAAGCAACACATAATAATGTCTACTTAAGAGAATATAAAAGATAATCAATCCGATTTTAGTTAATATGTTTAGACTTTATAATGCAGATGATAGAAATGTCATCTGCATTTTATTTTTCAGAAAAAACTGGAATTTCTGTTTTCTGATTTTTTTGTAAATGTATTGTTTTAACAAATGATTTTGTTTCCTTAAAAACCTTCCAACGAAATACTCCATCACCTAAAACCAAAACTATCCAACCACTAAGAAAAACAATATTACGCGCAATCTCAATAATCATTCCCATCTCCGATTGTGGTTTTCCAAAACCAAAATAAGCCATCTCAAAACAAATCACCATCGCAGTAAAAAGAAATAACAATAAACTTACATTTCGAGTATTTTGCACAAAACTTGGAGGTCGATGTAGTTGACTTTTTCGAAAAAAACGAATGCTATGACCATCCTTTGGATTTATTTTTATCAACTCTTTTAAGATAAATTCCGCTTTGTGATACTCCAATAAATTATAATGAGCAGCTGCTTTTCGAAGCAACAATTTTCGATAAATATCTTCGCCTTGATAAAATTGGATATTATGTTGAATGACTGCTTCGATAGTTTCGTCGCACACTTTTAGCAGATCCTGATAAAGTCCAGTTTCCAATAATGCTTCGATGTAAGCCAAATGTAATTCAAAATATTCATGAAATTTTAATCGCTGAATATCTTCTTCACGCTTGGCATAAAAATCTACAATCAATTGATAAGCATGAATATCAATCTCTTTAAATTCATTATAAGTTTTAGAATGTAGGGAAGTAAAGTCGGACATAACAAAATCAATTTAATCTTCGAACAAGTAACCGTTTGAATAATTTTTAGTAAAAAAAATGTATTGTTATATTCGATGTGTGGGAGCCACTAAAGTAGACCATGAAGATAAAAAGAAAATGGTAAGATCACAATGTTTTTTATAGAAATTATATACGGGTGTTTTCATTTTGATTACTTTTGATTTTTGAAAAAAAATATTTAAAAATTTAATGAGGAAAACTTATGGCAATACTTGGTGGGGAAAGCAATGGCTCAACGCCCTTAATAATATCGACTTCTCTAGCCGATTGCCGCGTGGGAAAACTTATGCAAATAAAGGTTTAGCTCAAGAAATTGAAATTGATAAAAATGTAATTACCGCTGAAGTTCAAGGTTCTCTTTACCAACCATATCAAGTCAAATTTACGATCCCAAAATTTACCGCAAATGAAAAATCAGTCATCTTAAGTTTGATTACTGATAATCCTTTTTTTCTTTCCAAATTGTTGAATCGAGAATTACCTCCCAATTTAAATCGTCTTTGTGAAATCCAAGGTATCCATATCTTTCCAGAAGAATGGGATGATTTAGAAGGTCATTGTTCTTGCCCAGATCATGCAGTTCCATGTAAGCATATGGCGGCAGTTTTGTATTTGATCGCCAATGAGATTGATAAAAATCCATTTGTCGTTTTTCAATTACATGACTTTGATTTATTTAAAGAACTCGAAAAGGTAGGTTATGCTAACAATGAAAAAACGGATGTTCCTATTTTCTCAATAAATAATTTACAACAAAAATTTTCTCTTGAAAAAAATAGAAAAGAGTGGAGCGAAGAAATTTATCAAGAACTAGATTTCTCAATTTTGCCTGATTGTCGAGAGAGTTTGTTAACTATTTTGGGAGAGCAACCTGTGTTTTATAATCAAGGTGATTTTAAAACTGTTTTGGAAAAAGTCTATACCAAGCTCGCTAAAGAGTTTTCCAAAAAAAACAAAACAGAAATTGAAAAGATCGTCACTCCAGAAGTGGATTCCGTAGAGGAAATCGAAATTATTTTGGATGATGAAATGGATTTTGTAACAATCAATTTACGGGATTCGAAAGAACAATCAATTTTAGTTTTCAATAAAGAAAACGACTTGATAGATTGGTTGGAAAAAATACCTGCGAATAAGTTAACTCAATTATCTCATTCACTTCGAGGGCTCTTTTTGACTTTCCTTTTTTCCAAAAAAATAATACAACAGAGTGGGTATCATCCACAATTATTGAGCGTGAAAAAAGAACAATTCAAAGTACGATGGGTTCCTGCTATTTTAAACGAGAAGGTTAAAATTATTTTTGAAAAAGTAGAATCTTTGACTCCATGTGATTTGATTTTTTATAAAAAAGAGAAAGAAGTTTTTGAACCAATTCCAGAAGATAATTTTACGACTTTAGTTTCTTTTTTTCTCAACTACTTTGTAAAAACAAATCATGGATTATCGTTCAAACAGTTGGTTCACCCTGCAGTCAATTTATTTTTTAATGGATCGGTAGAACGATTCATAGATTTTGAAAACAAGGAATTCCCTAAGATCATTCAATTATGGTTAAATAATTTTTTCATTTCTAAAAAAGAATTCGCACCAGTTTTGTTAATTGATGATCAGCAAGAAGAAGGAAGTTTTGAAGTAAAAGTTGCGGTTGAAGATAAAAATAAACCGCTCGAAGCACCTATCGAATTATTTAGAATTTTAGAAGAAAAAAAGTTTAGTTCGATTCGAATGGAAGTGTTGCGCAACTTAGCAATGCTCGGAAACTATTTTCCTCAGATCAATTTTTTGCTTTCCTCAAAAGGAAAAGAACAACTACTTTTTGACTCGGATGAATTTGTTGATATTTTATTTAAAATTCTTCCAACAATTCAATTATTTGGAATCAAAGTTTTGTTGCCGAAAGCCTTGCGAAAATTGATGCGCCCAAAACCTTCGATAAAAATAAATTTAAAAAAAGAAGAAAGTGGAGATACAGGTGGAAAATCTATACTCAATTTAGGAACCATGTTAAACTTTGATTGGCAAGTTGCATTAGGCAATAAATTGGTCAGTCAAGATGACTTTTTGAAAATGGTCGAACAGTTTTCAGGCATCGTAAAAATTAACGAAGAGTATGTTTTCTTTGATGAAAATGAAATGCAAATTTTGTTGGACAAATTAAAAAACCCACCTGATATAAAACCGAATGTATTATTTCAAACAGCCCTCAAGGAGGAATACAATGGAGCAAAAATTGGATTCGATAAAAAGGCTAAGGAGCTAATGCTATCTTTGCTCAAAAGTAAAGAGACTGATATTCCAAAAGGTTTACGAGCAACGCTTAGACCTTATCAATTGAGTGGATACGAATGGATGTATAAAAATTATAGATTAGGTTTAGGAAGTGTAATTGCGGATGATATGGGTTTAGGAAAAACACTTCAAGTCATTACAATTTTGCTAAAATTAAAAGAAGACGGACAACTCCAAAAACAAAAAGCACTTGTCATTGTCCCAACTACTTTGTTGACGAATTGGGAAAATGAAATTCGAAAATTTGCACCAGACTTAAAGGCGCATATATATCACGGAGCGAGTCGAAAAATAGAACCGCTGCAAGAGGCAGATATTTTATTGACGACTTACGGCGTTGCTCGAACTGAAACTACAAGGTTGCAAAAATACAAATGGGCACTCCTCGCTATCGACGAAGCACAGAATATTAAAAACCCTTCGACTGCTCAAACTAAGGCAATCAAAAAAATAAAAGCTTCAGTCAAAATTGCGATGAGTGGAACGCCTGTCGAAAATCGGTTGAGCGAATATTGGAGTATTTTTGATTTTACAAACAAAGGATATTTGGGATCACTTGCTAGTTTTAAAACAGATTTTGCTAAGCCAATTGAAAATGATCGAGATCAAAATCAGTTAGATATTTTCAAAAAAATAACCGAACCATTTATCATGCGTCGATTGAAATCTGATAAAACGGTGATCAAAGATTTACCTGAAAAAATTGAGAAAGATCAGTATTGTAAATTGACGCCACAGCAAACGGCTATTTATCAAAATGTGTTGGAAACAACAATGCAAGCAGTCGAAACTGCTGAAGGAATTACTCGAAAAGGAATTGTCCTAAAGTTAATCACCGCACTCAAACAAGTGTGTAATCATCCTAAACAATTTTTGAAAAAGGGAGATGTAGATCCTGCACTTTCAGGGAAGACTCAATTGCTTTTTGATTTGATGAAACAGATTTTGGGAAATGGGGAGAAGACCTTGATTTTTACACAATATCAAGAAATGGGAAATATGTTGGCGGAAATGTTGGCACAAGAATTTGATTTAGAAATTTCATTTTTGCACGGAGGAGTAAGTCGAAAAAAACGAGATGAGATGGTTGAAGATTTTCAGAATAATCGAACGACTAGAATTTTGATTTTATCATTGAAAGCAGGAGGAACTGGTTTGAATTTGACTGCTGCAAATAATGTGATTCATTATGATTTGTGGTGGAATCCTGCGGTGGAAGCACAAGCGACAGATCGAGCATATCGAATTGGACAAAAGAAAAATGTGATAGTTCATCGGTTTATCACGCAAGGAACTTTTGAAGAAAAGATCAATCAATTGTTGATGACAAAAAAGGAATTGGCAGAGTTAACCGTTTCGACAGGGGAAAAATGGATTGGAGAATATTCGAATGAAGAATTGCAGGAATTGGTTTCGTTGGGATGATTTTTTTAGAAAAAAGAAACGCACTATTACAAAAAAAGCCCTTTGCGAATAACCGCAAAGAGCTTTTCAAAAAGTCAAAATAAATTTGACCTATAGACTGTATTCGTTAGCATCAATCAATTTGGAAGCAACTAATCTTCTTGCTGCTTTTACATTGATTGGCTGATATTTTGTGAAACGCTTCAAACCTAAAAGCATCGTTTTCAACAAGTCGCCTTCGGCAAACCCCGTTAATGCATCGGTTGCGTTTTTATTCATTCTTGCAGTTGCATCGGTGATGAAAGTTTTCAAGATAGCATCGTAAACATCTTGTGATTGTTTTTTATTTTCCATGCCTGCTAATTTCTTCACTCTCAATAAAGTTGATTCCGCGTTGAAAACATCAATCATCATGTCAGCTACATTCATCAAAATTTCTTGCTCACTTCTCAAATCAAGTTTACCCTCCATTTGCATTTTTGCAGCAGCACCTGCTACCATCAAAACTACTTTTTTGAAATCCTTAACTGCTTTGTTCTCCTCTGCATAATCACCTTCTAATGGGGTCATGGAAGGCATTGAAGTCAATTCTTTTTGTACCGCCCAAGCTGGTCCAACGATATCTAATTTTCCTTTCATTGCGCTTTTGAGTAACATATTGACCATCAACATTCGATTGATTTCATTTGTCCCTTCGTAGATTCTACTAATCCGTGCATCTCGATAACCAGCAGCAGCTGGATACTCTTCTGAAAAACCATTTCCACCATGAATTTGCACGCACTCATCAACCACATAATCAGTTACCTCTGATCCATAAACTTTCATAATTGCACACTCAATCGAATATTCATCCGCAGCTTCTAACAATGCATCTACATAACTTGCACCACCTTCAAGCAGCTGAGTTTTTTTTGCGTGCATCAATCCTGACGTTCGGTAGATAGAAGATTCCAAAACGAAATTACGAATAGCTTGTTCTCCTATTTTATATTGAATTGCACCAAAAGTAGAAATTGGCACTTTGAATTGAATTCTTTCATTCGCATAATTTACCCCCATCTGAATCGCTTTTTTATTTCCACCTAAGCACATTGCGCCAAGTTTGTAACGACCAACATTTAAGATGTTAAAAGCAATAATATGACCTTTCCCTAATTCACCTAAAAGGTTTTCTTTTGGGATAGTTACGTTTTCAAAAAATACCTGACGTGTTGAAGATCCTTTGATTCCTAACTTTTCTTCCTCTGCTCCGAAAGTCAAACCTGGTGTTTCTCTGTCCACAATAAAGCCAGTAAATTTATCTCCATCTACTTGCGCAAAAACAACAAATACATCTGCAAAACCTGCATTAGTAATCCACATTTTTTGTCCATTCAAAATGTAAGATTTTCCATCTTCACTCAAGTCTGCTCTAGTTTTTGCAGCCAATGCATCTGAACCTGAACTTGGTTCTGTCAAACAGTAAGAAGCTTTTAATTCACCACTTCCTAGTCCTGGTAAATATTTTTTCTTTTGCTCTTCTGTTCCAAAATATAAAATTGGTAACGTTCCAATTCCAGTATGTGCAGCATAAGTTGTCGTGAATCCTCCACCTGATTTTCCCATCTCTTCCAAAATAACGGTATTCGTATGAGTATCCATTGGCATTCCGTCAAACCGCTCAGGAATGTGTGAACTCAATAATCCTAGTTCTCCAGCTTTTTCCAAAAGTGCCGCTTGGAATTCTAATTTTTGACCTTTTTTATCCGGAGCAACTTCATTTTCGACAAAGTCATTACACATTTGACGAACCATTTCTTGCTCTTCATTTAATTCTTCTGGAATAAACATTCCTGCTGCTTGAGAGTCTTTAATGATGAATTCTCCGCCTTTAAGCGCATCTTGCTCTATGAAATTACCTGGATTTTGAGTCATGATATAAGTGATTTTTTGATTTTAATAAATTTAGTTTCGCTATTTGTGCGAATATTCGCTCAATATATGTGTTTTAAACAAAAGTCGAAAGTATATAATTGTCAATATTGCGAATATTCGCAATACTTAAACGGGTTTAACAATTGTATATATTGTTATTATTTATAATAGAAAAATTCTTGCCAGTTCGAAGACAATTGAAAAAACCTCAAATAACAAGTTGTCATTTGAGGTTTTTGGAAAAAAATATAATTTTATTTTCACTATTTTAAAAGAGAACTATATCCAAATAATCTTGCTCTAATTTTATCCATTAATGAAATAGAAAATTTTTTAGGTACCAAATTCGCATCTTTCAAATTTGCATAAGCATTTACTCTAACTTTAAAAGCACTATCTTTTAATAGTTTTTGTAATTCCAAAATTTGATCTGTGCTCAACTCTACTTCATACTCAGCATGAATATCGGTGATGGCTTGCGCACAATTTTCTCTAACTTCTGGAATTTTTGAACGTAATTTTTGAGTTAAAAACTCAACAGACTTAGTATAAAATTCAGCATTCATGTCTTCCAAATAAGTCAAATAAATCATCGCACTCAAACTGTCGATAGCATCCTTATTTCCACCTTCCGCTTTTGTAACAAGTTGTGATAATTCAGCATGGAAGAAATCTTCCCAACCTTGAGGGTAATTCCAAATAGCTTCGTAAAAAATATCTCGATGAGAAAGTGTACCATAATTCATCTTAGAAAGATAAGTTTGGAACATCTCTTTTTGACTAGCAGCTCGAGTATGAATTTCTTTCAGAAGTGACTTTTGAGTTTCATGATCCAGATCATGAAAAGTGTCAAGTTTGTTTTGTAAGTCAGTAAACATGAATTTTATTATGGGATTGATATATTATATGTTGATAGGAATTAAATTATAGCTTGATAACATTTCTTGTGTTTTTTTAAAATCAAAAGTCATACCCAACAAAAAACCTCCTCCTCCTGCACCACATAGTTTTAATTTGTAAAGATCATCGGCTAGACCATCTAACCAAATAGTTCGAAAATCATTTGGAATCATTTCGAGAAAGTATTTAAATTGAAAATGTCCAATCTCGTGAATTCGTTCAAATAAAAATTTTCGCTCGTGATTTAGAAAAGCTGTAATTGCTTCGTCAACTAATGGATTTAATTCAGATTGAATGCGAGCAAAATAATACTCGTTCTTACATTTTTTCAAAAAAGTATTAACGAAAAAACCAGTCTCACGTTGCATTTTAGTGTCCAATAAAAAAAACTGACCTTGATTAATTTCATCTGTTCCAATTCCTTGATGAATGTTGATCTGCTCAATTTTTTCTGTTGATTCCAATAAAATAACTTGCTCCAAAAAACAAATTAAAGGATCCGTCCCAGAACTTGAACCATGAAAAAAACTTTCTAGCTGCGCAAATATTTTTTTTAGAGTTATCAAGTTAGCAGATACTTTCTCTAATTTATTATCACAAAAAGTATCATAAATTGCTGCACATAATGCTCCCGAACTTCCCACTCCGTAGCCAGTTGGAATATTTGATTTAAAATATAAACCTTTGTTCAATTCATTTTTAAAACGCTCAATATCTAAATCAAATAATAGTTCTTTTGCATTCTTCAACTTTTCCAAATGGTTGGCGAAAGTAGGTAAATTCATTTGTTTTTCCTCAATATTTTCTATTGCATATTCCCAATTCCCTGAGAAATAAAATAAAGGCATCGCCAAAGCTTGTGAACCTTTGATGATTGAATGTTCTCCGAAAAGTAATAATTTGGAAGTATATTTTTTCATTCCGTAAAACGACTTTTCAAGTCGTCAGTTGTATAAACGAATTAAGGTATCGTTTTGTGAATTAACAAATCACTATAAGAATTATCAATCAGATCATCTTCTTTAATCCCAAGTATATCCAAATAAAATTGACATTGCTCCATAAGTTTTTCCTCACCAATCGAACCATCAGAATCAATCGCTTCGATCTCCATAAAATGCCCCAAATCTTTCACCTCATCCACATGGAATTTTACATTATCAATAAAATAAATCGAACGTAATTTATCAACGACGACTAAAACCCCATTCGCTTGAGTCAATAATTGTTTCAAAGAAGAATTGGCATGCGGATGATATAAAATATAATTTGACTTCTTGGGACCAGCTTGATTTGGTCGGTCATAATGAATCAAGGAATTTTCAATATTCCCTTCTCGAAACTTCATCCGACCATTCGGCACCTTAAAATAAGTATCAACTTGATGATCTACCCCTTTAAAATTTGCTTGACGAGATTCTAAAAAAAATTTGATCGAAGTAGGATTTTTACATCGTGCTTTTATTTCTATGTTAAGTGCCATATTTATTATTTTTGGCAAGACGACCTTTGAAGTCAATCTTCGTTTTGCTAGTATAAATAAACTCGTTTTACTCGTTCAGAAATGATTGGAAAGATTTCATAAGGAATTGTTCCCATTACATTTGCTAGTTCTTCCACCCTTGGATTTTTCCCAAAAATAATTACTTCATCGCCAGTTGCTGCTTCTGGAATTTTTGTCACGTCAACCATGCACATATCCATACAGACATTCCCAACAGTATGCGCACGTTTACCTTGAATCAAAACACTAAAGTTTCCGTTGCCAGCTGAACGCATCAAACCATCAGCATAACCGATACTAATCGTTGCAATTCGCATCGCTTTTTTTGCCTTACCTTTTCGCCCGTAACCGATTGTCTCGCCCATAGTAATATTTTTTATTTGGGAAATAGTTGCTTTAAGCGTGTGTACTTTCTGTAATTGATTTTGAATAGTTTGGCTTCCATCAATTCCGTATAAGCCAATTCCTAATCGAACCATTTCCATTTGATATTGTGGAAAACGATTAATGCCACTTGTGTTTAAAATATGCCGCATTGGACTAATTTTTAATCTACCACAAATTTTATTATACATTTTTTGAAAACGACTGATTTGATCTTTGGTAAAATTATCATGTTCATTAGCTTCACTTCCTGCTAAGTGTGAAAAGATAGATTGAATTTTTATATGTTTATTTTTCTTCAAAATGGAAATCAATTGATCTAAATCTTTTTCTTCGAAACCAAGCCTCTTCATACCTGTGTCCAATTTTAAATGAATCAGAATTTTTGAATTTTTACTAGAAAAATATTGAACGAATTTTTCTAATAATTCTAAACTATAAATCTCCGCTTCTAAATTCTGTTTTTCCAGAACTTCAAAAATTACTTCCTCTGGATTCAAAACCAAGATGGGTAATTGAATCCCAGCCTTGCGCAATTCTACACCTTCATCAGCATAGGCGACTGCGAGATAATCTACTTTTTGAAACTCTAATAACTTAGCTACTTCGACACTTCCACTTCCATAGGCGGAAGCTTTGACCATCGCAATGAGTTTAGTTTTTGGTTTTAAAAAACTATTATACACATTGAGATTTAAGACCAAGGCATTCAAGTCTATTTCTAAAACAGTATTATGATTTTTCTTAGAAAGTCGTTCTGCAATTTTTTCGAACTCAAAAGGTCGAGCACCTTTCAAAAGAATATTTTCATTTTGAAAATTAGAAGTTTGAACTTCCTTTAAAAAGTCTAAAGTCGTTTTGAAAAATTGCGTTTTTATTTTTTTGCTTAGGTATTTTTTTAGAGAAAAAACGTATTGACCAATACCAATTACTTTTGAAATATTTTTGTCTTCAATTAATTGAGCAATCGTTTGATACAAAATTTTTGTACTCATTTCCACCTGCAAAATGTCAGAAAGAATAAGTGTTCTTTGATTTAATTCCCCTTGCTGTTCGAGATGATTGAGTGCTATTTTTAGTGCAGTTAGATCTGCATTATAACTATCATTAATAATGACACAATTATTGACTCCTTCTTTGATTTCAAGGCGCATCGGAACAGATCGAAGTTGTTGAATTTTTTCAGCAATCCAAGTATTTTTTTTCTTAAAAAAAAGTAAGATCGCCCAACAATGAATGGCATTTTCAATAGAAGCTTCATCGGTAAAAGGAATTGTAATCGAGATTTTCTTCTTATTAAAAATCCCTTCAATTAGCGTTTGCTGTTTTTGTTTGGAAGTAGAAATTATTTGAAGTTTTGCTTTACCCTTTTTTGACCAGGCAAATAATTTTTCTTTACCAAATTGTTGCATTCGTTCATTGACTAATTCGTTGTCTTGGCAAAAAACAATAGTTTTACATTTTTTAAATAACTTTAACTTTTCATCTAATTTCTCTTCAATATTTTTAAAACCTTCGCTGTGTGCATCTCCAATATTTGTAAAAATTCCAATTTTAGGTTGAATTATTCTTTCTGAATATTCCATTTCATTTGTCGTAGAAATTCCTGCCTCAAAGATTCCTAAGGTGTGCTCTTTTTTGATTAAAAAAACAGACATCGGAACGCCTATTTGTGAATTATAACTTTTAGGGCTGGCAACAACTTGATGATCATTTTGCAAAAACTGTAAAAGCCATTCTTTCACAATAGTTTTTCCATTGCTACCGGTGATACCAATTGATTTTAAGTCAAATTGATTACGATGAAATAGTGCGAGTTCTTGAAGTGCAGCAACAGATTTTTTGACTAAAATTAAATTTGCTTTTGGAAAAGAACGAGTAGGTATTTTTTTTTCAATAATAAAATTACGAACACCTTTGTCATAAAGTTGTTGGATAAAATCATGTCCATCTCTACGCTCTCCTCGAATGGCAAAAAATAATGAAGTGACAGGAAAACTAACTTGGCGACTATCAAATAATAAATGTTCAACAGAAGTATTTAGAATCTTCTTTTTCAAAAAAATCCCGCCAATTACTTCTGCTACTTTCCTAATATCGTACATGTATGTTAGTTGATTGGTATATCAGGGAATCGATTGATTAGTTAAATGGAGAATTGAATTAGTAAATAAGGAATGAAAAGCAAGAGACAGATTCTAGTCTGGTTACCCAATCGACCAATTTCTCAATCTACTAAAAACTACTCCATTTCAATGAGGAGTAGTCCTTTCTCTACGGCTTTACCTTGGTCAATGTGAATAGCTTTGACAATTCCTTCACCAACAGATTTGATCACATTTTCCATTTTCATTGCTTCCAGAATAAGCAACGCATCTCCTTTCTGAACCTTTTGACCAACCTCGACCGATACACCTAAAACTAAGCCTGGCATTGGTGCTTTCACATCAGTAACCTTTTGGGTATTCACTACAGAAAGTCCTAATTGATTAACCAATTGATCAAAGCGATCTGCTAGTTTAATTTCATAAGTATTGCCATTAATTTTAATTATAAATGTTTTGTTAAAAAAATCAGTATTGACAATTTCAGCTCGAAAAGCTTTATTGTTTTTCAAAATATGGAAGTGTCCATCTTTTTCTTTTACGAAGTCAAAATCATTTATTTGTTCCGTATCGAATTCAAACTTAGATTGCTCGTTGACTGTTATTGTGTAGTTATTTTTCTTCATGAGGTTAACTTTTTACTTTGCTCAATTTCATCATAAAATAAGTCTCAAAAATAGTAAATATCAGATAAACTATTAAAAAAGGAATTGCATACATTTTGGAAGGTGGTTCTGCTAATTTGAAATACCCAACGATAACAAAAATACACAATGCCATTTTTGCGGAAGTTGTCAGTAAAACTTGTTGTAAAAAAAGATTCTTATCTGAACTCAATGCTGCTCGATAAGCCAAAAAATACATAAACGCACTAAACAGAATAAATGCGATGCAACTTAAATATGAGAAAATTTGGAAAGGTGCAAATTGAGGAAGCTTATTAAGAAAAAAGAGAAGAAGAAAAGAAATTACCGAAATAATTGTAAGCTGAAGAAAGAAATTTTTATGATTCATAGTTTTTATTACGTTTTGAATTTTGAATGAATAAACTTGAAAATAGGATTCAAAATTCATTCATTCTAAACTCAAAACTACAAATCTTTTAAGGCAATATATAAACCCACAAGTGTAAAAACTAAAGCAAATAATGCAGTCAGATATTGTTTATCAAATTGAGCCCATTCATCTAGCTTGTAACCAATAAATGCTCCTATGGCAATAGTTGCACCTAATTGGAAAGCAAGACCAGAATATTTCAAATAAATATTAGCCGACTTTTTGGGTTGCTTTTTGTCCAAAAGATTGCTTATTTTTATTTTCTTGATTCATTTTTTTCACAGGTGTACTACCAATTTTATTTTTGTTAGCTCCCATTCTACAAGTTACATTGAATGTAGCTCCTGATTGAACCAATAATTTATTTGTATTGACATCACCATGTACTTCTGCAGAATCTTTTACAGTAAGTAATTGGTTAACCTTTAAGTTTCCTTCAAATCGACCTTCTATAACTGCATTTTCACATTGTACATCACCTTCGACAGCTCCTGTTGGCCCGATGATCACTTTTGATTTACAAATTAATGTTCCAATGATAATTCCGTCAATTCGAATATCACTTTCTGAAGAAACAGTACCCTCGACTTTTGTTCCTTTTACTAAACTATTTAAAGCATTAGATGTACTAGATGGTGTCGAATTTTTGTTATTCGATGCAGGAGTTGCGTCATTCTTTTTACTACCAAACATGTCTTATTTTTTTTGGAATGATTGAATAGATGAGTCAAAATGAGTACTAAAATTAGTTAATATGTTTTTAATTTTTCCCAATAACTGTACTTAATAATAAATTGAAATACTGGCTTTTGACTCGCCTTTTTACTCTTTCAGACTGTTTGTTTTCTCAAAGCAGACTGAAAGTTAATATTTTATTTTGACGAAAATAGAAAAAGGGAATACTATTTCCTTTTTTAATTTCCTTAGATTATTCTCAAAAAAAGAGAAATATTCTGGTTTTCACCAAAATAAAAAGAGATGTCTCCTATAAAGTGTTAGTTAAGGAGACATCTCTTTGAGACGTAAAAATAATATTTTTCTGTAATATTTCAGTAAAAATCCTGAAATATTTATTTTAATGCTATCCTAGAAATTAGGGCAGTAAACATTTCTTACTTCTGGACCACAAATTTTATAAGTCATAGCAAATTCAAATGCACCATTTGAATTACTTGCTGGTCTTAGGCTAGATACATTTACATCGTAGCTAAATCCAATAGAAAATTGCTCATAATCAAATTTAGTTGAAAGAATGAATGCATCAGAAGTGATCGCATCATTGAAATGATTAGCAATACGATACCACGCTCCAATTTGGAAAGCTTGTTGTAGTTTTTTGCTTTTTCCCAAAAGGAATTTCAAACTCGTTCCAGCATTTAACTGAAATGATGGTCCTTGGATAAATGTAACAACTCCTGGTACTAAACCTACTCGGTCAGAAACTAGAAATTCTCCACCTGCATGGATAGTAAATTTGCTGTATAATTCTTCGAAGTCATCTTTTTGGAAAGATTGATTTGCTCTATTTAAGTGGCTAAATGCACCACCAATATAGAAGTTATTATCTTCGTCAAAAACAGAGAACCATAATAAACCTGCAGAGATATCAGCAAAAATGAAGTTATCATTATCAAATGTCTCTCCAGTTGGTAAATTAGGATCGAATCCACCTTCACCGTCATGTTGTGATCCGTAACGAAGGTTTAGGAAATCAATACTTCTTTGAGAAGCTCCTGCATCAGCACCTACAACTAAGTAGTTACCTGATTTTCGACCTCCACTCATCTTTTTACTATAAGATAAAGATAGTCTTCCTTGAAGTGTTGCAAAATTAGATTCTCCAGCTTTGTCTCCCCAAAAAGTACCACCTACTCCAAAGAAATCACTTCTACCAACAGGGATCCGTTGATCGTATGATACTGAATAAGTAGAGAATGCATTTGCTTTCAATACACTTGCCCATTGGTTACGATAATTTCCTGACAAACGAACATTACAATTCATAACTCCGGTTAAAGCTGGATTTAGATTTAACGGAGAAGAATAGAATTGTGAGAAATGTATGTCTTGTGCAGTAATAGTAGCTGTTCCCATCACAGCAAAGAAGATAATAAATAGATGTCTCAAACTTTTCATGAATCAGTAATTTGAACCTGTTAAGTAGTTAATTAAAAAAATGTGGACAAGGGATTTTAAGCTAGGTGATTATACAATAGTTTGTAAAAATAGGTAAAATCAATTAATAATGAAACGTTGCTAGATAAATAGTTACCTAATTTACGACATTTTTTGCATGTTTATCCAACGTATTATTTTTACTCATATTTCAAAACACCTTGCCTTTGTTTTGTTTTAGATACTTTTTTGCGAAAAACTGCTGCCTCTGCATTTATATTTTATTTTATTTGAAAAAAATTATTCTTCGTTTTTCCAAATAGCACCGTATTCTTCGACTAGTATATTATCATAATAATCTGCTTTTTCAAAAAGATATTTGAACAACTTCATTCCTGTATCCATGTTCAGATAACGATCATAAATGAGCAAAGACAAAACAATATCATTTTCTTTGATACTAAAAGTAAGGCCTTCAATCTCATAATTTTGTTTCAAAAGGTATTCGTAGAGGGGATTTATATTGTCTTTGGGCAATGAACAGAGAGAAGCATCTCCCATAATCAGCCCTGTTTTTTCATGATATGAAATTTTGATAATTGCACTTCCTTCGATAATTTCCCAATGATTTGGTCCAATTCTGGAAAGTCCAACATTATGTCCCATTGAATCTAAAAGTTCTTCCATCGTTTTTGAAACTCCAAGTGCCTCATATTCATCAATTTTAGAAGGCATTTGAATTTTCGCACCACAATATGGACAATAGTTTCCATCTGCTTTTTTTTCAAAAACAATATTAGAGCAAGAACTGCAACGAATTCCAATTTGATCATCATCAGATTGAAATTCTTCGATTGTCTTTTGCAAATAATTTACAGGAAGTGAAAATCCAACGTTATTTCCATTTTGAATAACGAATGTATTGATGCCTACGATTTTTCCATCTTTATTAATAAGTGGTCCACCGCTATTTCCAGGGTTGAGTGCGGCATCATGTTGAATGTAAATGAGGTCATTTTTCTCTTCTTCAATATTAGAAACAATACCCTGAGTAGCGGAATATTTTAGACCAAAAGGATGACCTGCAGCGATGACAATTTCTCCTCGCTCCACCTCTTTCCCTTGATATAGCTCAACTGCTGGCGCATTAATAACATTAGGTGCTTGCAAAAAAGCTAAGTCATGACGAACATCTGAAAAAATCACTTTGGTCATTTGTTTTTCAAAACCTTCTCCGTTGATGACGACTTCTCGATTGTCTCTGATAACATGTTCATTCGTCACGATTAGGTTAGCATCTTTTAGATAAAAACCGGTTCCTGTGCTGTACGGAGTAGCAATTTGAACAATGACACTTTTATATTTATTAATTATTTCTTTCATGCAGTTTTCGTCAAATCAAGATTTCGAACCATGATTAAAAATGACTTTGCAAAATTGGGCAACGTATCAAATTTTAATAAACTTTTATCAGGATTCATCCGTCCATACAATTCTTCATTGTTATTAGTAATATCTTTGATAGCACGCTTGATCGCTTTTTTGTCAAAAGTATTTTTTACAGAATCATAATAATTCAAAGTGTACCCTAAACCTTTAAAGTAATCAGCTTCAACTATTTGATAATACAAATGAAACAATTCTCGGTCGGGGCGAGGTGCAGCAAAGTTAAACATACAATATCCTACAATATAACCAGGAACACCTATTGCAATCGAATGATAATCATGTTCATTATACCAATCCATATTATGTAATTCCCCATCAATGAAACCTACAATTCGATCATGATTGACAGGTTTAGTAATTCCGAAAGTAGATTTTGTTAAATACATTTCTAAGAAATAATCTTCTTTCGTTCTTCCTAACAATTTCTTTAATTCCTTACGAATGATAATGTTTTTTTGAGCTGGATTTTTTTTATCTGTGGTAAAATAAATACGATGAATTCGTTCCAAAGTCTCCATCATAAATCCTTCAGGCTTGGTTAAATAATCGAGCTTGTAGCTTAAGTTAAGTAATACATAAGCGAAGCCTCCAGGATATTTATCTAAGCTAGGTTTTCCACTATCCATTGCCGCTAGCGCAGCATTGATTTCATTGATGACATATTTATATTTAACCTCTTTTTCTTTCATAGGAAGGTCAACCAGATGAATAGTATCCACAGGTTTTAACATTCTAAATTCATCAATTAAAATATCATCTAATTTATCAGCATTCGTCGCTAATTCCTTGATTGCATAATATAATTTGTAGGGAGATCCGTCCAATATATACGTATCAAAACGAATCGAAATATTATTGTCAGGATCAAGTGCAAATCGACTGTAACGAAGCGAAAAATTTCGTTCCATCAAACGGCGCATAAAACCGATATTGAGTGTTTCCGTTTGAGCAACTTTGGCTTCGATAGTTACTTTTTCAATATCAGCGACACCAATAACTTTTTTGGAACCTTGAAAAACCTCAAAATGAATCTTTCCATCTTCTTCTTTCCAAATAACATTGTTCTCAAAATCATCTCGGAGGTAATTGAAAAACTCTAAATATGAAGCAATATATTGTTCTTTTTCAAACAACGCCAATGCTTTATCCCATGAATCATACTGTTTTGCATCTTTATAAGAATCACTATATCTTCCAAAACTTAGTTTCGGTTGTGGTGCTATTTTCTTGCCTCCTCCAAAAAGTTGATCAAAAAAGCTCATTGATTTTTATGTAAAATTATTCTGTTTATTTTTGTAGGTCGAAATTTAATATAATTAACTGACTTTATTAAAAAAAAGAGCTTCTTAGAAAATTTTAGCTTGACTTAAAAACACTAAATTTGTCTAAGAATTAACATAAATATGAGCAATACTTTTCGAACGATACTTCAGTCTGAACTATCTCCTTTCCAAATTAATCATCAAAGTGGAGTGCTTTGCATAGGATCTTGTTTTGCAGAACATCTATTTGAACGCTTGGATGGATTTAAATTTAATACTTTACTCAACCCATTTGGAATTATTTTTAACCCAATTTCGATAGCCCAAAGTTTAGATATTCTATTGGATGAAAATCGACTTTTTGAGGAGAAGGATCTTTTTCAACATCTTGGTGGATGGCATAGTTTTCAGCATCATGGTAGTTTTTCAAATCCAAGTGAAGCATTTGTTTTGGAAAAAATAAACAATGCACTTTTGGAAGCAAGGACATTTCTAAAAAAAGCAGAATTTCTCGTTGTGACTTTTGGGACTTCCAATGTTTTCGTGAGTGAAAAAACAGGACAGGTCGTTGCCAATTGTCACAAGGTGCCTCAAAAATATTTTATTCATAAGAAACTAAGTTCGGATGAAATTATTTTGACTTTAGACGATATTTTCAGAAAATTAGGAGAGACATATCCTCAATTAAAAATCATCACAACGGTCAGCCCCGTTCGTCACATTCGAGATGGGTTGGTAGCAAATCAAATAAGCAAATCAAAACTTTTAGTGGCACTTGACAATCTTTCTTCACTTCATTCACATCTTGAATATTTTCCATCGTATGAAATTATGATGGATGATTTACGCAACTATCGTTTTTATAAAAAGGATTTGATTCATCCAAATGAAATGGCGGTAGATTATATTTGGGATTTCTTTTCTAAAACATTTTTCACTAAAAAAACAATAGAGTTAAATGCTAAATTGGAGAAAATAAATTTGGCAAAAACTCATCGTCCTTTTCATCCTGAGTCAGAAGAACATTCAAAATTTAAGAAAAATCAATTGATAAAAATTGAAGAATTGGAAAAGGGATTTCCGTTTTTGAATTTTGAAAAAGAGAAAGTTTTTTTTGGAAAAACTAAAAATTAACTCCTCCACCAAAGCCAAAATACTCTGCCACCGTCAAATGAGTTTTTAAAGAAAAGCTTAAAAATATTTTTCGATCTAAAATACCTTTCGAAGGAAAATAATACCTAGTAGAAAATTTATTATAAAACTGTCCTCCCTTCAAAAAAGAAAAATCACCTAAGTAAATTCCAGCAGATAAAGTCATACTCCAATTTCCAAAAAGAAATTCATCTCCCATAAAAAAAGTCAAACGAGAAGCCTTTTTCTTAGCATCACTTTCTATCTCAGAATGATTAGTGTGGAGGACAAATTCAAAAATAGCTTTATTTTGTTCATACTCAAAACCTGCAATTATTCGATTCTGCTGATTCAAATAATAATTACCTCCAAATGCAACAAAATAAATTGGATACCTCGGCCCACCTATCGAAAATCGTTGAACTAAACCTGCTCCCGAATGCACATCAATTCCAAATCGACGAATTGCTTTTTTACTTTTTTCATGAAAAATAAAATCAGTCTTTTCCAATCGTTCAGGCGAATAATTAATGCTCAACATTAAAGCAGGAATATTCAAACCAAAATTAGGTAATCGAGAACCACCATTCGAAAAATGATTTAAACTGATGCCTGCATGGAATTTTAAATTTGAATTAATCTGTCGAGCAGCATAAAATTTCATCAGCATCGAGGCAGTAATATTTGAACCAATCGCATTGTTTTCAGGATTCGAAACTGGATTATATTTTTTGGTCAAATAAGCAATTCCAGTTCCCACTTGAAAATGTCCTTTCCATTTTTTCCCTTCAAAAAGAGTCGTGGTGATGTTTGGACAAAGGGTCAATGCATTTCCCAAAATAGCTGTATTCCCAAATCGAAACCAAGCTACGTCCATTCCAAATTGAGGAAATTTTCTCCATTGTTGCCAGTCTTTAGTTCCATAAGTTTGAAATTTAAAATTCACATCGACACCAATTGTTGGACCTTTTACATCAAAAGTCAACTCAGGTGAATGCTTTGTCACAGCTCCGAAATGAAAAGTAGATTCAATGGAGAATCCTTTTTGCGCAGCTAAAAAATAAGAAGCAAAGCAAAAAAATAGGAGCAAACCACACTTTTTTAAAAAGTAGGGATAACAAAAAAAATGAAGAATTTTAGCTTCGCTTGTCGTTAATTTCATTAACCGATCGTTAAACATAAGTTAAAAGGATAGTGTGGTTACCTACAGTTTTAAAATATAACTCGTTCTTTGTCAGTAAGTTAAATGTTAAAGCCGATTTATTCGAAAAAAAAGACATGTAACCTTTGGCTATATTTCTGAGTCTTATAAATCGAAAACATTACAATAAAATTGTAAATTCGCAGTCTTTAAAAAAGGCGTTTATATTTTTATAAAAATCAAAACAACTTTTTTTAAAACTTAGAAAGCAAAAATAATTAAAGAATTAAAATCTAGTAAAATTATGAATAAGAATACAATTAGCATGATAGGTAAAAAATTAGTTTTTATGGTAGCTTTAGTCATGATGACTTCTGCTACGATGGTTGCTCAAAAAATTGCTTCAATCGATGTGAATGGAATTTTGGAAAGTATGCCTGAATATAAAAAAGCACAAACTGAACTCGATCAATCTGCTGCGAAGTGGAGACAAGATATCGCAAAAGAATATGATAAGATTAAAGGTATGTACAATAAATATCAAGCTGAAAGTGTGATGATGACCGACGAGATGCGAAAGCAAAAAGAAGATGAAATCGTAGCACAAGAAACAACAGTAAGACAAATGCAAAAAGCAAAATTTGGTCCAGAGGGAGCTTTGTTTGAAAAAAGACAAGAACTCGTAGCGCCGATTCAAGAGCAAGTTTATACTGCCATCGAAGAGTATGCAACGGATAAAGGATATGATTATATTTTTGATTCAGGAGGAGCGACAGGAATTATTTTCGCTAATCCTAGATATGACAAAACAGATGAAGTCAAAAAGAAATTAGGAATTAAATAAAGTAAAATAGCGTGTAGAGATTATCTTTGCACTCCAGTTTAAATAAAATTACATTTTATCAACAAATCCGACTCTGAAAAACAAATTCGAGAAGGTAATTAAATCTGAAAATAGCAATGAGAAAGTTTATTAAAATTAGTTGTTTATTAGTGATGTTTACGATGGTCACTATGAGTGCACAAGCTCAAAAATTTGGATTCATCGATTCTGACGCACTTCTTATTGAAATGCCAAAAGTAAAACAGGCAAGAGCAAATTTAGAAGTTTTACAAAAACAACTACAGACCAAAGGTCAAAACATGGTAACCGATTTTCAAACTAAAGTTGGAGCATTACAAGATAAAAGCCAAAAAGGTTTGATAACGCCAAAGGATGCAGCAGAGGAAGAAAAGAAATTAATGAAAAAGCAAGAAGAAATTCAAGCATTCGAACAAGATATGATCCGACAATTGCAAGAGCGAGAAGCAAAAGAATTGCAACCAATCTTGGATGAAGTAAATGCTGCGATCAAAGCTGTAGCTAAAGAAAATGGCTACCAGTTTATTTTTGAAAAGAAAACTTTACTTTACTTTGAAGATTCTATGGATGTAGGAACTTTGGTAAAAGCAAAATTAAAAATCTAAAAAACTAATTTGGGTTTACCAAAAAGATAGTTTTATAAAAAAATGGCAACTTCGAAAGAGGTTGCCATTTTTTTTTACTTTTGGAAAAAAGAAATTATGAAAATTACTTTGGAAAAAAGAGATAAAAGTTACGAAGCAAATCTTTCTTTGCCGCTCGACATTTCCATTCCACTCGAAACAGGTGATCAAACCGTCAATTGTTTTTATGCTCCCCCCATGCAAACTTGGCCAGTTGTCGCAGGCGATTTTATTGGATTAAGAAAATATGGCCCAGTTAATTTTTTAAATGTAAAATTAAATCCACATGGAAATGGTACTCATACCGAATGCGTTGGACACATAGCAAAGGAAAAATATTCGATCAATCAATCACTTCAGAATTTTCATTTTTTTGCTAAATTAATTTCAGTTACACCAACTGAGATGGAAAATGGAGATCATGTGATTTTGAAAAAACAACTCGAATCTCTTTTTGAAAAAAACGAAGCAGAAGCAATCGTCATTCGAACCTTGCCCAATAAAAAGAAAAAACTTAAAAAGAATTATTCAGGCACCAATCCAACATTTGTTCATCACGAAGCAACTCAATTTTTAGTGGATTGTGGTGTCCAACATTTACTGATTGATTTGCCTTCGGTGGATCGAGAAGAAGATGAAGGAGAGCTATTGTCACATCATACTTTTTGGCAATATCCACATGCGACACGGGAAAATTGTACGATTTCAGAATTGGTTTTTGTCAATGATGAGATTTCAGACGGGATGTATTTATTAAATATTTCGATCGCTTCTTTTGAGATAGATGTTAGTCCAAGCAAACCTGTTTTGTATAAATTAAATCGAGTGTATAATATTTCTCCAAAGTGAAATTTTGACTATTAAACTGTTTTCACTTTGCGAATGGTTAAAGTGTTTTTCTAAAAATATAAGAATCAATTATTTATTTCACCTTGGTGATTAACAGCTAGTGAAGTGAAAACAGTTTAATAGTCAAATTCAAAATAACTCAGATTATAACCTCTTTTTTAAAAATTCTAAAGCCATCGCATTTGCTTCTTGTGCCGCAGATTCTTCATATCGATTTCCACTTGGATTTGCGAAAGCATGATCTGCATCAAAAATTTTATAACTAAAATTCTTTCCCGTCGCTTTGGTAAGCGCATCAAATTCCTCTACTTTTTCAGGTGAAACCCAAGCATCTTTTTTTGCAAATAGTCCTAACACCTCAGCTTCAAGAGGAAGTAAATCTGCTGCATTTTCCACAGGACTTCCATAATAAATAACACAACCAATCCCTTGCTTCTCTAGCAGGATAGAAGCTTGCAAAGACCATCCTCCACCAAAACACCAACCAATAGTTGCAATCCGAGCATCCTTCCCAATTGAAGCCATAAATCCTTCGATAATTGCTTTAGCACGATCTGTTGAAATGGACTGCATCAACTTGCCAGCATCTTCTGGTTTGCTTGCGACCTTTCCATCATACAAGTCAATCGCAATCACATTGGTATTCGGTAGCTCTTTGTGCAATCGTTCAGATTCTCTTTTGATATGATCGTTTAATCCATACCATTCATGGAAAACGAAAAGGTAATTTTTGGATGCTTCTTTTGAAGAGAGTAAATAACCAGAAGCCATTTTCCCATCTAAAGTAGGTACTTCTAATTTTATTCCCTTTGGTGTAAAATCAATTTCTTTAGGCGTTGCGTGCTTGTCTTGAAAATTTTTATCAACAGCATTATCTGCAAATTTTTCAGTTGCATCTTTTTCTTTCGGTTGAGTTTCTCCACATGAAAATAAGAAAAGAGAAAGGATGGAAAAAAGGAGGATTCGTTGGAACATGATTAAGTTTTTTATTTTAAAAAATATGAGAACTAATTCTGTCATAAAGCACTTCTAAAAGTATTTCTGCCATGTCATCATCTTTAGCTAATTCTTCGCTTTTTGATTTTTTGTACTCATTAGGAATAGCCCTTTCATCACCATCCAAAGTAATAACTTGAGAGGTAGAAATAGTTTCCTCTTCAAAAGATGCATCTCCAAGTTCACAGTTTTTAGAATTAGAAATTACCTCCACGTTGACATTCCAGGTAGCCGTTTTTTTAAATTGTTGAATCGTAACACTTCCTTCCACTTCTTCTATCACATCTACCTCTTCTTCTTCCCCATTTGAATTGGTGATAGTTGTGGTACCCGTCACGATTTCCTTTTTAAAATTTTCCTTATTTTTATCTTCATCCAAATCAATATCTAAACCTCGAAATCGAATGGTAATTTGGCAATCTACTTCTTCAAGGTTTACACCCCCATAATAGACTATTAAAAAATCACTCTGAGAACCTCCCATATCCTCAAAGGTTCTGTCTATTTCCCAATGCGACATTATATCAAAAGGCGCTTCTGTGATAATATTATAAACTACTCGACCCAATTTTAAACTTCTTTGAGTCAAGGTGTTTAAATCAGTTTCCTTGCTATCAAATTTCTTTGCTTGAATAAAATTAGAATAAGCATCTTGAGCAAATCTTTTACCTTGTTGCTTTTCGGCTTTTTCTAATTTCTCTTTACCAAATGAAAAATACTCATTGGCCAAAAAGTTATTAGTTTGTTGTTCCTCCAATTTTAATCTTTCTAAGTTTTCGTCAAATTTTCCGTCCAAATAGGGAAGTGCTTTCTCTATCTTTCCTTGAATATTCTGATTGAATTTTATCGATTTCTCTTTGGACTTTAAATCATCAGCATTTAGCCAACGATCCTTTTTTACCGTTTCTTTTGCTATAATTCCGTCCAATGCTTGAATTAATATTTTTTGATTTTCATCATAGAGTTTTCCTTTTTCAAGTGCTGCTAAAGATGACTTGTAGGCTTGTTGAAAATTTCCTTTCTCCAAACTTTTGGTTGGACTAGCACATTGGAATAAAAAGAGAAAGGAGAAAATAATAATTGTTCGGTACATAACTTTTGGTTTTAGACTTCATTTTGACAAAATGAAATTAAGAAATTCTTTAAGTAAATTTCTATTATTTCATTCTTGTTTTTCTTTTACCTTTGCGGCGAAACATCATTTTTAAAAAGGAGTTTAATTAAACGTACTTACGGTTTTTTAGAAAAACCAAACTTTAATTTTTTTGTAAAAAAAACTTAATAATGCCTACGACCAAATCAGTCATTCAATATAAAAAAGGAAAATTATCTAAAAAATTATTGCTCGAACTCTACGAACAATTATTGCGCCCTCGCATGGTCGAAGAGAAAATGCTCATATTATTACGCCAAGGGAAAATCTCAAAATGGTTTTCAGGTATTGGTCAGGAAGCTATTTCTGTAGGAGCAACTGCAGCTTTGGATAATGACGAATTGATGTTTCCGATGCATCGAAATTTAGGCGTTTTTACTTCTCGAAATATTCCATTAAAAAGATTGTTTTGTCAATGGCAAGGAAAAATGCCTGGCTTTACCAAAGGACGAGATCGTTCTTTTCACTTTGGAACAATGGAATATAATATCGTGGGAATGATTTCACATTTGGGGCCACAATTGTCTTTGGCAAGCGGAGTTGCATTAGCAAATAAATTAGGAAAAGAGGGAAAAGTATCTTTAGCTTTTACAGGCGATGGAGGAACGAGTCAAGGTGAATTTCATGAAGCGATGAATACGGCAGCAGTTTGGCAACTGCCAGTTATTTTTGTGATTGAAAATAATGGCTACGGATTATCGACTCCTGTGAATGAACAATATCGTTGCGAAACTTTAGCAGATAGAGGCAAAGGTTACGGCATGCGTTCCTACACGATTGATGGAAATAATGTTTTGGAAGTTTACGCAACGATTAAAAAAATGGCAACGGAAATTCGAAAAAAGCCGGAACCAATTATGTTGGAGTGCAACACTTTTAGAATGCGTGGACATGAAGAAGCATCGGGCACAAAGTATGTTCCTAAAAAATTAATGACTGAATGGGCGACCAAAGATCCATTAAAAAATTACGAAACTTTTTTGCTCGAAGAAGGAATTTTGAAAGAGGAAACAATTAAAGATTTAAGAAAAAATATCAAAGCAGAAATTGAAAATGGTTTGGCAGAGGCTGCGGAATTAGAAGTTGTCACTTCGACTCCTGAAGCTGAATTGGCAGATGTTTACGCTCCTTATACGCAAAAAATAGTTGCTCCTAAAAGGAAGAAGAAAACTGAAAAAAGAGTAGTTGATGCTATTTCAGATGGACTTCGTCAAGCAATGGAGAAGCATGATAATTTAGTTTTGATGGGACAAGATATTGCGGAGTATGGAGGTGTTTTTAAAATCACAGATGGGTTCGTTAAACAATTTGGAAAAGAACGGGTGAGGAATACGCCGCTTTGTGAAAGTGCAATTATTGGAATCGGTTTAGGATTGAGTATGAAAAATTATAAGGCGATGATTGAGATGCAATTTGCAGACTTCGTCACTTGTGGTTTTAATCAGATCATTAATAATTTAGCAAAATTACATTACCGTTGGGGCGAAAATGCAGACGTTGTCATTCGAATGCCTGCTGGTGGTGGAGTCGGTGCAGGACCATTTCATTCACAAAGTAATGAAGCATGGTTTGCACATACGCCAGGTTTGAAAGTAGTCTATCCTTCGACGCCTCATGATGCGAAAGGATTATTAATCGCTAGTTTCGAAGATCCAAATCCAATTTTATTTTTTGAACATAAAGGATTGTATCGAAGTCTTTCAGAGGAAATTCCAGATGATTATTATACCGTCGAAATTGGAAAAGCGAAAGTGGTGAGAGAAGGTGCTGCGGTGTCAATTATCACTTATGGACAAATGGTGCATAATGCGAAAGCACTAGTCGAAGAAATGAATATTGATGCTGAAATTTTAGATTTACGAACTTTGCTTCCAATAGATTATGATGCAATAGAAGCAACGGTGAAGAAAACAAATCGAGTAATTATTTTACATGAAGATACTTTGTTTGGAGGAATTGGAGGAGAGTTGTCGGCGCATATTTCGGAGCATTATTTTGAACATTTAGATGCGCCAGTTTTGCGAGCGGCAGGATTGGATACGCCAATTCCTTTTGCGAAAACTTTGGAAAAAGATTTTATGCCGATGGGAAGATTGCGTGAGCAGTTAGATCGGATTTTAAAATATTAATTAAATTTTTCACCACATAGAACATATAGATAGAGTCCTATTTTTCTATGTGCCTATGTGGTGAAAAAACCTACTATGTGGTTTTCACAAAAAAAATTACAATTGCTTTTGTAAAAATTCATCCAACTCTTCCACACTCGGATTGACCAAAACAATCACCCCTTTTTCATCCAATAAATATTTAGTCGGCACATCTGTGATGCCATAAAGTTTCGCAACTTTTCCATTAAAAAAACGGAAACTATCCACTTGGTCAAAAACGTGATTTTCCCATTTCATATCTTTTTTTCGAATTGCATTTTTCCATCGCTTTTCTTCTTTTTCAACTCCCACTCCGACGATTTCAAAACCATTTGCATTTTTAAATTTTACATTTTGGTATTTTTTAAAAAGTATTTTCAAACCTGGAATTTCTGCCAAACATGGACCACACCAACTTCCCCAAAAATCAATTAAAACATATTTTCCTTCCAGTTTAGTCAAGTCAGATTTTTCACCTGAAGGTAAAGTCCATTCAAAATTTGGAGATCGTTCGCCATCATCAAACTTGGGCATTTTATATAAATATTTCCCTACGACAAAACAAAGAAGGAACAATGGTAGAACCCACCATTTTTTTAAAATTTTCATAAACGATCAGTTTAAATTTTTAATTTGAAAAAGGTCAAGTCATTAAAAAAAATGATTTACACAAATATCACCTTTTTTAAATAAACATAAATAAAAGAAGTTTGTAACTTCCGCTGATTTTTTAACCAGATGTCCGTTGTACGAGTTTTACGATAAAAAACGGAACTATCAAAATACAAAAACATGCTCAGTATTATACCAAGCGAAATTCCTCAAGGCGTTTTACATCAACATTTATTAGGCTGTGTGTCTCCTCGTCCAATTGCTTTTGCAAGTACGATTGACAAAGATGGAAATCCGAATATTGCACCATATAGTTTTTTTAATTGCTTTAGTTCGAACCCTCCGATTTTAGTTTTTTCCTCCAATCGAAAAGGAACAGACAATACTACAAAGGATACTTTGCACAATGTCGAAGCTACTGGTGAAGTGGTCATCAATATGGTGAGTCACAGTATCGTGAGACAAATGGCGGTGACCAGTATTGCTTTTCCTCCAGGCGTAAGTGAATTTGAAAAATCAGGATTGACACCTATTGAATCGGATTTGGTTAAACCATTTCGGGTGAAAGAATCTCCTGCTCAATTGGAATGTAAAGTGCAACAAATTATTTCTTTGGGAGATAAAGGGGGAGCAGGGAATTTAATTATTTGTGAAGTAGTCAAAATGCATATTGACGAAAATATCATGGATGAAAATGATAAAATTGATCCACAGAAAATTGATTTGATGGGAAGAATGGGGCGAGCATTTTATGTGCGAGCAAGTGGAAAAAATGTATACCCAATTTTTCAAAATGTTGGAGAAATGACGATTGGTTTTGATCAACTTCCTGAGAGTATTCGGAATAGTGAAATTTTGACTGGAAATAATTTAGGCCAATTGGCAGGAATGACTGCCTTGCCAACTACTGATGATATTCAAGAATTAAAAAATGATGAAGAAATGCAAAGTATTCTAAAATCTGAAAATGCAAAAGAGACCTTGCATATCTTTGCTAAGACAATTTTGGATGAAAGTGATAATCGGAATTTTGCAGCGGAGGTTTTGATGTTGGCAGATTCAATTTGAAAATAACTAGAAATCAAGAGTGATGAATTTTTATGATGAAGATTCATCACCACTCTTCATTCGCTTTAATTTTCTATCATTAATAACATTTTTGATCCAATTTGGAATCACAATCACACCCACCAACAAGTATAAATAGTAAGTAAATAATCTCCAAATAAAAGCGATAATTAAAGCGAGTGTTCCTGAATTAACATAGTCACTCAAAAAACCTCCAAACAGAACTTCTGCGAAACCTGCACCTCCAGGAGTTGGACTAAAAGCCATAATCACATACATCGTTTGCAAGCGAGCATAGAGATTGGATTGCGTATCAAAATCAGTTGAGATATTTACAAAAGCAATAATCAGACAGTTCAATAACAAAAATCTACACGACCAGGCTGTGGCAGTTGAGAGAAATCCGCCGAGGTGAAAAGACCATTTTTTGGTTAACAATTCCTTACTCGCTAAAATCATATCGTCACCTAGTTGAATAGCTTTTTCTCTTCGCTTTTTCAAGAAACTGATACGAGTAGCTCCAACGATAATTCGCTTAATTGCTTGAGGACTGATGAATAAACCATAGAAAAATATAGCTCCATAAATAGCCATAAAAACATAAGCTCCAAAAAAAGTATACGCCCAACCGTCAATATCTGCCAAGCTATTCATGTTAGGACGAATCATATTTGTTCCAAAAACGAGGAATAAAATCGGCAAGACTCCCACAAAGAAAATAGTATCTAAAACTGCGGAATATAAAACAAGCGTTGTCGTTTTTGCCGCAGGTAATTTCTCTTGAGCCAAGACAACCATCGCAACTGCCGACCCTCCAACACTCGTCGGCGAAACTGCGGAACTGAATTCCCAAATAAAAATTAGCTCAATACACTTTTTCCAAGTGAACTCTCCTTCTGTCAAAATTCGAAGACGAGTGGCATAAGCAATGTGACGAACAACCAATAAAAGAAAAGACATCAAAACCCAAAATTGAGTATGTTGTTTCCATTCAATTTTGGCAAATTCATCAGGGTCAAATTGCTGATACAATAAATAGAAAACAACTCCTAATCCAATCAAAATCGGAAAAATAATTCGTGATGTACGAACTGAGTTCAGTACATCTTGTTCATCTTCATTGAATGTTTCTAGTTTATTTTCTTTCACGTAAATTGATTGTTACAAAATAGAAGTTTATTCTTTCTCTCTTTGATAAAAAAGGAAAACGAAAGATAGTAAAAACAGTTCATGGAATATCTAAATTTTGATTTTTTGCAAAAAAATATTTCTCTTCTCTTTTTGAAAAAATGTACTTTTACAAGATGGAAGAACGAATTAGAAAATGGCGATTGATTCTTGGAAAGAATGCAGATAAAAATAATGATGAACAAGTTTCCCTCTCTCCTGAAATGAAAGGGATGGATGATGTTTTGGATGCGTTGTATGATTCTGAGCGGCAAGCAGGTTTGGGAAGTTCTTCGCCAAATGTGAATCGATGGTTGGGAGATATTCGGAAATACTTCCCGAGTTCGGTGGTACAACTAATGCAGAAGGATGCATTAGAAAGATTGAACTTGGAACAAATGTTATTGGAGCCAGAATTATTGGAAGCAGTCGAACCTGACGTGAATTTAGTTGGAACACTTCTTTCGTTGATGAAAGTTTTACCTAAAAAAACTAAAAGTACTGCACGAGCAGTTGTACAAAAAGTGGTAGAAGATTTAGAAAAAAGATTAAAAAATCCTTTGCGTCAAGCGATCCAAGGAGCAATCAATCGTTCTGTCAGAAATCGACGACCTAAGCATAATGAAATTGATTGGAACAAAACTATTCGAGCTAATCTGAAAACTTACCAAAAAGAATTTAACTCAATTATCCCCGAAGTATTGATTGGTCATGGCAAAAAAGGACAGTCGCTGAAAGACGTTATTTTGCTCGTCGACCAAAGTGGTTCAATGGCCAACTCAATGGTTTACGCAGGAGTTTTTGGAGCGGTGATGGCTTCGTTACGTTCGGTCAAAACTCACATGGTGGTGTTCGACACCTCTGTGGTGGATTTGACGGAAGAGTTGGATGACCCAGTCGATTTATTATTTGCAACTCAACTTGGAGGGGGAACTAATATCAACAAAGCGCTAGGTTATTCCAAAGAATTAATTCGAAAACCTGAAGACACGATTTTAGTTTTGATTTCAGATTTATACGAAGGTGGTAATGAAAATGAGATGCTAAAAAAGGCAGCCTCGATAAAAAGCTCGGGGGTACAGTTGATTGCGTTATTGGCGTTGGACGATCAAGGTGCACCTCAGTTTGATAAGTCGGTGGCTTCGAAATTTTCAGCGTTGGGTATTCCTTCATTTGCTTGCTCACCTGATCAATTTCCGAGTTTAATGGCTGCTGCGATTAAGAAGGAAAGTATTAATGATTGGATGGCAAGGGAAGGGATTGTTGGGAAAGGATAAAAATGTAATCTAATGAAAAATATATTTTGGCTAATCCTTTTGGTTTTACTTTTCCTGAGTTGTGAGAAACTTGATGAATTAAAATTTGAATCAATGATAGGTGAATATGTAGAACTTGATAGTTCTGAAAATTATTTTCACCTTGAATTAAGAGATGATTCTACCTATTATTTTAATCATGCGATAAATCACAGTTGTGAAATTTGGGGACATTATTATGGAGCATGGAAATTAGATGGAAATAAAATAATACTAACGGAAGGAATAGATTTGGATTCGATGATTACTGTAAGAGGAAAAAGAAATGAAAAAGGAGATACGCTAATTATTTTCTTTGAAGAAAAATTATTAGAGACATATCCAAATTTAACAGTAAATTTTGGGCATGATGAAATAGATTATAAGCCTGTGAATAATCAAATCCTTTTAAACAAAAATTCTTTCCTTACCAGAAATGAATTTTTAGATATTTTTGAAAAAGATGAAAATGGAAAAATTATTTATGATTATTTCCCTTTAGAGATATATTTACGAAGTGGAATTTTTTATAAAAAGATAAACCGCTTTTTAGATTATGAAAAATTAGAACTTGGATTAAAAAAAATTAAAACTGATCTCCCAATGTCTAAAATCCTTCTAGAGTATAAATCTAAAAATGGAGTCTTAATATCTGCTGGTAAAGATGAATGGATTTATAAACATCAATTAATTCCTGGCGAGAGATAAAAAACAATACTCTTACAAAAACAAAAACCACAAAAGCATCACTACTTTTACGGTTTTTATTTTTCTCAAAATGAAATGTTTTCTTACCAAATATTTTCAATATCCTCTGTCACGTATGCGTGATCTCGATCTACATAATAAGAATCATCTCTTCGTTTTTTCATCAAATGATCTTTTCCAAAAATTCTAGCTAAAACTGAAATTGGGAAAAGAACTACAAAAAATACTAAACCTAAAAGAATTGGTCCAGTTACATAATTTCCTAAAATTTCAGCAAATTTAAACCATGCACTTGTGATCAAGTTCATCACAGTACTTGACATCATACTTAAAACACCTACTACTAATGATACCCATAACATCCAGTCAACTTCAAATCCTCTCCAAACTCCAAAGATGAAATATAAGGCTAAAAAACCAACGACAATGGCGAGTATTGCTTCTACTTTTTTTTCTCTGTTCATGATAATGAATCTTTAAATTCCTTCGAGGAACCTATTTAGTTTTTACAAATATTGTTTATAGAAAAGAGGAGATCTCTTTTCCGAAAGTTTTCTTGGTGAAAATCCGTGCCATCCGAGTATTTCGGATGACACGGGTTTTGTCTACTAGAATAATGTGTAGATGAATGGAGCGATAGCTGAACCACCACCAATTACAATTAACACACCTAGTAAAAGGAGTAAAATAATTACTGGAGCTAACCAGAATTTTTTTCTTTCCCCCATAAATTTGAATAAGTCTTTAATAAAATCCATTTGAGTCAGTTTTTAGTTTTTCAGCGACTAGTTGATGTCCTCTTGGATTCCAATGTCCTTCAAGTAAATAGAAATGTTTTAAAATATTCGTTTCACCTGAATTAATAAAGTCTGCTGAAAGATTATAAAATTCTATGTCTTTTTCTCTAAAATAATTGTCAAAAAATGCTTCTTGTTCCGTTTGTCCACCTTTCACTCTTGCATCTATATCATGATTGGATGGAATATAATAAACTAAAAATTTACGCCCATCTGCTTCTACTTCTTTTCTTAATTGTTCAATATAAATAGAAGTCAAATTCTTTGCTCGATCCATGTCAATTCCTTCTTCATATCTTACAATCTGATCAGGAATTAATACATTGACTAAAACAGATTTGAGTAGAGAGAAAAAATGTGAATTGCTAATCAGCCAATTATACGTTTTACTTTTTCGCAATTTTTCTTTTGTCCCTCCAGTCATTTTTTCAAAACTTTTTGGAGCTAAAGTAGAATCGTTAATCACATTATAGTATTCATCTCGAATATTATCTGCCAAGTCATTATAATGTGCAAAATAAATAACAGTATTCGGTTGGTACTTATCTTTGTAAAATTGATACGACCGTAATGCATGATCAGTACCTCGACCTTCCACTCCTGCGTTGATTATTTCCACACTATCTCTCAAAAGTGCTTGTTGCAATTCATAGGCAAAAGTTTCTTGGTCGTTGACTCCTTTTCCATAGGTAAAAGAATCACCAATAAACATTATTTTTTTATTAACGAAATCAGGCATCTTACCTTTGTGAGTAACCCGAAATCCGTCAGCACCATTTGTAAATTTAATGTTATAATTCTTTGGTCTATATTCAGAACCTTTTAAATGAGGAACATGAATTAGACCAATATCTTTATCATACATAAATTTTACAGGAGCTAATTGCTGAGGCTCAACAAGCCTAACAACTCCCTCGCATACCAACAACATAATAAATGTTGAAAGTAGCATCGCACCAATATTGGACAGCCATTTTTTCATAGTATGCTTAAGTTGTTTTATGTTTAAAAAAAATAAATAGCCAATTTTCCCTTTGGCACATTATCTTTTTTGCAATAAAGTTTAGTCTAAAACAAACTCTTCTTTCCACTTATCTTTTTCATTCCAGTTAGGTTGTTCTGTTTTCACAAAAACATAATCGCCAACTACCAAGTAATCCATTTCCGTTCTCATAAAACAACGGTAAGCATCCTCAGGGGTATTTACGATAGGTTCCCCTCTTACATTAAAAGAAGTGTTTATTACCACAGGACATCCTGTTAATTTTTTAAATGCCGAAATCAATTGATGATATTTCGGGTTAGTTTGTTCGTGTACTGTTTGAATTCTTGCAGAAAAGTCAATATGAGTAATTGCAGGAATTGTTGATCGAACGGTATATAATTTTTCACGTTGTGGTAGATCATGATAGTTTGCTGGAACTTCTTTTTTTATTTTTTCAGCAACATCTTGTACCAATAACATATAAGGTGAAATACCTTGATGGTCAAACCAATCTTCTACATCCTCAGCTAAAACTGAAGGAGCAAATGGTCGGAAGGATTCTCGGTATTTAATTTTCAAATTCATTTTTTCTTGCATTTCAGAGTTCCGAGGATCTCCAATAATACTTCTTCCTCCCAATGCACGTGGACCAAATTCCATTCGTCCTTGCATCCAGCCGATAGCTGCGCCATCGTCAATATATTTCGCTACTTGCTCACACAAGTCTTCAAATTTGTTGTATTTTTTATAAATAGCCTTAGTTTTTCGAGCCATGATTTCAATCTCTTTGCTCGAAGCTTCTGGGCCTAAATATGATCCTTTCATAGAATCCATCATTACGCCATTCGTTACTTTTCTTTCTTTTTTGAAATAGATATAGTTGGCAACTTGGGCAGCACCCAATGCTCCTCCAGCATCACCTGCTGCAGGTTGGATAAAGATATTATCGAAGACCCCAGCTTTTACTAATTTTCCATTTGCAACACAATTCAGCGCCACTCCACCAGCCATGCACAAGTTTTTAGAACCTGTTAATCGCTTCGCTTCTTTAGCCATCAAAATAACAATCTCTTCTGTTACTTTTTGAATCGCCATTCCCAAATCCGACTGAGCTTGATTCATATCCGTCTCTGCATTTCTTCTTGGGAAACCAAAAAGTTTTTCCCATTTTTTATCGTGTACCATTCTAAGACCAGTCGCATAGTTAAAGTATTCTTGATTCAACCAAAGCGATCCATCAGGTTTGATGTCAATCAGTTCTTTCTTGATGATTTCAATAAATTTCTTAACTCGATCTGAATTTGGATTTCCGTAAGGTGCTAATCCCATCAATTTATACTCCCCTGAGTTTACTTTAAATCCTAAGAAATAAGTAAAAGCAGAGTACAATAATCCAATCGAATGTGGGAAACGTAACTCTTTAAGAATCTTTATATCCTTTCCTTTTCCATGACAAATAGAAGCCGTTGCCCATTCGCCCACACCATCCACAGTCAAAATTGCTGCATCTTCGTAAGGTGATGGATAGTACGCAGAAGCTGCGTGAGAAAGGTGATGTTCAGGGAACAATAATTTTACTTTCTTTTTATCGTAAGGGCCAACTTTTGCCAATTCCTCATTAATCAATCTTTTAAGAAACATTTTTTCTTTTAACCAAACTGGAATCGAAGTAATAAAAGATCGAAATCCTTTTGGTGCAAATGAATAATAAGTTTCTAAAAGTCGCTCGAATTTAAGCAATGGCTTATCGTAAAAAACGACAGCATCCAATTCGTCAATAGTCCATCCAGCTTGCTCTAGGCAATATTTTGTGGCATGAACCGGGAAACCTGGATCGTGTTTTTTTCGAGTAAATCGTTCTTCTTGTGCTGCTGCGATAATGTTATCTCCGTCAATGACGGCTGCTGCGGAGTCGTGGTAAAAAGCGGATATTCCTAGTATCTTCATTAGAAGGTGTACATCTTGTTTGTTAAATAATAAATTTTCTGAGTTAACCTTATTTTCATGTAGGCAGACAAATATAGAACGTTAAATCGTCTTGGAAAATAGAACGGTTGTTTGGTGGGTATGTAAAAATTATGTTGTAACTGCCTAAAAACTGTATTTTGGAAGTGCAAAGATAAAAAATTACTACATTATAGTCAAAGCTAAATTTTGATTATTTATCAAGAATTCTTTACAATCTAAATAGTTGATAATCAGCCACTTAGTGCACATTTTTTATATTTCAAAAATAAGTATTATATAAAAACGGAATATAATACTTATTGTTTCTATTCAAGTTGAGAGAAATTTACGATTTACAATTTTTTTAATCGAAGACTTCTAAAATGGACTTCTCCCATATTATTTTTAATTGATATTTGATGGTTTCCTTTCTTCCAATTCAAATTTAGTTCCGAAATTTCCTGTTCCATCATTTTATAGCCATTCATCCAATGTTCTATTTTTCCATCTTGAACAATGATTCGACCTGTGTTCCAATTTTCTAACCCTCGAAAATCTCGATGTCTTCCCGGAACACATAAATTTTGTGAAGGAATTATTCCTTTTAGGGAGGCTAAAGATTGATTTCCACTTTGCTCTTCTTTTGAAAGTGAATCATTATCAATGAGTTGGAAAATACATTTTTCGTTTTTTTCATTGGAAAAATATTCAATACCACCTTCGGAGTTTTTGGAAAAATTAAATTCAAATTTCAAGTCAAAATTTTCCACACTTTCAAAACCAATTGATTCACCTTCCTTGAGTTGATTTTTTTCACTTTCATTTAAATAAGAAATATAGCCGTTTTCCTTTTCTCGATCACTTAGTTGATTTGGAACTAAATTTATCTCAGGCGTTTTGCCATCATCAGGCGATTTTAATTTTTCTAAATTATTGGTAGTGATTTTAATATTTCTCCATCGAACAGTTTTTCCAATCATGGAAGAATCTTTTCCAATACTATGAACTTGTAATCCAATAAAACCTTTCGCAGTTAAATCGTCTCGAAGGTTAGCTGTCTGAATTCCATTTACCCAAACTCGAATCGACGAACCAATTGCTTCAATTCGATACTTATTCCAAACATCATTTTTAAAACCCTTTCGTCCTTTTGAATTTTCACAAAGTGGATAAATCCAACCTCGTCGAGACTCATCATAGATTCCGCCGCTAAATGCTCGTGGACTTGGATCAACTTCAACTTGATAACCATGCACCGCTCCATCATAATAAGTTGGAATCGAGTTACTTCGAATTTGAATGCCAGAATTGAGAGGCTGATCTACTTTTAATTCTAACTCCAAAATAAAATCATCGTACATTTTTTTGGGGCATAAAAACGTGTTGGGTGTATTCAATTTTGCAGTTCCGACGAGTTCTTTTTCTTCGATTGTAAATTCAGCTGTTCCATTTCTAACTTCCCAGTTGTTGAGATTTTGTTCATTAAAAAGTAATTCCCAATCAGAAGATTCGGAAACCTTTTTAGATTGATTACAGGAAAAAAATAGAACAGAAACAAAAAGTAAAAACCACTTCATGGATAATCTTTTTTATTTTTATGAAAAAATCAGTTTCACAATATGATGAATTCCAAATATCTACTTTTTATTTTAATCTTTTTTATTTCTTGCCAATCAGATCCACAATCAAATATTTCAGAACCTGAAATTGATCTAAGTGATTTTATTTTACAGGATAATTTTCAAATCGAACTCATCGCATCAGAACCTTTGATCGAAGCACCTGTCGCCATGACTTTTGATAATCAAGGAAGAGTATGGGTAATGGAAATGCCAGACTATATGCCGAACATTCATGGAAGTGATGAAGATGTCGCACGTGGGCGTATTGTTATATTGGAAGACAAAAATGGAAATGGTCGAATGGATCATGCGAAAGTTTTTTTAGAAAAATTACATCAGCCACGAGCAATGGCATTAGTTTATGGAGGATTACTTTATGCTGAAGCACCTAATTTATTTTTTGTAGAAATAGAAAATGACCAACCTAAGAATCGAGTTCTAGTTGATAGTCTTTACGCAATCGGTGGGAATGTAGAGCATCAACCAAATGGCTTAATAATGAACTTGGATAATTGGATTTATAATGCAAAAAGTAATTTTCGATATCGGAGAGTAGATGGTGTTTGGAAAAAAGAACCAACACACTTCCGAGGACAATGGGGAATCACTCGCGATGACTACGGGCGACTTTTTTATAATGATAACTCTAATCCATTATATGGAGATTATGTGATGCCAAATCAAATGACGCGCAATAAATTTCTACATCCGAAGGAAGGAGTTGGGAAAAATATATGTGTTGATCGAAGTCTAAATCCGTTGCAATCGACGGCAGTTAATCGAGGATACATGGATGGGATGTTGGACGAAAATGGAAAATTAGTTTCGTTTACTTCTGCTTGCTCGCCGATGATTTATCGAGGGAATGATTTCGAGGAAGACTACAAAGGAAATGCTTTCGTTTGTGCTCCAGAAATTAATGCGATTAAACGGATTAAGTTATCTGAAAATGATGCAAAGATAGAAGGTCAACCTGCATGGAATGACAAAGAATTTTTGATCACGACTGACGAAGGTTTTCGTCCTGTGAATTTAAATAATGCACCTGACGGAAGTTTTTATATCACAGATATGCATCGTGGAATTATTCAACATAAAGTTTATATGACAGCTTATTTGAAAAAACAAATTGAGGAAAGAGAACTGGATACGATTATAAACTCCGGTCGAATCTTTCGAGTTTTTCAAAAGGAAAATAAATCGGAAAATATTGATTTAGAAAAATTAGGAAATGAAGATTTATGTGATGTATTAAAAAATAAAAATGGTTGGTTGCGAGATCGAGCCCAACAATTATTGATTCATCGAAATGCAACGGATGCGATTGAAAAATTAAAATCTATTGCCACGAATTCTGAAAACCATCTCGCTCAAATTCATGCGTATTGGATTCTGGAAGGATTAGATTCTTTGGATGAAATGATTTTATTAGAAGTGAAAAATGATTGGCATCCAAAAGTAATTGCTTCAACAATTAAGTTATTAGAAAATTTCCCCAATAAACTTACCTATTCTTTTTCTGAAAAAATTTTAAAAAAATACAATCATTTTTTTCAACTAAAAAATAAAGAAATTGATTTGCAAATTGCACTTTCTGTTAATGAAATTGAAAATCCAAAAGCAGTATATGAATTATTATTAAAAATAAATAAGCGTTACCCTGATGATGAATTAATTGCAGAAGCAACCGCTAGTAGTTTGCAAGGGGAAGAAAAATCCGTTTTAGCATATATATATCGAGGAGGAAGTGATGTTTTAAAAAACAAACTCAAACAAGTTGTAGCCAATATCAAAAATGATAATCCCAACCGAATTTTTAATCGAATTAAAATTGGAATGGATGACAAGACCGTCGGGCGAGATTTATTTAATATTCATTGTGCAGCATGTCATGGAATTGGAGGAGAAGGTATTCAAAATTTAGCACCATCGTTGCTCGCCGCAGACTTGGTAGAAATGAATTCAGAAGTAGTTACTTCTATCATTTTGCATGGCTTGCAAGGCGAAATTACTATCGAAGGAAAACTAGTGAAATTTCAAGCGGCAATGCCCGGACTAAAAGATAATGATGAATTAACGGATGAAAAAATTGCAGCAATTACTGCTTATGTAAAAAATGCTTTTAGCTTAACTCCACAAGGAATTCAAAATAAGAGAGTAAAAGAATTGAGAAATGAAATACCAGAGAGTGGAAGTCTTTTTTCAGAAAAAGAATTAGTGGAGAAGTATAAAAAATAATAAAAAAATTGAATGTAGAAATACGAAGACGCAGAGTTTTTAGTTCTCTGCGTTCCCGCATCTCTGTGCTCAAAATTAAAAGCCTTAAAGTTAGACCTCTTTAATTTTTTTCTCTTTTACATATTTATTCATCCATTCTGTCATTTCCCAAAGCATGTGCATAATTGATTCACGAGCTTGATAACCATGACTCTCATGAGGCAACATCACTAATCGAACAGTTGCGCCATGACCTTTTAACGCAGCATAAAATCGCTCACTTTGCATAGGATAAGTTCCAGAATTATTATCGGCATTTCCATGAATCAAAAGAAGTGGTTCTTTGATTTTGTCAGCGTGTACGAAGGGAGACATGTTAAAGTAAGTCTCTGGAGTTTCCCAAAAAGTTCGTTCTTCTGATTGGAAACCAAAAGGTGTCAAGGTTCGATTATAAGCGCCACTTCTTGCAATTCCTGCTGCAAATAAATCGCAATGTGCCAATAAATTTGCGGTCATAAATGCACCATAAGAATGCCCTCCGACAACTAAACGATCTTTATCTCCAACTCCCATTTCTACAATTTTGTCAATTGCAGCTTCCGCATCCATGACCAGTTGCTCTCGAAATTTTTCATTAGGTTCTTCATCTCCTTCGCCTATAATCGGCATTCCGAAATCATCAAAAACAGCATAGCCTTGTGTCACCCAAAAAATTGGAGATCCCCAATACAAACGAGTAAATTCATGAGGAGAGTCACTCACTTGACCTGCTGCGTTGGCACTTTTATATTCGCGCGGATAAGCCCACATAAGTACAGGTAATCGACCATCTTTTTCAGCATCATAACCTGCGGGAGTGTACATGGTTCCCGTTAGTTCGACACCATCTTTTCGATTGTATTTAACCAATTCTTTTTTTACACCTTTTAATGACTCGTAAGGATTTTTGAAAAAAGTTAATTGTTTATTTTTCTTTGAATTAATGTCTTTGATAAAATAATTCGGTGGTTCTTCTTTCGACTCTCGACGAGTTAAAATACTTCCTTTTTCAATATCTAAAATTTCAACGGGTACTTCATAATAAGGTGCTTCTGATCTCCAAAGCCGAGTTGACTTTTTTGTAGCCAAATCAAATTTATCAACAAACGGACGGTTACCTTCTGGTGACGCACCTTGACCTGAGAGGTAAAGTGTTTTCCCTTCGTTCGAGGTTAAGAGAACACCACGACCATATTTATTTCGATGAGTTTCAAAACTACCTGGGCTATTGTAACGATCTTCCCATGAACGATCGAAGATGATTTTTTTGTCTTCGTTAGGAGCAGACGGATTCCAACTGCTAGTTATTTCTCGACGAGTTTCCCATTCCCATTCGGAAGACATTGCTAGATTTTCATTTCCCCAAGTCACTCCTCCATAGCGTAATTCAAAACTGATTCCTTCTTGTGTTTTTCCTTTGAAGGGAGCAGATTTGAAAAACATTTTATCTCGAATTTTTGCTTCCGCTTTTGGATCACCTCCATCTTGCGCTTCTACCCAATAAACAGTTGCAGGTGCATCTGCTCTCCAAGTAAAATTACGAGGACCAGTTCTAGTGGCACCAAAACCTTTTGGAATATTTTCAGCTGAAGGAATTTGTGCGAGCTTAGTTACATCGTTTCCGTCTTTGTCATAAATATCAATATCAAATGGAAATCGAGCAAAAGGAACGATGTAAGAAAAAGGCCTTTGCACCGTGTAAACCATGACGTAATTTCCATCAGGTGAAGTGCTCATTCCTTTGACGATTCCTGTTTTTCCAAAAGGTTGAACCTTGCCAGTTTCGAAATCAACTTTAATTAATTCTGAAACGGTGTAATATTCAAACAAAGTTTCGTCATGTCGATTTTTTAATAAATCTTGGTAAGTTCTGACTGGTGCAGATTTACCTTCGTTGGATTGAATAGTTGGACCAATTGGTTTGATATTTTCCTTTGGAGTCACTCCTCGGTTAGGATTTATTTTTTTATAAATAATTGTTTTGCTATCTGAAAACCAAGAGTAGGGTAATCCTCCCATGGCATCATTTACATTTGCCTCAGTTAATTTTTTTGCGCTACCTTTTTTTAAATCAGCAGTCCATAATTCCAATCCATTTTCTTTGGTAATGGTAAAAACAACTCGTGAGCCATCAGGCGACCAACTTACATTTTCTATTTTTGGATTATTAGGCAGGCCTTCAATTTCGTTTTCTATTTTCCCATCCACCGATTTCATTTTCATACTATTGAAATGAGAAGAACGGCTCGAACCATTAGTTCGAGGATTAATTCGAATACCAGCTAAACGTAATTCTTCCTGAGCTACTTCTTCAATAGAAGGCAAACTGGCTCGACCTAATAATAACATTATATCACCCGAAGGACTCAAACTTGCCGCAGAGGTCGGTGGTGCATCGATCAAATCAGCAATCGCTTTGGGAGGCATTTGATAACCTAAATTATTTTGTGCGTTTATATTCATGTTGAAAATTAAAGAAAGTGAAATCCCAAAAAGGGACGATTTTTTTGAAGTAAAATATTTTGCAAACTTAGTATTGTTTTTTGAAAATTAAATAATAAAAATAGAAACGGTGTTAGCACTTAGAATGCTAACACCGTTTTTGTGAATATCAATTTCAAAAAAAATTATTCTTTCACTAATTCTGCATCTTCCAAAGTATAAATCAAACGATTGATATCATCAGAATTAGTTTTTAATTTTCCTCGAAGTGTAACTGCTTCTGCAGAATATTTTACGGGTTCTTTTGCCATCACTTCCATTACTGTTTCAGGCCCAGCGCCACCACAGAAGAAACACATATTATATGGAAAAGCTGAAAACACAAATTCTTTATGACTTTTATATCCTTCGACGGGAATAATATATCCTTTGATTTCGATTACCTTGTCTTCTAATTCGAGCACTTCTTTACTGAAAACAGGTTTGTCTACTTTAAAACCCATGATTTCATCATACTCTTTTTTGAAAGTAATTTTACTTAATGTTTTCCAAGCCTTAGCTGCATTTGAAGGTTCTGTTGGAGCCTTGACAGTTTGTTTTTTATCTTCTTTAGTAGAAGATTGAGCAGAGCTAATATTTGAAACAGTAGCTACTAATAATAAACTGAATATCGCAATGGTTATTTTTTTCATAATATCTTTTTTCTTATTTGGTAAAAGCAAACACCTCAATCATTCACAAATATAACGTAATACTTTCAATGAAGTAATTTAATACTTTGTTAAAATTTGCAAATCGGTTTTCTAAAACCGACCTATGATTCTGTTAAAGTTTGAGAAATATCCGTTTTAAAAGCTTGATAAGCAGGAATTACTGCAGCAACGAATCCAATAAACAATGCACCACCAAGCAAGTAAAATTCTTCTTTTAAAAATTTCATAGCTGTAAAGGAATAATGATATTTGTCTTCCATTTGTCCAGCAAAAATACTCATGCCTAAATGACTTAAAATAATTCCAATCACATATCCAATGATTGCCAACAATAATCCTTCGAGAATAATGAGGATAAAAAGTTTACTTGGAGTTGCCCCCATTACTCTCATCAACGCCAATTCATATTTTCGATCTCGTAATGAACTGAATAATGAAATAAAAATACTCAATCCAGAAACGAAGACAATAATCATCGCCAAATTTCTCAAAAAACTTTCACCTAAACTCATGTTATCATAGAGTCGATTTAATTCAATGGCTGGTGAGGCTGCCATGACTTCTGTATTTTCATTAATGCCTCGAAGCATCGTTAAGGCTTGAAAACTCTTTTTACTAGATTCTTTAAATTTGATTAAAATGGAAGTGATCTCTTGGTCGACTTCTTCGATTAAAGGTTTTGGTGGTGTAGCGTTTTCATGTGCATGGTCATGTCCTGAATGATCGTGGTGATCATGTGCTGAGTGGTCATGATCATCGTGCCCTTCATGATTATCAGTTTCTTCTTCTGTCCTTGCAGGTTCATCATGATCAGCATGTACTTCCCAAATACTTTGAGTCGTAGATAAAACTAGTTGATCGATAACGGAGTTTGATTTTTGAAAAATACCAACAACTTTAAATTCTCCATGGTCATGCCCATTCATCCCATCACTCAAAAAACCATGTGTACTATGAAAGGTGTCACCAATTTTCAAATTAGCAATTTTAGCAACATCTGCTCCGATGTTCGCTTCAAAATTATTTTTCCAAATTTTTCCATCTGAGATTTTGACATTATAAAGTTCAGGATAATCTTGAGTTGTTCCGACAATTCGAAATCCCTTATAACTATCTCCCAAAGAAAGAGGAATGGCTTTGTCAATCAATGGATTCCTTCCACTCAAAAAAGGTTTGACATCTTGAATCTTGACATTTCCGGTAGGATCATCGACATGATACATATTGCACAAAATCATTTGTAAAGGACTTCCTTTTGCACCAATTACTAAAGAAATGCCTGCGAGGTTTTTGTCAAATTTTTCTTGAACTTGGTTTTCGATCAAAAAAATCATAGAGATCATTCCAACACCAAGTGCAAACAAAACCAGACTCAAAGCCATGTTGAGCGGTTTATTAGTTAAATTTTTCCAGGCTAATTTTAATGTACTCATAGCTGAATTTGGTTTTTCACTAAATCTTTCAATCGTCCATCATGCGTCACAATGAGTAGGGTTGCATTCGCTTCTTTAGCTTGTTGTTCTAATAAAGTAATTACTTCTTGACAATTTTTATCATCCAAAGCAGAAGTAGGTTCGTCTGCTAAAATTACAGCAGGACGATTGACCAATGCTCGAGCGATAGAAACTCTTTGTTTTTCTCCTTCGCTTAAATTATCAACTCTAGATTTAAATTTATGTCCAACGTTGAGTTGATTGAGTAGCTTATAAATGTATTTCTTATTAATATCTTGCCCTGCTAATTGTTGAGCTAACATCAAATTTTCTTCCACCGTTAGAGCTCTTACAAAATAAGGTTTTTGAAAAACGATACCAATATTTTTTCCTCGGAATTTATCCAAGGCAGTTGAAGAAAGTTGGCGAGTATCTTTTCCGTCAATCAAAATTTCACCTTGCTTAGGTTTTCGTAGACCACCAAGCAAATGTAAAAGAGTTGTTTTTCCACTTCCTGATTGACCGATCAAAAGCCATTGTTCGCCTCGCTGACAATTAATGTCTGGGAAGTCTAAAATGGTTTTTCCGTCGTAGGAAAATTTTAAATTTTTGGTTTGTAACATGGTGTATACGTATTCTGATTTTTTAAGTCAGGTATGTTTTTAATTTTTTACAGAAATGCTTTATGAAATTTTTCAAAAAACATTTGTTTGCGATTTAAAGAAGAGCCGCACCAAATACTCCTGCACTATCACCAAGTTTCGGTTTTAAGAACACCGTATCGAACCGATTGTTGAAAACATATTTTCTTGCTTCTTCCACTCCTTCTTTATATAACAAATCAACATTGCCAACTCCTCCTCCTAAAACAATCGCATCAGGATCCAAAATGTTAATCACATTTGCGATTCCTTTCCCAAAGAACTTTAACATCCGTTTGACTGTTTTTGTTGCTGAGCCATCCGTTCCTGCGTGATATCTTTCGACGATTGTTTTTAATTTTAAATGTTCTCCAGATTGGGATTCGTAGAATCTTTCCAAAGATTTTCCAGAAAGAACTGTTTCAACACATCCAACTTTTCCACAATAACAATCTCCTCCTGAAGCATCTAAAAAATTGTGCCCCCACTCGCCTGCAATTCCTTGTCGACCGGTAAGAGGTTTTCCATCGATCACAATTCCCCCTCCAACACCAGAACCCATGATGACTCCAAAAACTACTTTTGCATCTGGCATTTTATCTTTTACAATTCCCATGTTGGCTTCTGCAACTGCAAAACAATTAGCATCATTAGCAACGACAATTGGCAATTTGAGGAGTTGCTCCAAATCTTTTTGGAAAGGCATTCCATTCATTATGGTCGTGTTGGAATTTTTCATTGTTTGTAAAATTGGGTCAATCACACCTGGTGTTCCAATTCCTATTTTATCAGGCTTTACACCTGTTTCAGCAATTAGAACTTCAACAAGTTTTGCAATTTGATCCAAGATATGTTGATATCCTCTGTCTGCTTCGGTAGGAACTCTTAATCGTTTTAAAGGAGTGGGATTGTCACCGCCTTCGAGTACGACTCCTTCAATTTTAGTTCCTCCTAAGTCAATTCCCCAATGTAAATCCATAATATGATAAGTTATTTTATGCCCACTTTTGGAGTTTTAATTTCATTAAAACAATCAAAAAGGACAGTTGTTTTTTGAAAAAATGTTGACCTTGATTTTAAACAAAAATACTGCTACATTTGTCTATCTTAAAAAAGAAAGAAAAAAATAACATGAAATTTTACTCAAATATAATAATTAGCATCATTATCATTCCGCGATTGCCAGACAATCTGTAGATGCTACATTTTTTATTTGAAATAAAAAGCTCTGCCAGGTTGTTCTGTCAGAGCTTTTTGTTTTGAAAAAGCTGTCATAATTTTAAAGTTTTTTTACTTAAGAATTAAATTAATAATTGTTTTAACATTTTATCTTTGTGCTCGTTTTTAAAAGATGTGTTTTAGGAGAAAATTAAAAATATGGAAAAATTAAAACACATCATACAGGAGATTTATTCTAAAAAAGAAAATAGAAATAAATTTACTTTTTTAACTGGAGCAGGAATTTCTGCGGAGAGTGGAATTCCAACTTATCGAGGAAATGATGGAATATGGGTGAAAGGAACAATGTTTCATAAACCTGAAGAATTTGGAACATTTAAATATTTTTTAGAAAACCCACGAGAGGTTTGGCAATATACTTTGTTTCGGAAAAAAATGTTTGAAGAAGCTCAACCAAACTCAAGTCATAAAGATATTGCAGAGATAGAAAAATTATTAGGAGATCGCTTTCATTTAATTACTCAAAATGTAGATGGACTCCACCCAAGATCAGGTATTAAAAATATCTATGAAATACATGGAAACTACAGGGAAGTAAAATGTTCAGCAGATTGTGAAGATATCTTTCCAATGCCGACAATTTTAAAATCAAAGGATCTAAAAGAAGATCTTACTCAAGAAGAAATTGAAAATCTAGGTTGTCCAAATTGTGGAAGTTGGTTGAGACCTAATATTTTGTGGTTTGATGAATATTATAATGAAAGAACACATAGATATTTTAGTTCTTTAAGAATCGCAAAACGGAGTGGGATATTATTCATAGTAGGAACATCAGGTGCAACTAATTTGCCTATTGCAATTACGGAGAAAGCCCTTAGGTATGGAAATTACATTGTTGATATAAATATCGAAGACAATAAGTTTACAAATTTACTAGAAGGCAAAAAGAATAAATTAATTATTAGAAAAAAGAGTAGTGAAGCTCTTTTGGAAATAAAACAAATGATAAAAAATTGCATAGAAAATCATAAAGGATTTTGAGTCAATTTTTTGAATAAAAAGTACACAAATAAATTTTTAATATGTCAAACGAAAAATACCGTAAAGTCAAATCCCTAAATCTCCCTGAGATCGATCAAGAGATACTCGCTTTTTGGAAGGACAATAAAGTATTCGAAAAAAGTATCGAAGAAAGAAGCGAAAACAATTCATATGTCTTTTATGAAGGTCCACCCTCAGCAAATGGAAAACCTGGAATCCACCATGTGATGGCTCGAACGATTAAGGATATGATTTGTCGTCACCATACCTTGAAAGGAAAAAGAGTAGAGAGGAAAGGAGGTTGGGATACACATGGTTTGCCGATTGAATTAGCGGTAGAAAAAGAATTAGGAATAACTAAGGAAGACATTGGAACGAAGATTTCGGTAGAAGAATATAATACCAAATGCCGTGAAACAGTCATGCGTTATAAAAGTCTTTGGGATGATTTGACGGTAAAAATGGGATATTGGGTAGACTTAGAAAATCCTTATGTAACTTATGAAAATGAATATATTGAATCTGTCTGGTGGCTATTAAATCAATTGTATAAAAAAGACTTATTGTACAAAGGTCTTTCTGTTCAACCTTATTCACCTGCAGCAGGAACTGGATTAAGTACAGCGGAATTGAATATGCCGGGTTGTTATAAAGATGTAAAAGATACTTCTGCAGTAGCAATGTTTAAAGTGAATCGAGATGAAAAATCTGACTTCCTTTTTGAAGCAGATGATGAAGATGTTCGAATCATTGCTTGGACGACAACGCCTTGGACTTTGCCTTCTAATACTGCATTGACTGCGGGAGGTAAAATTGATTATGTGAAAATTAAAATGCTTAACAGTTACACAGAATTACCTGTAAGTGTAGTGATGGCTGAAGCATTAGTGAAGAAATGGTTTGGTGCAAAAAACCAACCTGAGATCATCGAACAAAGTGAACCTTTTAAAGGTGCGTTGATGGAAGGAATTCGATATGAACAATTGTTAGACTTTGGAAACGAGATTGAAGAATTGCAAGGCAAGACCGATGCTTTCCGAGTAATCTTAGGAAATTTCGTAACGACAGAAGATGGAACAGGTATTGTTCACACGGCTCCTTCATTTGGTGCGGATGATAGAATGGTTGGTGTGCAAAATGGAATTGGAGCATTGACATTGGTAGATAAACAAGGAAAATTCAAAGATACGGTAGGGGAATTTTCAGGGCGTTATGTGAAAAATTATAAGGATAATCCTGACTATGTCAATGTTGATATCGATATCGCAATTAAGTTGAAAAAGGAAAACAAAGCTTTCAATGTTGCGAAATACGAACATAATTATCCGCATTGTTGGAGAACAGATAAACCAATTTTATATTATCCATTAGATAGTTGGTTTGTCAAAGCTGCATCTGTCAAAGAGCGAATGTCTGAATTGAATAAAACGATTAATTGGAAACCTGCTTCAACAGGTACAGGTCGTTTTGGAAAATGGTTGGAAAATTTACAAGATTGGAATTTATCTCGTTCAAGATTCTGGGGAATACCACTTCCGATTTGGAGAACAACAGATGGAGAACAGCAAAAGTGTATTTCTTCCATCGAGGAATTAACTAACGAAATAGAACATGCAAATAAAGCTTTAGGAAAAAATCAAACTGTTCCTCAAGATTTACACAGACCATTTATTGATGATGTAATCTTAGCAACAGAAGATGGTCAACCAATGAAACGTGAATTGGATTTGATTGATGTTTGGTTTGATTCGGGTTCTATGCCTTATGCTCAATGGCATTATCCATTTGAAAATAAAGAGAAGTTCGAGCGAAATTATCCAGCTGATTTTATTGCGGAAGGAGTTGATCAAACTCGTGGATGGTTTTATACTTTGCATGCAATTGCAACGATGGTTTTTGATTCTGTTGCTTACAAGAATGTAGTTTCAAATGGTTTAGTTTTAGACAAAAATGGAATTAAGATGTCTAAATCTAAAGGGAATGCTGTTGATCCATTTGAAGCACTTGATAAGTATGGAGCAGATGCAAATCGTTGGTATATGATTGCCAATTCACCACCTTGGGATAATTTGAAATATAATGGTGATGGAGTAGATGAAAAACGGAAAAAGTTTTTCGGAACACTTTTCAATACCTATAATTTCTTTGCAACTTATGCGAATATCGATGGGTTTGAAATGGATGAAGCGAATGCAACTCCAATGGCTGATCGACAAGAAATTGATAAATGGATTATCTCAAAATTAAATTCATTGATCAAAGAATATACTGATGCAATGGATGATTACGAAGCAACTAAAGGTTGTCGAGCAATTGAGAATTTTGTTTTAAATGATTTGTCAAATTGGTATGTGAGATTGTGTCGTCGTCGTTTTTGGAAAAGTGATTCTGATGCAGACAAGCGTGCTGCGTACGAAACTTTGTATGAATGTATGGTTGTTGTATCGCAATTAATGTCATCGGTTGCCCCTTTCTTTGCGGACTGGTTGTATCAAAGATTGACTGCTCCAATTCGGGAAAATCAAAAAACAAATAATGGTCGATGGAAACACGACTCAGTTCATTTGACTTATTTGACAAAAGCGAATCATGATTTGATTGATAAAGCTTTGGAAGAAAGAATGGATTATGCACAACGTATTTCCTCATTAGTTTTATCTATTCGAAAAAAAGAAAATCATCGAGTTCGACAGCCTTTACAAAAAATATTATTGCCTGTTTTGGATAGTACCTTCCAAGCACAAGTAGAAGCGGTGAACGATTTGATTTTGTCAGAAGTGAATGTGAAAGAGATTCAATATTTGACTGATACGACTGGTTTTATCAAAAAGAAAATCAAACCAAATTTCAAAACACTTGGTCGCAAACTGGGTAAGAACATGAAAGCCGCTGCGGCTGTTATCGGAGGTTTTTCTCAAGATGACATTGCTACTATTGAAAAATCCAATAGTTATCAATTAGTTGTTGGAGAAGACACTTACGAATTGACTGTAGAAGATTTTGAAATCACTTCGGATGATATTCCAGGTTGGACTGTGGCGAATGACGGAGCATTGACCGTTGCTTTGGATGTGACGATTACGGATGATCTTTTGGCAGAAGGAACTGCTCGAGAATTGGTGAATCGTATCCAAAATATCCGAAAGACTCGTGACTTTAATGTGACTGATAAAATTGCAGTAACTTTAGAAAATCACGAAGCAATTCGTCCTGCGTTGGAGCAATTTGCTGATTATATTTGTGCGGAAACTTTAGCGACTAGCTTGGATACAAAAAGTGAGGTGGAAGGAGAAAAAATAGATTTGAATGATGAAGTGTCACTAAATATTCAAGTAGTACTTTCACAAACACGTAGTGATCTGCTTTAGCTGATCTGAAAAAAAATAAGTATTATGCACATTAAATAAAAATTAAAAAGTCTTCTAGAATTATTTTCTAGAAGACTTTTTTTTAAAAATCGCTTTGCTCTTCAGCTAAAGCAAACCACCACGTGTTAGTTGAATCCCAAGAAAAATACAAATCAAACAAACCATCAAACTCACCAAAATATTTCCAAAAGCATAAGCCAAATTTCCACTTTCAAAAAGCTGAAATGTCTCATTCGTAAATGTCGAAAAAGTACTAAACCCTCCACAGAATCCAGTCATCAATAAATACTTTTGCACATCTGAAGCATTTCCATCTTTCATCGTCCAGCCAACTAGAGCACCAAGCACAATGCAACTTAATGCATTTGCCAAAAGTGTTGCCATTGGAAAAACATATCCCTGATTTTTCATAAAAAGAGAAATCCCAAATCGACAAATACTACCCAAACCACCTCCGATAAAAACTAAGATAAAGTTCATATAATTTATTTTTTATCAAAAAAACAAAAAAAGGATTGAAAGTACTTAACCTTCAATCCTTCTTTTTTAGATATTATTTATTTATCAGGTAGCTGCATTCGCAATTCTTTTTTTCTTCCGATTAACGGTCCAATTCAAACTTGTAGATAAAACAATTGCTAAACCAATCACTATAAATAGTAAGTAATGCAACCCTATATTTTGTAAATAAAATACTAATAGCATAAATCCAACATTTACTGCAACTAAGATTCCTGTTCCTTGCATGTGCGAAAATCCAAAATCTAAAAGTAGATGATGAATATGTGTTCGATCAGGATTAAAAGGAGATTTTCCTTTTAAAATTCTCATCGTGAAAACTCGAAGTGTATCGAAAAGAGGTAAAATTAAAATTCCAATTGCAACCGCAGGAACAGCATGGAAAGTATATTTTGCTTTCGCAGGAGTAATCAAAGCTGGATCATGAAATTCAATAAATTTGATAATCAAAATTGAACTAACCAACCCAACTAAAAGCGAACCAGTATCGCCCATGAAAATTTTTGCAGGGGTAAAATTATATTTTAAAAATGCAATCAATGCACCTGCCAAAGCAAACGCAACTAACGCCAAACCTATCTCATCAATCAAATAAAACCAAGCTCCCAAACTCATAGAAATTAATGTACCAATACTTCCTGACAGGCCATTAATACCATCAATCAAATTGAAAGCATTAATTATTACAATGATGATGAAAATAGAAATAAGTACAGCCCAAAATTCAGTTAAATCATAAATACCAAAAATCCCATAAAAACTCGTCAATTTCACATTCGATTTCCATACAATAATTCCTGCAGCAAATAATTCCCCCGCTAATTTTGTCCGAGGGGAAATGGGAACGATATCATCCTTTGAACCAATCAAAAAGATAATAATAAATGCACATAAAATATATTGGAGATCATCAAAAATACCAAAAGGTGTCCACAAAACAATCGAGAAAATCATACCTGCAAAAATCGCAATACCACCTAAAGAAGGAGTAGTTTCAGTATGTGCTCGACGCTCACCAGGTTCATCGCAAAGACCTTTAACTTTAGCTACATGAATGATGGAAGGTATCGCAAAATAAGTCAACGTGAAGGCTGTAATAAAACTTAAAATAATGTCAAACATAATGTATCGTGGGATGAATGCTTTAAAATAGTTTAGCTAGTGTGATGCAAAATTAAGCATTCTTTCTCTTTCATGCTGTCTTACAGATGAAGAAAAGGTTAATATTTAGCAAAACAAAACTAAAATTTAGAATCATCGACCGAATCCAACCAACTTTTGATGGTTTCGATCACACTTTGTACGCAACCATCTCGAAAAGGTGACATTAAATTGGCTAATTTAACTAAATCTAAAAAAGATTGACTTCCACCTGCTTGACATAATTTCACATAATCATTCCATGCAGAAGTGTGATCCTCTTGGTCTTTTTTCCAAAATTGGAAAGCACAAACCTGTGCTAAAGTATAATCAATATAATAAAATGGAGAAGAAAAAATGTGACTTTGTTTTTGCCAAAAACCTCCATTTTCTAAAAACATATTGTCTTCATAATTAATATGCGGGAGATATTTTTTCTCAATTTTTCTCCAAGCCTTATTCCGTTCTTTTGGAGTGGCATTTGGGTTTTCGTAAACGAAATGTTGGAATTCATCAACAGCAACTCCATAGGGCAAAAATTTAATGGCACTTGCTAAATGTGCAAACTTATACTTGTCCGTTTCATGTTCAAAAAATAATTCCATCCATGGGTATGTGAAAAATTCCATACTCATCGAATGAATTTCACAAGCTTCATAAGTAGGCCAATTATATTCATCTAAACCAATATTTCGACTCGAATAAACTTGAAAAGCATGTCCCGCTTCATGCGTCAAAACATCAATATCACCACTTGTCCCATTAAAATTAGAAAAAATATATGGTGCTTTATATTTGCCAATGAATGAGCAATATCCACCTGTAGACTTTCCTTCTTTATTTACCAGATCCATCAATTCATTGTCTCTCATAAAATCGAAAAACTCTTTCGTTTCACCAGAAAGGTCAGTATACATTTTACTCGCATGATTTAAAATCCAATCAGGAGAACCTTGTGGTTTCGGATTGCCAGAAGCAAAGCGGAAACCAGTATCGTAATATTCTAATTTTTCCAAACCTAAACGACTCTGCTGTCGCTCATATAATTTAGTCGCAATCGGTACTACGTGTTCTAAGATTTGCTGTCGAAATTTAGCTACCATTTTCGCATCATAATCTGACCGTAACATTCGAGCATAGCCTAATTCGATGAAATTTTTATATCCTAACTTTTGTGCAATCTCATGTCGGGTTTTGACTTGTCGATCATAAATTTGCTCAAAAGCTTCTGAGTTTTTTTCGTAAAATGCCCATTTTGCTTCAGCAGCAGCTTTTCGAGTAACCCGGTTTTTTGATGCTTCCAGAGGAACGATTGAAGAGAGATTATATTTTTTTCCTTCAAATTCAATTTCAGCAGTTGCTTTGATTTTATTGTAATCGCTTACGAGTTTATTTTCTTTTTGTAAGTCTTCTAAGATCGTTGGTTGGAACGTTTTCAAACTCAAATCAGCAATCACAAAAAGTTGACTCCCCCATTTTTCCTCTAACGATTTTCTGAATTTTGAATTGATAATCAATTGATAAAAACGATTATTCAATGCTTCATAGGTTGGCGAATTTTCATCAAAAAAAGTATTTTCTTTTTCATAAAATTCATCTCGTGTATCAATGCTATGACGGATTCGACAAAGATTATTCATAGAGGAAAAATCTTCTCGCAATTCATTTATTTTTTCAAAAAAATCATTTTGTGATTCCAATGAGTTAGCATTCTCAAAACCCTCTAAAAGCGTTTCAAATTTTTTAACAAAAGAATCTAACTCAGGTCTTTGATAAGGGAAGTCTTGAAATTTCATATACTATTTTTAGTTTTTTCTTAAAGACTTTTAATTATAATTACGAATAAAATCGAAGAAGTGGATGATAAAATATTCGAAATAAAAAGAGGTTTAAAAATTTGTGCAAAAGTACAATTGTTATCTTATTTTTTCAATAAACGTGTAAAATCTTGTTAGTTTAAAAAAACATATGTAATACTTTGATTCCGCTAAAATAACTACTTGATTTTCATTGTTTTATACGGACAAAAATTAAAGTAGTTTTTCTTACCTTTGCGTGAATTTTCAAAAAGAAGATTTCCTAAGCAAGTTTTCAAAAATGAGTGATTTAAAATCCAAGATTGATATGGACAAATTACCGCAGCATATTGCGGTGATCATGGATGGAAATGGACGATGGGCAAAACAAAAAGGTAAACTTCGAGTTTTTGGACATCGCAATGGAGTGAAAGCAGTTCGAGAGACAACGGAAGCTGCGGCAGAATTGGGAGTGAAATATTTGACCATGTATGCTTTTTCAACTGAGAATTGGAGCCGCCCACAAACTGAAGTCAATGCTTTGATGAGTCTTTTGATTCAAACAGTACGTAAGGAATTATCAACATTGACTAAAAATAATATTCGATTGCAAGCCATAGGTGATTTGACAAAATTACCAAAAGACACCTACAATGCTTTAATGGAAGGTATCGAAAAGACCAAGCATCATACTCGAATGACTTTGGTTTTAGCACTTAATTACAGCGCAAAGTGGGAAATTCTCGAAGCCTCTAAAAAATTAGCATTGGCAGCAAAGAATGAGGATTTGAAAATTGAAGATATTGATGAATCTACTTTTTCCAATGCTTTGAGTACAGTTGGAATGCCTGATCCTGAATTATTGATTCGAACGAGCGGCGAGCAGCGAATTAGTAATTTTTTGCTTTGGCAAATTGCTTATGCTGAATTAAGATTTTTTCCAATATTTTGGCCTGACTTCAGAAAGGAACATTTGTACGAAGCAATTGTCGATTTCCAAAATCGAGAAAGGAGATTTGGAAAAACGAGCGAACAGGTGAGTTGATTAAAGATGATGGATTTAAGATTTATCCAATATGGAGAATCATTAATCTAATAATTTCTGCATCCTTAATCTTTATAAGTTAGCGATCGGACATTTAGATACCTTTTGATAAAAAAAACACCAACGAAATAATTTTAACAACCGTTATAACAGAAGGGAAGCCAAAATGTAATTTCAATTCTATAATATTTTAATTGACATTTTGACTTTGATTAAAAAAAGTATTTCTCTTTGAGAAAATTTAACAGAACAAAAAAAATGAGTTTAAAAAATATTTTACCTTTTCTAGTTTCTCTTTTCTTTTTTACAACAAATGGTTTAGCGCAAGTTATCGTTCCTGACACGATTCCTAATATTGATTATGCAGAACAAAAAGAATATGAGATAGGAGGTATCACCGTAGTAGGTGCTAACTTTAGTGATGAAAATGCAATCAAGGCGATTGCAGGATTGAAGGTAGGAGATAAAATTAGAATCGGAACAGGTGGTTATGATATTCCAAGGGCGATCAAAGCACTTTGGAAATTGAGATTATTTACTGATGTACGAATATTTCAAACCAAAACAATTGGAGACATTGTTTTCCTAGAAGTTTTAGTAAAAGAGCGTCCTCGATTATCTCGTTTTTCCTATAAGAATGTCAAAAAGAAATATCATGATGATTTAAATGGAGTGGTAAATACCTATTTATTAAAAGGTGGAATCATCACAGAAAGTATCAAAACTGATGCGATCAATGGAATTAAAAATTTCTTCGAAGGTAAAGGTTATTTAGATGCGGAGGTAAAAGTAGAAGAGATTGAAGATAACACAAGTACCAATTCAGTTCGATTAATTTTTGATGTAGATAAAAAAGAAAGAATCAAAATTAAGGAAATCAGTTTTGTGGGGAATACTAATGTAAAACCTCGAAAGCTCCGAAAGTTGATGAAAGAAACGAAGGAGAAAAGACGAATTTTTAACTCTTCTAAATTCATAAAAAATGATTATGAAGCAGATAAAAAAGGAATCGTAGGATATTATAATACGATTGGTTTTAGAGATGCTCGAATCTTGGGAGATAGTGTTTGGAGAAATGACGATGGACGATTAGAAATACAAATCAATATCGAAGAAGGAAATCGATATTTCTTTAGAGACATTGCGTGGAAAGGAAATTCAATTTACGATACAAAAACTTTAGCAGGTGTTTTAGGAATTGAAAAAGGAGAAATTTATAATCAAGAATTATTGGAAACTCGATTGAGTTTTAGCCAAGACGGAAGAGATATTACAACGCTGTACATGGATAATGGTTATCTGTTTTTCCGAGTAGATCCAATTGAAGTTTCGATTGATAATGATTCGATTGATTTGGAAATTAGAATCTACGAAGGCCCACAAGCAACAATCGACAAAGTAACGATTGCTGGAAATGACAGAACACATGAGCATGTAATTCGAAGAGAATTAAGAACTCGACCAGGAGAAAAATTCAGTCGTTCTGATATTATTCGTTCTCAAAGAGAGATCATTAATTTAGGATATTTTAATCCTGAAACGATGGGAATTAATACTCCAGTAAATCCTCAAAGAGGAACAGTTGATATTGAATACACCGTCGAAGAAAAACCTTCCGATCAGTTAGAACTTTCCGCAGGATGGGGAGGACAAGGTCGAGGAGTGATTGGAACATTAGGAGTTTCATTTAATAATTTTTCAGTTAGAAATATTTTGAAAAAAGAATCCTGGAGTCCACTTCCTCAAGGAGATGGACAACGACTTTCTCTTCGAGCGCAAACCAATGGTCGTTTTTATCAATCCTATAATGCTTCATTTACAGAGCCTTGGTTGGGTGGAAAAAAAGCTACTTCATTCACCGTTGCAGGATATTATACTCGATTGACAAATGGTTTGGCAAAGTCAAGTCCAAGTTTTAATAGTTTAGGAATTACTAATTTCTCCATTGGATTAGGAACTCGATTAAAATGGCCAGATGATAACTTCGTTTTGAGTGGCGCAATTAATTTGCAAAACTTAAATTTAAATCAATGGGTCAGAGGTGATTTTAGATTACAAGATGGAACCGCATTAACAGATGGTAACTTCCGTAACTTTAGTTTAAAAGGAACACTAGCAAGAACAACTGTAGTGGACCCTATTTTCCCAAAAACAGGATCAAAAGTTTCATTGACAGTTTCCTTAACTCCTCCTTACTCTTTATTTAAAGGAGATGATTTTTATGTATTATCTGAAGATGAAAGAGCAGGTAAAACAGATGCAGAAATTGTTAGCATTGAAAATGGAAATCGTTTTCGATGGCTAGAATATCACAAATGGAGATTTGATGCTGAGTGGTACACACCGCTTGTTGGAAATTTAGTTTTAAAATCTTCCATCAAAATTGGAATGTTAGGATTTTATGATAGTAATATTGGACTATCGCCTTTTGAAAGATTTGTCTTAGGTGGAGATGGATTGGCAGGTCAACAATTTGGATTATTAGGAAATGATATCATCTCATTAAGAGGATATGAAGTAACGGATTTACCTGCAAGTAATAATGGAGGAGCATCTGTTTTTGATAAATTGACTGTTGAGCTGCGATATCCAATTTCATTAAACCCAAGTTCTACAATTTATGTTTTGGCATTTGCTCAAGGAGGAAATGCTTGGAATAGCTTCAAAGATTTTAATCCATTTGATGTGAAACGATCCGCAGGTTTAGGTTTGAGAGTTTTCTTACCAATGTTTGGAACACTTGGATTTGATTATGGTATTGGATTTGATAAACCGAACTTGATAACGAGTGGAGCAAAATGGTCAGAGTTTGGACAGTTTAATATCATCTTAGGATTTGAGCCAGACTAGAAATAATGGAAATAAAATAATTTGAGTTTATAAATATTATTTTAGATAAGACATGTATAACCCACTTTGAAGAATATTTCAAGGTGGGTTACACGTTTTTAGGCATCCCAAACGTTATTAAATTATGATGAGAAAAAATATACTTTGGATCTTTATGTTTTTTGTTTTCGCACATTGTAGTTCAGCCCAACCCACTACGAATGAAAAATATGTTACTCGAAAAACAGCTTCAGAAAAATTAAAAAAAACTTATAAAAAAGGGATAAAATACTCTCGAGCGGGTGAAAATGAAAAAGCCCTAAAAGAATTTTCCAAAGCCCTAAAAAAAGAACCCACTTTCATTGATGCTCAAATTCAATGGTCAGCTATTCACTATGATATGAGAAATTATGACGTAGCAGAACAAGGTTTTGAAGAAGTAATTCAGATAGATTCATTTTATAAAAAGAAAGTATTTTATACACTTGCTTTAGCAGAGATGAGAATGAAGAAATTTGATGAAGCAATTGTCCATTTTGAGAACTACTTGGATGCTCAACCAAACAACGATATTCTTGAAAAGAAATCTAAAAAACATATTGCCAATAGTCGATTTATGAAAATGACTTATGCAAATCCAGTTCCTTACGAACCTAAAAGTTTAGGTAAAAATATCAACACTCCGAATCCAGAATACCTCCCCTCATTAACTGCTGATGGCAAACAATTAATATATACCGCAAGACTTTATGGACAAGAAGATTTTATCATGAGCACTAAAAAAGATGGTGTTTGGCAAAAAGGAATTCCATTGAGTGGAGTTAATACCGAGCAAAATGAAGGAGCACAAAGTATTTCAGCCGATGGAAAATTTTTAGTTTTCACCGCTTGTAATCGCAAGGATGGATATGGTAGTTGTGATTTATATTATTCAGAAATTCGAGATGGAAGATGGACTCCTGCAGCAAATATTGGATCTCCAATTAATTCAAGAGGCTGGGAATCACAGCCTTCGATCTCAGCAGATGGACGAGCGATTTATTTTACAAGTAATCGAAAAGGGGGACAAGGTGGAAAAGATATTTGGATTAGCTATCGTCAAAAAGACGGAAAATGGGGAATACCTCAAAATTTAGGAAACATTATTAACTCACCTTACGATGAGCAATCACCATTTATTCATGCGGATAACCAAACTCTTTATTTTATGTCAGATGGACATCCAGGAATGGGAGGCCATGATTTATTTTTTGCTAGAAAAAAAGATGCAAAAGAATGGTTTACACCTAAGAATTTAGGTTACCCTATTAATACAGAAGCAGGAGAAGGTGCATTAGTTTTGAGTTTAGATGGAAAAACAGGCTATTTTGCTAGCGATACAAAAAATGTAAAAACTGGCGAATCTGTTTTTGATAGTGGAACAAAAGGTGGACATACAGATATATATAGTTTCGAATTATATCCAGAAGCTCGACCTCAACCTGTGACTTACGTACAAGCATACGTCTATGATTTAGAAACCAAAAAGAAACTGTCAGCAAAGGTTGATTTCGTTGATTTGAACTCAGGAGAAACTTATGCCTCATCTTTTACAGATCAGGATGGAGAGTTTTTGGTTTGCTTACCTATGGGAAAAAACTACGCCTTGAATATATCAAAAGAGAAATATTTATTCCATTCTGAAAATTTTTCTTTAGAAAAAACACAGAGTTTAAACAATCCATTTTTATTGAAAATAGGATTGCAACCGATTAAAGATAAACCGCTTTCGACAACAATAGAACCAGAAGCGACTTCGCCTCCGGTAGTTTTGAGAAATGTTTTATTTGAAACTGGGTCAGCAGAATTAAAACCAGAGTCATTATTTGAATTAAATCAATTATTACAGTTGTTAGAAAATAATAATACTCTCAAAATTCAAATAAATGGGCATACAGATAATGTAGGTTCGGATAAAAACAATCTTACTTTATCAACGAATCGAGCAAAAGCGGTAAAAGAGTTTTTAATACAAAATGGGATTGCAACTAATCGTTTAAGCCACAGAGGGTACGGAGAAACCAAACCGATTGATTCAAATGACACAGATTGGGGAAGGCAAAACAATCGTAGAACTGAGTTCGTTATGCTTAAGTAAAAGGGATTTCAAAAACTTACACTTTTCAAAAATATAAAATCATCCTATAAAAAATTATAACAATGACTTTAAAATCAATTTTTACCACCATTTTATTTTTCACCTTATTTATAACATCATCAGTTGCTCAATCTTGCGTTGGTGTTTGGAAAACAATAGATGATGAAACAGGTGAAGAAAAATCACAAGTAGAAATCTATGAAAAAAATGGAAAATATTATGGTAAAATTATAAAACTGATTAATCCAACAACCGATGTTTGTAATACCTGTACTGGCAAACGAAAAGGAAAACCTTTAGTTGGTATGGAAATTTTATGGGATATGAAAAAAAGTGGGAATACTTGGAAAAACGGAGAAATCTTTTCCCCAACAAAAGATAAAACCTATAGTTGTAAATTATGGTTAGAAGGGAATGACAAATTAAAAGTAAGAGGTTATGTTGCTCTTTTTTACAGAACTCAAACGTGGCATCGCATAAAATAAGTTGAAAATTCAAACTTGTTGAAAATTTTAACAAAAAAAGAAGGCCTTAGCAAAATATTTGCTAAGGCTTTATAGTTTTAGTATTGAATTTTTCACACACAACTTTTTAAGCGCACAACTTATTTATTCACTCAAAAAAACGTTCATGAAGCATAATTTTACATTAAATCATTTAACTAGATTCATTTACAAAGAAACTTCGGTAGCCGAATCAATGGCGATTAGAACAGCTCTTCAAGAAGATTGGAATTTATTTGAAGATTACCAAGAATTGAAAAAAGCTAACGATCAATTACCTAAAGTTACTTTTAACCCTTCACCTGACAGTATCCAAAATATCCTCAGATATAGCAAGGAAACGGCAGTTGAAACTCAGCATTGATGGATTTTAAAATCCTCCTAGAAACCCTTAATCAATTAAATTTGATTAAGGGTTTCCTTCGTTTTAAATCAAAATGACAATTTCTATCTGCCTTGGATTCAATGCATAGTTGGTTGAGATTGAATTTCACTATCATCATTTTTGATTTTGATTGCCTTTTTGATTTTGATTTAAAAAACCTTTGCCTATCTTGTTTTAGTTAAACTTTATACTTGAAAAAACACATTCTTAAACATTTTTAGTAAAACAACTTTTTAACGATTTAAAACATTTAAAACAATTTTTTTTAAAAAAATGCTTTAAATGTTTGTTTTTTGTAAACAAAATGTTGATCTTTACATCGTTATAAACAAAAAGTTGTTTTCAAAAGATTAAAATTTTATACAATGTCAAAAGAAAAAGAAGCAAAGCTAAAAGCCTTGAAACAAACGATGGATAGGCTAGACAAAACTTACGGAAAGGGAATCGTAATGAGAATGGGTGATAAGCCAGCAGTTAATGTTGAAACCATTCCAACGGGTTCATTAAGTCTAGATTTAGCATTAGGAATCAATGGCCTTCCAAAAGGTAGAATCGTTGAAATTTACGGCCCTGAATCTTCAGGAAAGACAACATTAGCTATTCATGCAATTGCAGAATGTCAAAGAAAAGGTGGGATCGCAGCTTTTATTGATGCTGAGCATGCCTTTGACAAAAATTACGCAGAATCACTTGGAGTTGATACAGAGAACTTATTGATCTCTCAACCTGATAATGGTGAGCAAGCGCTAGAAATTACTGAAAATTTAATTCGTTCTGCTGCAATTGATATTATTGTAGTCGATTCTGTTGCAGCCCTAGTTCCGAGAAGTGAAATCGAAGGAGAAATGGGAGATTCTAAAATGGGATTACAAGCTCGTTTAATGTCTCAAGCGATGAGAAAATTAACAGGAGCCATTGGACGAACTGGATGTTGTTGCGTATTTATTAACCAATTACGTGAAAAAATTGGGGTAATGTTCGGAAATCCAGAAACAACAACTGGTGGTAACGCATTGAAATTTTATGCTTCTGTAAGATTAGATATTAGAAAATCAGGTTCTGCAATCAAAGATAAAGAAGGGAATGTAGTTGGAAATCATGTAAAAGTGAAAGTGGTGAAAAATAAATTAGCACCGCCATTCCGAATTGCATTGTTTGATATTATGTACGGAGAAGGAGTTTCTAAAACTGGAGAAATTGTCGATCTAGGTGTCGATCATGATGTCATCGATAAAAGTGGATCTTGGTATGCTTATGGCGGAAGTAAGATCGCTCAAGGTCGAGAGTCTGCTAAAAGATTCTTAGCTGATAATCCAGAAGTTGCTTTGGAAATCGAGCAAAAAATTAAAGATAAAATTAGAGGCTTAAATGAGCCAGAAGAAGAGGAAGCTCTTGAACCAGCTGCTGAAGATGCGAAGTAAGATTCTACTCAAATAATTTTATAAAAAACAAAAACCCTTTTTCCATAAATGGAAAAAGGGTTTTTGTTTTTTAGTGAGTAACACTCTTTTTAAACCTTCTCTTCTAAAATATTTTTAAGCGCAGGTTGAATTTCTGAAAATTTAAATTCATATCCACTTGCTAAAATTTTCTCTGCCGAAACTCTCGCACTATTTAAAAGCATATCAGCCATTTCACCCATTACTAATTTCAAAGCAAAAGAAGGAGCAGGAATAGGCAAAGCAAAACCACCTCTCGCCTCTTGAATTTCTTTAACTAAATCTTTTATCATTATAGGTTTAGGAGCAACTGCATTATAAATTCCATTAACAGATTCATTTTCTAATGCCCAAATGAACATGCTACATACATCATCAATATGCACCCAGGGGTAGTAAGCTTTTCCATCTCCGAAGGAAACTCTTGCACCAAATTTCATTGGCAAAATCATTTCAGGAAGTGCTCCTCCATTCATCGATAAGACAATTCCAATTCTAAAAATAGCAGTTCTGATTTTTGATTTAGCAATCCTTTTGGCAGCATTCTCCCAAGCCATTGTGCATTCAGAGAGGAAGTCTTCAGGTTGTGGTTCGGAACTTTCAGTCAACCATTCATCACCTCGATTACCGTAAAAACCAATCGCAGAAGCAGAGAGATATGCTTTTGGCTTTTTTATTTTTTCAAAACTATCTTTTAAAAGAGCCGCAGTTTGAGTACGACTTTCAATTAAAACTTTCTTTCGGTCATTGGTCCATCTTTTGTCAACAATTCCAGCACCTGCTAAATTGATCACATAATCTGCTCTTTCGATTGCAGCAGAATCAATTGTTCCTTTATTTACATCCCATTGAAAAAAACGATCATCTGATTTTTTCTTTCGACTTAAAAAAATGACATCGTATCCTTTTTTTTCTAAGAGAACACTTAATCGTTGACCGATTAAACCTGAGCCACCTGCGATTAAAACTGTTGACATAATTGTTTTCGAATTTGTGGAAGTTGTTATTTATCTTTGATGTACAACACAAATACATCATAGATGTTTTTAATTTTTTTTAGAGATACAAAAAAATATAATTATGTTCCAAAGAACTTCCGCTCAAAAGATACTATTCATCTTTGCAATCATTTTATTTTTTCACAGTTGTAAAACAGAACCATCTACAACTAAAGAGAAACCAACTACGGATGATTCATTTACAGTAGTTTCACGATTAGTAGGGGAACCCAATATGTTGAATCCAGCATTGACTACTCAAGCCAATAGCCGTAGAGTAATGAATCAAATTTTTTCAAACCTAGTTCATTATGACACAAAAACACTCAAGGCAATGCCGATGTTGGCTAAGGAATTACCAATCATCGAAGAAATTACAGAAGGAGAACATAAAGGAAAATTATTATGTAAATATGAAATTCATGAAGAAGCCGTTTGGGATGATGGAAAACCAGTAACTGGACATGATGTTGAATTTTCGATTAAAGCCATCTTAAATCCAAAAGTTGGAGCAGCTCCATATCGAGCAGTTGCGATTAGTTTTAAAGATATTATGATTGATAAGACTAATCCCAAAAAATTCTCTTTAGTTTCAGATAATTATTTTTTGACAGGAATCATATTTACAGATATACAAACTATCCCAGCTCACATTTATGACCCAAAAGGGATTATGAAAAACTTTACGATCAAACAATTATCAGATGCAGACGGTGCTTCGAAGTTAACAGAATCTGATCCTCGGTTGCAAGAATTTGCAACTGAATTTGCAACTGAAAAATATGCACGAGAAAAAGGATTTGTCAATGGTTGTGGTCCTTATGCTTTAGATGAATGGATCTCAGGGCAAAGAATTGTTTTAAAGAAAAAGAAAAACTGGTGGGGTGATAAATTGGCATCAAGGTATCCTTTACTTAAAGCTAATCCTGAAACAATTATTTATAAACCGATGAGCGATGTAACGACAGCAGTTACAGAACTAAAGGCCGGATCAATTGATGTGATGACTCAAATTACCTCAAATCAATATAATGCTTTGAAGGAAAGCACAGAAGGGCAAGTCAATTTGAATTTTCATGAACCATTGCAAATGGCAATTTATTATATTGGAATTAATAATAATAGGCCTAAACTTTCAGACAAAAGAGTTCGAAGAGCTTTGGCTCACCTGATAAATCTGGATGAAGTAATTAATACAACAATGTATGGTTACGCTGAAAAAGTAGTCGGACCATTTCATACTTCCCGCCCATATTACCATAAAAATTTGCCATTAATTGAAGAAAATTTAGAGAAAGCAAGAGAACTTTTAAACGAAGCAGGCTGGGTAGATTCCAATGGAAATGGAATTGTAGATAAAGAAATTGATGGTGAATTAACTGAACTGAAATTAGAATACCTTTCTTCAAAAGCAGGTGTTACCGGACAAAAAATTGGAACAATATTCAAAGCAAAAGCAAGGCAAGCAGGTGTTGATATCGAGTTAGTAGTCAAAGAGGGAAATCAAGTAGGAGATGCAAGAACTAAACGTGATTTTGATTTATTCACCAGCGGATGGTCACAAGATCCTAGTCTAGATGATCCATATCAGAATTGGCATACGGATAGTGATACACCATCTGGAGGAAATAGATTTGGATTTGGAAATGAAAAATCGGATAAAATTATCGAAGAGATTAGGACTATAATCCCTGATGAACGAAGGAATGAATTATACAAAGAATTGCAAGAAATAATCTATGATGAACAACCTTGTATTTTCTTGATGATTCCATCTGGAAGAATTGCAATCAATAAAAAATTCGATTTTACACCATCAGTTAGAAAGCCTTGGATTTTTGAAAATGAGTTTATTTTGAAAAAATAAATTTCCGCTTTTTCTAAAAGAAAAATAGGGTAGTCAAAATCAATTTTGGCTACCCATTATTTTTTAAATAAGATTGATTAATTTTCAGTTTTAAATTATTCCTTCATCCAAGAATATGTTCAGATATACTGTAAAACGTATTTTGTATTTTTTCCCAACCTTAATTGCTATTTCTTTTTTAGCATTTGGATTAAGTAAGTGTACACCAGGTGATCCTGCAGATAAATGCGAAGATGTACGTTCTTTAGCTGCCATTAATAATTGTGAATTAGAATATCGAAGATTAGCTGAAAAATTTGGATTAATTGAGCCAACATTTTATTTCGAACTTACCTCCAAAGCATACCCAGATACTCTACATAAAATTATTCAAAAGGATAAAAGAGAGAATTGGAAGACTTTAATTTCTCACTACGGAAATTGGGAGCAAATTTCAAATTATAAAAATGCTATCCAAGCAACTCAATTAAAACTATTTGAAATTCCGGATTCGGTAGGAAAAGAGTCAATAAAAAAGATCAGAAAGGAACTTAATTTTCTTCCAATCTTGTCGAAAGATAAAGTCATTTCAAGTCGGATAAATAAAATCTTAAAAGCATATAACAATACTCATACATTAGAACCCTATTTAAAAAAAGAAATAACCACATTAGAAAGTAGTTATCAAAACATCAAAGAAAAATCAACCCCCAATCAATTGTATATTCCAACAGTACATTGGTATGGATTTGAAAATCAATATCATAATTGGATTACAAATTTTATAGTTGGAGATTTTGGAACTTCATACAAAACACTTCGCCCAGTTGCATCTGAAATTAAGGATGCAATTTTTTGGACTTTCTCCCTGATGATGTTATCAATTATTGTAGCCTATTTAACAGCTATTCCATTGGGTGTCTTTTCTGCAAAAAATAGAGGACTACGTTTTGATAAAATTACAACTGTAATATTATTTATGTTGTATTCTTTACCCTCTTTTTGGGTTGCAACGATGCTGGTTGTATTTTTCACTACACCTGAATATGGTGTGTGGACAGATATTTTTCCTTCCATCGGATTAGGTGATTTGCCATCCGACGCACCATTTTGGAATCGATTTTGGGAAACAACAAGTCATTTAATCTTACCTGTTTTTTGCGTAAGTTATAATTCCTTAGCTTTTATCTCAAGACAAATGCGAGGAGGAATGATTAATGTAATTCAACAAGATTATATTAGGACAGCAAAAGCAAAAGGGCTAAATAAAAATCAAGTTATTTGGAAACATGCGTTTCGCAATTCTTTATTTCCAATTATTACATTGTTTGCAAATGTCTTCCCTGCAGCCTTGGCGGGTTCAGTAGTCATTGAAGTAATTTTTAATATTCCTGGAATGGGGAAATTGACATTGGCTTCCATTTTTGAACAAAATTATCCCGTTGTTTTTGCCATACTAATGTTAGCTTCCATCATGACGATGGTCGGAATGTTGGTGGCAGACATATTATATTCTGTAGCAGACTCTAGAGTTTCATTTGATAAAAACCGCCCATAAACAAAGTAAATGATTTTTGGAAAAAACAAGGAAGAGCATATAAAGAAAATTCTTGGGAATCAAGGATTAAATCAAAGCTATTGGTCAATAGTCAAAAGACGTTTTAAAAAAAACAAATTAGCTAAATGGTCTTTACGTGTGTTGATTGTTATATTTTTGATTGCACTCTTCTCTGATTTTATTGCAAATGAAAAACCATTGTATTGTAAGATTGAAGGGGAAACTTATTTTCCCATTTTAAAACAATATGCAGTAGATTTAGGGCTATCAAAATGGAATACAAAATTTTATCAAACTCCTTGGCAAGATCATGATTATGAAAAAGTAATCATGCCGCCAATACCTTATTCTCACTCCACTCAAGATAAGAAGAATGTGCAATTTGTTTCTCCCTTTGGAAATCAAGATGTTCCATCCAATAGATTTTGGCATTGGTTAGGGACAGATCAATTTGGCAGAGATGTTCTAGCGGGGATGATTCGAGGAACCAGAGTTGCTATGCTGATTGGAGTTTTGTCGATGTTTATCGCCACATTTATCGGATTATTTTTAGGATCATTGGCAGGTTTTTTTGGAGATACTCGTTTTCGAATTTCAAGAGTTCGATTGTGGCTAAATTTGATAGGTTTTATCCTCGGATATTTTTATGCTTTCTCAGCAAGAAGTTACACACTTAGCGTAGCGAATGAAAATGGAAATTTTGGAATTGAAGTTCTTAAAAGTATTTTGATATTTTTTGGAATTGTATTGATATGTAATTTATTATCAAAAGCATTTGAACGCATTTCTTTTTTCGAAAAAAAAATAATCCTCCCTTTCGACCTTATCATTATGCGCTTGATTGAAATTGTAAATGCAATTCCTGCATTATTTCTATTATTAGCGGCAGTTACGATTTTAGAAAAACCATCTATTTTTTCAGTTATGGTAATCATTGGATTTTTGCGATGGACAAGTATCGCTCGATTTATTCGAGCAGAGTTATTACGAGTGCGTTCACTTGAATTTATCGAAGCAGCAGAGGCAATGGGGTTTAGTGATTGGCGAATAATAATTCGACATGCGATTCCAAATGCGATTGCACCAGTCTTAATTACGATAGCATTTGGTGTAGCATCAGCAATATTGATTGAGGCTTTTTTATCTTTTTTAGGAATAGGATTGGAGAATGATGAAATGACCTGGGGATTACTTTTGAGTTTTGCGAGAGAAAGTACAACATCTTGGTGGTTAGCGATTTTTCCAGGATTGGCAATTTTTGTAACAGTAACACTTTTTAATTTAATCGGAGATGGATTGACAGAAGCACTTGATTCAAAATTACAATAATTAAAAACCAAACATTTTGTTTTTACAACCGTAGAAAAAGCTAACAAACATTGAATCTTAAAAAACAGGTGTTAGTAACTTTTTTTCGTATAAAAACAAAATGTTTGATTTTTATGATATAAAATTATATCTTTGAATAATATAAGAGGTTTTTTAGCCTCGTTTCTTCTTTCGCATTTTTTTAGGAAAAAGGTTAGATTTTCCTCTTTTAGTTGAAAGTTCCCCCTTTCTGTTGGTAGATTTTCCAACAGTTTCATTTACAGGGCAACCTGTTTTTTTGCTACAAGAAGAAACAAAAGGTAGAACCAATAGAAGGGAACTACACAATAACAGCAGTTTGAATTTTTTCATGAAAAAATTGTTTTGAGAAAACAGTATTTAAAGACTGCAATTTACAAAAATAATATTACTACATTTGGCGTTTAAACGCTCAAAACCCTCGTACTTATTGGGTTTTTGGATAGTTTTTTATACAATTCTTATTGTATTATTATAAACAGCACATAAATTTGTGCCATTATTTTAAATTTAAACTTTTTCAAAATGAACAAAGGAGATCTTATTAACAAAGTAGCAGAAGAAGCTAACCTCACCAAAGCACAGGCAACTGACGCATTAAACACACTTTTTAATGTTATTGGTGAAACTCTTGCAGATGGAGACAAAGTTTCTCTAGTAGGATTTGGTACTTTTTCTTCTAACCACCGTGCAGCACGTGTAGGAAGAAACCCTAAAACCGGTGAAGCATTACAAATTGCAGCAAAAAATGTTGTAAAATTCAAGCCAGGGAAAGAATTAGCTGCCTCAGTTAACTAATTATTGAAATACTGAAAAAATTGAAAAAAGGCAATTCGGGCTAACCGAATTGCCTTTTTCTATTTTGAAGAGAGAAATAAATAATTCATTTTTATAAAAATCAACTTTTACTTCAACTAAATAAAAAACTATTATAATGAAATTTGGAACCAAAGTGATCCATGCAGGTATTGAACCAGATCCTTCAACAGGAGCAATTATGACTCCTATTTTTCAAACTTCTACTTACGTTCAAGATGCTCCAGGTAAACACAAAGGATATGAATATGCCCGAACCCAAAATCCAACGCGAAGTGCTTTAGAGAAAAATCTTGCTGCATTAGAAAATGGAACTGATGCCATTTGTTTCGGGAGTGGATTGGCAGCGATGGATGCTATTTTGAAATTATTGAAACCTGGTGACGAGATAATTTCAACAAATGATCTTTATGGAGGATCCTATCGGTTGATGACAAAAATCTATGGGGAATTTGGAATCAAGTCTCATTTTGTTGAGATGAATTCTACCAAAGATTTAGAAAAAGCGATCAATGAAAATACTAAACTGATTTGGATTGAAACGCCAACCAATCCAATGTTGAATATAGTGGACATCAGAAAGATTTGTAAAATTGCGCAAGAGAAAGGAATAATATCTTGTGTCGATAATACTTTCGCATCACCGTATTTACAAACTCCACTTGACATGGGAGCAGATATGGTAACTCATTCAGCTACAAAATATTTGGGCGGACACTCGGATGTAGTTCATGGTGCCGTGATTGTAAAATCACCCGAATTGGCTGAGCAGCTTCGTTTTATTCAAAATGCAGCAGGTGGAGTTCCCGGACCTCAAGATTGTTTTTTGATTTTGAGAGGAATTAAAACATTGCATTTGAGAGTGCAACGGTCGTGTGATAATGCGAGAAAAATTGCAAAATTTTTACAGTCACATCCAAAAGTAGATAACGTTTATTACCCAGGTCTGAAAACTCATCCAAATCACAAAATAGCTAAAAAGCAAATGAAAGATTTTGGGGGAATGGTTTCTTTTGATATCGTTGGAGGAAATTTGAGAGATGCAAATAAAGTGTTGAAAGGAACGAATTTATTCTCTTTAGCTGAATCTCTAGGTGGAGTAGAATCATTGATTGGGCATCCAGCAAGTATGACACATGCTTCAATTCCTAAGAAAGAAAGGTTAAAAGTAGGCTTAACTGATTCTTTGATCCGATTGAGTATAGGGGTGGAAGATATAGATGATCTAATTCAAGATTTGGAAGAAGCTTTAAGGAATATTTAGAATATAAAATTTCTTATTTATAAAACGCTTTTTGTGAAAATACAAAAAGCGTTTTTTCTTTTGAACATATTGTTGACAAATATGTGAAAGAACAATATTGAAATTTGTTTTTGGAAAAATATATTTTGTGAAAAACAACTTCACAAAATGGAAACATACAATAGAGAAAAATTAGCAATAACGGCTTGGGCAGAAGAAGATCGTCCTCGTGAAAAATTACTGAATAAAGGAAAACATGCACTTTCAGATGCCGAACTTTTGGCGATACTTTTAGGATCAGGATCAAGGGATGAATCGGCAGTTGGGTTAGCACAACGGATTTTAAAATCGGTAGAAAATAATCTTCACGAACTCGGTCGATGTTCCTTGGCTGAATTTCAAAAATTTAAAGGTATCGGAGAAGCCAAAGCAATTACGATTGCCGCTGCTGCTGAACTTGGAAGACGAAGACAAATGACTGCGATCAAAGATAAACCACAAATAAAAAGTAGTTCAGATGGATTCAAAGCAATTGCACCAATTCTGATTGATTTGCCACATGAAGAGTTTTGGATACTATTAATGAATCGATCCAATTTTGTAATTGGAAGAGAAATGGTGAGTTCAGGAGGAGTGTCAGGGACTGTCGTTGATGCAAAAATGGTTTTTAGAAAGGCCTTGGAAAAATCTGGGGCAACGAGTATTATATTATGTCATAATCATCCTTCTGGAAATTTACAACCCAGCCAAGCAGATATTTTTTTAACTAAAAAATTAAAAAAAGCAGGAGAGGTTCTAGACATGACAGTCTTTGATCATTTAATTGTTTCAGAGCGAGGATATTTTAGCTTCGCAGATGAGGGAATGTTTTAATTGTAGAAGATTTAATTCTAAATGAGCGATGTTAGCGCTTGAAGTGCTAACATCGCTTTCTATATCCGAATTATTTTTCCATTAGCCTCCCTACAGGATAAACTTGATGTGTCGGTTCGTAATGCTCAGAATTTTTATAAATAAAATTTAGTTGAGCATAACCATTTTTGGCAAATGCTGAATCTGCCTTTCTCTTCTCTTCTAATTGTTTTTTCAACTCGGGATTTTTTTCCAAAATCTCCACAGCTAAATCTTCAAAAACATAAGATGAAAAATATTCTTTTTGCTGCAAAATTCCATCAAAAAAATTCCAAGCAAAATAAGAATCTGGTGCAGTCGGTTCGAGTGTTTCGACAATATATCGATTAGTAGGTTGATCGACATAAATGATAAAATCTCCTTTTCTATAAACCCTCTTTTGAGTAAATTTTTCCACTTCAACATCTCGATGAAGGTAGTGACCTTCGTAGGGATTTTTACCCGTTTTATAATCTGCGATGCGATACATTTCGACTTCGAATGTTTGATCTTTTTCCAATTGTTCAACTTTTACATTATTCCATTTTAGTCGTTCAATAACTTTTGAATATCCTTGTGGAACTATATAGGCAAGTGGTTTTTCGACACTTGCAGTTACTTTATAATAATTATAATGTTTGACTTCTTTTTCAAAAGGTTCATTGCGGTCATAGTACAGTCGAGGTTCGCCAGAAATCAGACTGGGTTTCTTTTTTGCGATGTAGCCTTTGAAATTTACTAGATCACTTTTCTCCATATCTAAAGTCCAATTGAGATCAAATATCTTTTGATTTTCTTGATTTCTGATTGCTGAAATACGAGCTATTTTTATTTTTTCAAAATCATCATGCATTAATTTTATCATCACATCCATAAAAGTATAAGTGCTTTGAACTCGATCTTTAAATGGTTTTAGCATGTGCGTTTCGGGCATAAATGAAATGGCATTATGCAATGCGGCATAACCAGAAGAGTAGCGAGGCAAATCTAAAAACCCTGCAAATCCTTCATCAGGAGTAGTGCGAGCATATACATAAGGAGTCATTTCCCAGTCATTTTTTTTCATATCAGAAAAAAGTCGTGGGAGCATTTTTTGGTTTAAATATTTTGCAAGAGTTGGATCAAGTTTGTTGTGTTGAGTTGGAATTAAAGTAATCGTGTATTGATAGTCTGCTCCATTAGATGTGTGATTGTCGATGAAAATATCTGGTTGCCAATAATTATACAATTGGTTAAAAGTTTGAGCATTTTTAGAATCACATTTAATGAAATCTCGATTCAAATCTAAGTTTTTTGCATTACCTCGAAAGCCGTAAGATTCAGGTCCATTTTGGTTCGTTCGAGTATGACTATTTCGATTCAAGACACCTCCTAAGTTATACATTGGAATAACAACGACAACAGTCAGCTCAAGAAACTCTTGCAACGATTCGTCTTCTAAATAATCCCTCAAAATCATCATACTAGCATCTACTCCACAAGGCTCCCCTGCGTGAATTGCATTATTGATGAAAAGGATATTTTTACCTTTTTTCCTAATGGAAACTGGATCAAAGTCTTCATCTATCGAAAGTATTGCTGTGTGCAAAGGCAAACCTATATCAGTCATTCCATGAGTCGTCAATTGAAGTTGAGGAAATGCTTCACTTAGTTTTTTGTAAAAAGAAATAGTCTCCTCATAAGTTGCGGTGGTGTTTTTATTTTTTTCAAAAGGGGTTATAAAAGTTGTAGAAGAGGAAATCATTTTTTTTTGACCATAACAAGATTGAAGTAGGAATAAAAAAAAGAAAGGTATCCAACGCATAATATTTGATTTTGATTTGAAAAATTATTCAAAATGAAAATCGAATTTAGGAAGGTTTTTGGAATAAAAAAAGAATCTAAGCGAGTGCAAAGATTCTTTTGATTGAGAGAAGTATACTTAAAAAAATAAAAGGGTGTTATAAAGTTTTCTGTAATTCAAAGATCTGAACTTATATCTCAAAATGTAGGCTTAGTTGACAAAACGATTATTAAATGATATAAAATGGTATTTTCAATTAGGGAAAGTTAATTTTTGTGAAATAAAAATTTTGAAAACCAACCAACACATAACTAATAAAGCTAATGTCGAAACTAGACTAAACTGTATTTCTGAACTCATTTTAAATGCTTCTATCGTTTCCCCCAAAGCACTAAAAATATTATTGATACCTAAGAAACAACTTACTGCAACTAAAAGAATCATAATTAAGTTGGACAAATTAGAATTTAAATATTCCTTAGGGATAAGAGATGAATCATTGACTGCCAAAATTAAAAAGATAGCGACGATAGGTAAAAGAATTCCATTAATTGCTTGCGCTGCAATGATAGCAGGAATTGGTTTTCCAATAGTCAAACCTGAAATCAAACCAACTAATAAAATGATTCCCCAAACGAGTCTAAAATTTTTTCCTTTGACTTCCCATTCTTTTTTTCCTGAACCAAATAAACTTTTAGCAGTCACCGCCGCGGCTAAAGGAGCAGTAATCGAAGAGGTCAAACCCGCAGCAAAAAGTCCAAATGCAAAAAGACTTCCTCCGAAATTTCCCATCTTAGTTTTCATCATTTCAGCAAGTACGCCAAATGAAAACTCACCGATTAATTGTGCTCCAACCAGCATGATTGCCATCGAAATCAACCCTCCAATTAAGACCGCCATAACAATACCTACACGCATTTCGGAAATGCTTTGTCCTTGAGTAATTCCAGAGGCTAAAAATAAATTGTAAGGTACAATTGTAGTTCCAACTAAGCCAATAATTAATAGAGAGGAGTTTTCAGGAAAGGAAGGAATAACAGCAGCTTGTAAAAGTTCCCCAAGGTCAAAATCAGTTTGAAAGGCAACATAGATAAAGGCAACTCCCATCAAAGCAACGACGATCCCTAAGACATTGGCAATGCTTCGAAAATTTCCCAACATCAAAATTGCAAAAGCAAAAACTGCCAATCCAATAGTTAATATTTTTGGTGAAGTGTCAGTCATTAATTTCATGCCTTCGATTGCGCCTAGCATATTTCCTGCTTGGTAGGCTGCACAACCAAATGCGATCGATAAAAATACTGCCCAACTTAGTTTTGAGCTTGAATTTTGATATTTTAAAGCAATGATTTCGCCCAAATTTTTACCAGAGGCGATAGTAATCCTAGCAGCAGCTTCCTGCAAAATGATGGTGGCAAAAGTTGAAAAAACTAATGCCCAAAGCAAAGCTATTTGAAAAGAGGCACCTGCTTTGGAAGCTGTGGTGACAGTTCCTGGGCCAATAAAGGCAGCAGAGATAATGGACCAAAAAACAATACTTCGAAAACCTTTGGAGAAGGAGGTTACTTTTGTCATGATAAAATTGGAAGTTGAAAAGTTGAATTATTTGAAGTGAAAGTAAGCAATGGAGGTTGGAATAAAAAATAAAGCCTAGCTAATGAAAGCTAGACTTTTCTAAAGAGAGCATTTAAAATGAAACCGTGTGTACATTCATTTTAAGTTTTTTTAATTCAGAGTTTTATATTTTTTGATGACAGATGTATTGAATTTAAAATAAATATAGAACAAGTACATATGCAAAAAATAAATAATGAATGGAGTGACTTGTGACGATGATGAACTTAACGTATGGATTATTAAGGTTTCGGAAAGAACAAGATATATTCAGTAATTTTGAGAATCCATTTCACCAACTTAAAAACTAAGTTTGATTAAAAACTCACCTAAAATTTTTGTTCTAATTTTCATCATTCTATCGTCTTGGATAAGCGGGATAGGACAAGAACCTTTTTATTGACAATTAGCATTTGTAAAGGATGAAAAAATTATTATTGCAACATCATATAAAGAAGAAGGTAAATTATTTGAATTCTTGATTCTATTCTTTTTACTTATGCAAGGACTACGGATATCAAAGGAGATCATTCATTACATTTTAAGAAATACAATATATTAGAATCAAGATTTTTGACTTCTGTATTCCGTTTTAATACTAAAGGAAATAAAGGAATAAGGAGATTATCTATTAGCAATGGGAAAGTATATGGATTAAGGTCTAACCCTTACTATAACTTATTAGAATTTGATTTGAGGGAGGAGAAAGTTAAAGAGTACTATTTTGATTGGGAAAGCATAACTACGCATATGCCTTCTGATTTCAATATTTTTAGTAATGGCAAGGTTTCTATTTTGGAAAGAGAGACAAGAATGATAGATTAGAAAAAATTAGTTTGCCAACTAACGAGGGGTACTTATATATGGAAATAAAAAATATTTTCCGTTGCGAAGCACAGAGTAATTACACTCAATTTTACTTTAAGGATGGAACCAAAATATTGGTATCTAAGACATTAAAAGGCTATGAAAATATATTATCTGACCTTCATTTTTTTAGAATTAATCGCTCACAACTAGTCAATTTGAAATGTATAAAAATAGTTGGCAGACAAAGAAATCCAGCTGTCTCATTGGATAATGAAACTGAATTAGTGATGAGTAGTTTTAGGAAATGCGAATTTTTTAAAAAAATGGGAAAAGTAATTTAGTAAAATTTTATTGATTCTTTGAATACGAGATTTGTCAAAGAATGATTTAAGTTTGGAAAAACTCACCGCAAAGATTTACCTTTGTACCATGTCTGATAAAATTATTTCAAAAGTAGATATTCGTAAATTCGATTTGGCAGCATTGGAAAATTATTTTCTCGAAATGGGGGAAAAAAAATTTCGAGCTAAACAAGTTTATGAATGGTTGTGGAAAAAAGGAGCAAGGTCATTTGGTCAAATGTCTAATTTGTCAAAAGATCTTCGTGAATCTTTAGAAGGAAATTTTGTCATCAATGTAATCCAAGAAGACAAAGTCCAGCGAAGTTTAGATGGAACAATCAAGTCTCGATATCGATTGCACGATGGACATATGATTGAAGCGGTTTTAATTCCAGTTCCTTCGGACAATCGATTTACAGTTTGTGTTTCATCACAAGTGGGTTGTAGTTTGACTTGCAAATTCTGCGCAACTGGAAAAATGAAACGAGTGCGTAATTTGGATGCCTCCGAAATTTTCGATCAAGTTGTTTTGGTCAATCAACAAGCAATGGAAACATTTGGTCATCCGCTGACCAATATAGTTTATATGGGAATGGGCGAACCATTATTGGCGTACAAAAGCGTGATGGAAAGTATCAGAATCATTACTTCACCCGATGGATTAAATATGTCTCCAAGACGAATCACGGTAAGCACAGCAGGAATTGCGAAGATGATTCGGAAGTTGGCTGACGATGAAGTAAAATTTAATTTAGCGCTGTCACTTCATGCGGCTGATGATAAAAAACGAGATGAGATTATGCCAATCAATGAACAAAATAACTTGGCGGTAATCATGGATGCAATTGAATATTTTTATCAAAAAACAAAAAATAAAATTAGCTACGAATATATTGCCTTTCAAAATTTCAATGACACCTTAGTTGATGCAGCTAACCTTTTCAAACTCTGTAATCGCTTTCCAGTCAAAGTAAATGTAATCGAATACAATCCAATTGATGGTGCCGAATTTGAAAAATCATCAGAAGATCGAATTGATTTATTTGCTCAATATTTACGTAAAAGGAATGTTATGATTACAGTAAGACGAAGTCGAGGTAAAGATATTGATGCTGCCTGCGGACAACTTGCCAATAAAGAATAACCTCTTTATAAAACTACTTTCACTTCTTTTTATTATAAAAGTCATTTTTAAGTGATGGCCTAATATACTAATATGCAACTTTTATAAAAAGGGTTATGTAAATGTATTGTTATTTTATCGTCTTGTAAAATGGTTTTCAGAACCATCTTTTCCCTTCCTTATTTTTCAACAAAAATAAATGCCTGCCTGTTTTCCTTTCATTGAATAATCTATTTTATCAAACTTAAAAAAACTAGACGAACATGAAACGATTTTTATTTTTAATGGTTTGCTTTTTTGCAAGTAACCTCGCTTTCAGCCAAACAGCAAGACTACAAGTAATTCATAATTCTCCAACACCTAGTGTTGATGTTTATGTGAACGGAGATTTATTATTAGATAATTTTGTTTTTCGAAGTGCGACACCTTTTATTGATGTTCCAGCAGGAGTAGATTTAAATGTTGGAATTGCTCCAGCTAATAGTACATCATCAATGGATGCTATCGCAGAATTTACTTATAACTTAGCAGATGGCGGAAGTTATGTTATAGTTGCAAATGGAATAGTTGGAGGAACACCAGGATTTAATTTAGAAGTATTTGGAATGGGACAAGAAACGGTAGCTGATGGAAATGTAGGATTATTGTTTTTCCACGGATCACCAGATGCTCCAGAAGTAGATATTACAGTAGGAGGAAGTCCGATTTTTGATGATGTATCGTACACAGAATTTTCAGGATATTTAGAAGTACCAGCAGTAGAGTATCAAGTAGCCGTAACTCCAGCAAATGATAATTCGACAATTGTAGCAGAGTATAAAAAAGACTTTTCTTTTTGGTCAGGTCAGACAGCGGTAATTTTTGCTTCAGGGTTTTTGTCAGGAGATAGTCCAACTTTCGAACCTTGGGTAGCATTATCAAATGGAGGAACTTTTCCATTAGATGCAGTTGTACCAGAAGTACCAAGTGCACGATTACAAATTATTCACAACTCCCCAACACCAAATGTTGACATTTATGTGAATGGAGATCTCTTGTTGGATAACTTTATTTTCAGAACGGCGACACCATTTATTGATGTGCCTTCAGGAGTAAACTTAGAGGTAGGAGTGGCTCCAGCTAACAGTACCTCTTCAGTAGATGCGATTGCTACATTCAATTATACATTGGCAGAAAATGAAACTTACATAGCTATTGCAAACGGAATCGTAGGTGGAACACCAGGATTTAATATTGAAGTATTTGATATGGGACAAGAGACCGTAGCATCTGAGAATATAGGGTTGTTATTTTTCCATGGTTCACCAGATGCACCAGAAGTAGATATCACAGTAGGAGGAAGTCCGATTTTTGATGATGTATCATACACAGAATTTTCAGGATACTTAGAAGTACCAGCAACAGAATATCAAGTAGCCGTTACTCCAGCAAATGATAATTCGGTTATCGTAGCGGAGTACAAAAAAGATTTCAATTTTTGGAAAGGTCAGACAGCAGTAATTTTTGCTTCAGGATTTTTGTCAGGAGATAATCCATCTTTTGAACCTTGGGTAGCATTATCAAATGGAGGAACTTTTCCTCTAGATGCCGTTGTGCCAGATGTGCCATCAGCAAGATTACAAGTGATTCATAACTCACCATCTCCGAATGTTGATATTTATGTGAATGGAGATTTGTTATTGGATAATTTTATTTTTAGAACTGCGACACCATTTATTGATGTACCTTCAGGAGTAAACTTAGAAGTAGGAGTAGCTCCAGCAAATAGTACTTCTTCAACAGATGCGATTGCAACTTTTAATTACACATTAGCAGAGGGAGAATCTTACATTGCAGTTGCGAACGGAATTGTAGGGGGAACTCCAGGATTCAATATTGAAGTATTTGATATGGGACAAGAAACGGTAGCTGCTGGAAATGTAGGATTACTATTTTTCCATGGATCGCCAGATGCACCAGAGGTAGATATTACCTTAGGCGGAAGTCCGATTTTTGATAATGTATCTTTTTCAGAATTTTCAGGATACTTGGAAGTACCAGCAACAGAATATCAAGTAGCCGTTACTCCAGCAAATGATAATTCGGTTATTGTGGGAGAGTATAAAAAAGACTTTAGTTTCTGGAATGGTCAGACAGCAGTAATTTTTGCTTCAGGATTTTTATCAGGAGATGCACCAGGTTTCCAACCTTGGGTAGCATTATCGAATGGAGGAACTTTCCCAATGGATCAAGTGATGACTTTGACAAATCCAAATACTGGAAGCTCATCAAGAGTCAATGAATTAACTATTTCTCCAAATCCTGCATCTGATTTTATTCAAGTACAAATGAATTTGGAAAAAGAGTCAGATATGGAAATATCTATTTTCAATAGTTTGGGTCAAACAGTTATCACAAAAGATTATGGTGTAACAGGAAAAGGACAGACAAGTTTTGAATTAAATGTAAATGATCTTCAAACAGGAATTTACTTTTTGCAAATCAGAACAGGGGAAACCTTTGAAGTGAAGCAGATTCAAATCGCTAAATAGTTTTCATAATTTCATTAAAAAAAGACCGAACTTTCTATGAAGGTTCGGTCTTTCTTTTTCGGAAAAAATCTAAATATTATTTCATTTCAAAATTCACTAAACTAGAGAATTTCTTCACTCGTGAATTAATCGTTCGAGCATTTAATTTTTTCAATTTACCAATACTGAATTCTTCTACACAAAATGAAGCCATAGCTGAACCATAGATGACAGCACGCTTCATATTTTCGAAAGAAGTATTTCCTGTCTTAGCAATGTAGCCAATGAATCCACCTGCAAAAGTATCTCCTGCTCCAGTTGGATCAAAAACTTCTGCTAGAGGTAATGCTGGTGCATAAAACATTTTTTCACCAGAAAAAAGTAAAGCACCGTGCTCTCCTTTTTTGATGACTAAATATTTAGGTCCCATTTTTTGAATTACTTTTGCAGCTTTCACCAATGAATACTCACCTGACAATTGTCGAGCTTCTTCATCATTGATTGTGATCACATCAACTTGCTTGATTACTTTTTTCAAAGCTGGCATTGCGATATCCATCCAAAAGTTCATCGTATCCAAAACGATTAATTTTGGTCTTTTTTTCATTTGCTTGATAACCTTGAGTTGAATTTCAGGGGTCAAATTTCCTAACATCAAATATTTAGAATTTTTATAACTTTCAGGAAGCTTTGGATTAAAATCAGCCAATACATTTAACTCTGTAGCCAAGGTATCTCGCTGATTCATATTATCATGGTACTTCCCAGCCCAAAAGAAAGATTTTTCTCCTTCTTTAATATCAAGACCTTCGAGGTTGATACCTCGTTTTTTCATATATTTTAACTCCGCTTCAGGAAAGTCATCTCCCACTACAGAAACTAAATTAATGTCTTTCGTAAAATAAGAAGCTGCTAAACTAATATAAGTACAAGCTCCTCCAACAACGCGATCTGCCTTGCCAAATGGAGTTTCGATTGAATCAAAAGCAACTGTTCCAACTGTTAATAAACTCATGTTAAAAAGTATTTAAAAGTTTTTTGAAAAAAAGTGATACAAAGATTGCATTTTTTTTCTGAAAAATATATCTTTGCGTTCGCTTTTAAAAAGATAGAAGCAATTTTATGTTTTTATTAGTACAATTGCCCCTTTAGCTCAGCTGGTTAGAGCGTCGGACTGTTAATCCGCAGGTCCAAGGTTCGAGTCCTTGAAGGGGCGCAAAAATAAAGCTCTGAGATGTATATCTCAGGGCTTTTTTTGTTTTATATTGGACTTCATTCGATGGACGTTGAACATTAGACGTTTTACAACACACTATACAATTTCATTTAGAATAGACTCTATTAGACATTAAAACTAACGTAAATGTTATATATGTTCTCCATTTAAAAAATTCAAGTCCGTTTAATTTAGGTCAAACAGAGAATAAGAAGGAATCCAAGTTAAAATTACTTTCAAATGAATTTTTAGATATGGAAAGAAATACGCCTAATGAAATTGTTGAAATTTATGCAATAACCCCAGATAGGCTTATTCAAAAAAAATTAGAGCTTTTAGAATTGAAGAAAGGGGAAATCCTATATGATTTAGGAAGTGGTGATGGACAATGTTTGATTCAGGCTTGTCAAGAATATAATACCAATGGAATTGGTTATGAGCTTTTACCACATGCAATTGAATTATCAAAAAAGAATATTGAAAAAGCAGGATTCTTGGACAAAATTGAAATACGAAAAGAAAGTTTTATGAATATTCAATTTAAGGAAATGACTGCTTTGATTTTATACCTGAATAGAAATGTACTTGGGAAGCTTTCTTTAAAATTAGAAACAGAACTTCCCATTGGAGCTAGAATTGTCACACACGATTTTGACCTCCCTGCCTGGGAGCCCCGAAAAGTAGTGGATTTTACTATAAATGGACTGATTACAAAAATTTATCTTTATCAGAGATAAATACTTTGTATCGTTCCAACCGAGCGTGCAACGATCAACCTGACTGCCTCCTATTTAAACATTTAAATAACTCATTAGCGAATCGTATCGTTCTTGCAAACCATCAAAATAATCGGCTTCTTGGAATGATGCTTTGATCGTATATTCAAATCTTTCAAATGAAGAAATGATTCGTTGCAGTTGTAAATCTTGTCGATTAATTTTTACTGTGACATCAATTCTTTCAGTTTCTAAATTTGACGTAATAAATGTACTCAATATTGCAGCTCCTTCCGATTCTACAATTCTTGAAATCTCTGCCAATGAATAATCTCGTTTATTCATTTCCAAAACGATGATACTTCCTGGTTCGGTAAATGAACCTGTATTAGCAAAATATCGAACTAAATCATCTTGAGAAATTAATCCTTTATAATTATTTTCCGCATCCACAACTGGAACAACTGTTAATTGATATTCACTTAATATCTTCAGCACATCATATAGATGATCCGTCTCTTTAACATATGGTTTCGTCATCGAAAGAGAGTATGAACCAATAGCCTCTTCGATATCATGCTCCAAGATTTCATCTTCTGCAATCAACCCAAGCAATTGCTTGTCATTGACAATCGGCAAATGGCGTACATAAAAATCATTCATGATGCCGAGTGCCTCTGCTCCTGAATCTGAAGTCCGCAATGGGATTATAGTATGTGATAACAAATTTTCGGCAATCATATTTATTCTCGTTTATATTTGTTTAAGTATTTAAAAAACGGTTATCTCTCCTGATTCGTTGAAAAAAGATTGTTAAATTTTTCCCAAAAGTTTGATTCAAAATTTAATATAAATAAGTGCTTCCTAAATAGTTTTCAAAAAACTATTTTGAAAGTCCTTCTTCTTATAAAATGTAACGTTCAAAATTTTAAGGTAAAGGGAGTTAACAGTCGTAATTTTTTACGGTTAAATTAGCTGCGTGGTTAGGTGATTTTCGATGTTAATTATCTCATAGAATGGTTTAACAATTTCGTAGAAAAAAGCCAAAAAGACAATAACGGAAATTGGTATAATTCAAATATTTTTATTTCGCATATATTATGCTCTACCCTAAAAGCTTCTTTTTTTGTAAAACGAACTCTTCTTCTGTCAATAATCCTTTTTCTCTCAATTCCGCTAACTTATTTAACTGTTCTAAGAGATCTCCATGTTCTGTAATTTTTTCTTGTTGTGCACTTGCCCCTGCTTTTAGTTTATAATTATTTTGGACAAAAGTTTCGAAATCATCTTGAATTCTCAGATAAGCCAAGGCATCATGTGTTTTTATTTTTTCAAAGTCACGGAATCCTAGTTCTACCGCTTTGCTCAAATGATAAAACGATTTCTCCTTATTTTCCATGATAGAATAAGCACATGCAATATTGAAATGAGTAGCTACATCCGAATCATCAACAGCTAATGATTTTTCAAAATCTTCAATCGCTCCATTATAATCATACTCTTTATATTTTTCCATTCCGCTTTTTTTGTACGGATTATCTTTTGACTTCCGAACTGGTTTACGGCTAGAGTTACGAGTCGTTCGTTCTGGTCTTCGAGTCGTTGATCGTTCTTGCCTTCTTTCCGTTGGGCGAGAGGTACGAGTACTTCTAGTATTTCGAGTAGGCCTCTCGTAGTCTGTGTCTCGTCTTCGATAATCTCTAGTCCGATCTCTACGTTGCCTTCGACCGTTTGGATTTTTTGGCCGATTATCTCCACCGGCAAACATTTTATAAAAAACATAAAACAAGACTAAAGGGACTACAAAGCCAGGCATGCCTCCTGTCATCATTGCAAAAGCAATGAATATAAAAATGAAAGTAGACGAGTTATTGTTATTTCTATTTGCCATTTATTGCGCTAAAATATTTTATAAACACATTATGATTTTCAAAAATAACTAATTGTCATTTTAGAAAAGGTAATATCTTGATAAATTTAAGATTTACCAAAATTTAAACTGTAGAATCAATGAAAAGTTGGGTAAAAGGTAAATTTAGTATTGGTATCTTAAGAAACTAAGAATGGAATTTTTATTTTATTTTTTCAAAAAAATATCAGGACACTCACTCTTTCTAGCTAAATATTTTCCCAGTCAAAAGTGTAAAGTCATCTGGAAAAGGTTTCTCTCCTCTAAATTGATCAATGTGATCGTAGAGTTTTTTGTTAAAATCAGGAAGTGGTTGTTCGTAATTTTTTTTAACAAAATCCTCTAACAAAATTTCGTCAAAATATTCCTCTTCATCATTTTGCACATCGGTTAATCCATCTGTATAAGTGATAATAAAAGCATCATCAGTCAATTGCAAATGTCCCGTTTCCACAACTGGTAAATCTTCGAAAGAACCCAAAATCGTACAACCTTTGGTCAATAATTGAGTCTCTCCATTCATCATCAAAACGGGTGCGGTGTGTCCCGCATTGATATAATGTAGTACTCTGGTTTCTTTACAAAAGTGCCCTACAAAAAAAGTCAAAAAGCGATCCCCTTTTGTCAATCGAAATAATGCCTGATTGAGTTCGCGAACAAAAATCTCCAAATTTGTATGTCGATTAATTAATACATGAAAATTCGCTTGAAAATTAGACATCATCAAAGCTGCCGCCAATCCTTTTCCAGAAATATCTGCAATGCAAAATGCACATTTATTATTCTCCAGTTCTAAGAAATCATAATAGTCTCCACCCAGTCCTAAGTGAGGTTTGTAAATTCCAGCAAACTCATATTTTTCATTCTTGGGCAACTCATTAGGAATCAACATTTTTTGCATATCGCCAGCCAATTCCATTTCTCGATTGAGTCTTTCTTGCTCGATTTGCCGTTTAAATAATCTTTTATTTTCGATAGCTACAGCGATGATATTTGTGATAGTGGTAATAAATTTCACCTTGCTGTACATATCATCATCTTTACTAAAACCTCCAAAAAAACTGTATGCAATTGGTGTGTTTTTATGTAAGACAGGGATCACCACATCGAACTCTTTGATGAGTGGATGATCTTTATCTTCCTCGATATTCTTAAGTCTTTGATAATTTGGTAAGCGATCAGAAATATCCATTTTTATCAATTCTTCATCAATGCCTCGATGTACTTTGCACACCCAACCGAAATCTTCTTTGACCAAAAGAGCTACTTTTTCTACTGCCATTTCCCAACCTACAAATGATGCATACATTTCATACAAACCATCAGCTGATACATTATTATTGATCGCTTGAGTGATTCCTAGTAGCCCATTGATTTGCAATTGCTTGAGATTGAGCTCTCGCTCTGTTTTTTCGAGTTGAGACAATTCCCTTTTTATTTTTGATAATTCTGACATACTTTTTTGGCGTTTTGATTTCTTAGCTTTATTTTTTTGTGGAAGTAAAAATAACGTATTAATTTTCTTTTTTATAAAAAGAGGGGATTGATTTAATTATTAGATAAAGAAAAGACTTTTGCTTGCTATTTTTTTTACCACAGACTTGGACTGACTATTATGACTTTTTTAAGACTCTCCCATTCGTTTATTTTTTTATAAATTAACACTTCGTAGGTGAAGTCATAATAGTCAGTCCAAGTCTGTGGCAAAAAAAATATCATGTTCGACTCTTAACATCCAATGCATCTCGAAAACCATTTCCCACTAAATTAAAAGCTAACACCATTAACATAATTGCTAAGGCTGGGATTAATGCTAAAAAAGGTTTACCACTCAAAGCATAACCATAATTTTCATTCAACATAGTTCCCCAGGAAGGTGTCGGAGGTTTGATTCCAAATCCTAAATAACTTAACCCTGCTTCTATCAAAATTGCCATAGCAAAATTCGCTGCAGCAATCACCATTACTGGTCCTAGAATATTAGGTAAAATATGTCGTGTGATAATTCGCCACGTTTTAAACCCCATACTTTGAGCAGCTTCTACAAATTGAATTTCCTTTAACGACATCACTTGTCCTCGAACAATTCTTGCCACATCCACCCACATCGTCAATCCAACTGCTAAAAAGATAATTCCAATTCCTCTCCCCATAGCCAAAACAATCGCAAAAACTAAAAGCAATGTTGGAATGGACCAAACCGTATTTATCAATAACATAATAAAATCATCAACTCGCCCACCAAAATAACCCGCCAATGAACCTAACAATAATCCAATCGTTAAAGAAATTCCTACTGCAATCAAACCTACCAAAAGTGAAATCCGAACACCTAAAAGTAATCGGCTCAACATGTCTCTTCCATACAAATCGGTTCCAAGCAAATACGTTTTTTTAATCATCAGATCTTTGCGAATTTTCTTTTCCAAATCAACTAATGATGTTTTTTGATTTACTCCATCAATAGTTTTGAAGTGGATACTTTCTTCTTGATATTGAAAAGACACATTGTTTGACTCAATAGGGAAAACTACATCTGCCAAATGAAAATTCCGAGGAGTACCTTCAATTAACTCATTGAATTCGGAATCCCATCCTGCATATTCTTCCACTACAATTGAGTCACCTACAAATTCAAAATTATTGATTGGCACCATTCGATATGGATTGGGTTTTCCAAAAATCATAGTCGTCAAAAAATTCTGACTTTCATACTCTTGATTCTTCTTGACTTTTAAAACTTGGATGGAAAATCCTGGATTTTTTAAAGCAATATCTGGCATTTGATCATTTACATTGGGTGTCGAATCGGGCGAAATCAAATATCCTAACAATGCAATTACAACACATAAAATGATCCATCCCAAACCAAACAATGCTGGTTTGTTTTTTAGAAATCTATTCCAAGCGCGTTGGTTGGGAGATTGATATTTTTGAGTTGAGTTAGTGGACACAGATTTTTTATTTTTGGAAAGTTGAAGGTAGGGAATTTGGTGGAAATGAAAAATGGGTTTCAATTAATAAATATTTTTTTTAGAAAAATGAATATCCAATTTTCTAAATGTATGATAATACTTCTTACATAGTAATTTGCTTTAACTGACTTAAAAGCAGACAATATTTTTTATAACGTACCTTGTGATTTTTTTTGATTGAAAAAATCGCTTTGTTCTTTTTTAGGTCAGCTGAAGCAGACCACCACGTGGGAGGTGTCATCTTTTCATTTATTTTATTACAAAATCAAACAAGTAAAAAATTATCAAAATTTTGTTGGCAAATATGATTAGAGTATTTTAGCACCAATTTATGACAACCGACTAGAGAAACTATGCCAAAAATAAAATTCAAAGAACGAAAAATCAACTACTCTTCTAGAGGAAAAGGAGCCGCTATTGTTTTCTTGCATGGCTTCTGTGAGGACAGTTCTGTTTGGGACGATTTCATTTCTGTTTTCAAATCCAATAAAATTATCCGAATAGATTTACCGGGTTTTGGAAGTTCCGAACCAATTGATCATCCTTCCGTAGAATTATTTGCCGATGTGGTAAAGTCTGTTTTAAATCATTTGGAAATTAGGAAATGTCATTTGATCGGTCACTCGATGGGAGGTTATGTAAGTTTGGCCTTTGCAAAAAAATATGCCTCTAGCTTGAGTGGCTTAGGAATTTTTCACTCCTTTCCTTATGCTGATTCGAAAGAGAAAAAAGCAGGGCGAGCAAAGTCAATTGAGTTCATTAAAAAGAATAGTCACTTTCATTATGTGAAGCAACTATTTCCTAATTTATTTCCACCTGCATTTTTGAGTAGTAATAATTTTTTGGTTAACAAAATGATTCACCGAGCAAGTTCATTTCCTCAAGCAGGAATCATTGGCGGTTTGGAATTGATGATGAATCGACCTGATAATTCTGAAATTTTAAAAAATATAAAATGCCCTGTTTTATTTATTATTGGAAGAGATGATAAAGTCATTCCTTTTGATAAAAGTATGGAACAGACGGCACTTCCTGATATCGCACATATTCATGTTTTGGAAGGAGTTGGGCACATGGGTATGTTTGAAGCAACAAAAGACACTCGAAAAATAATCAAGCAATTTCTTAAACATTGCAATGATTTTTCAAAAACTGAAATTAGTAAAAAAATAAACATTTGATTTTCATTCTAACATTATTGGCATCAGTTGTTCCTGGATTATTGATTTGTTATTTCATTGTCAAACAAGACAAACATGAAAAAGAACCACTTCCATTATTAGCCATTTGCTTTGGATTAGGTATTGCAATTTTCTATGCAGCTAGAATTGGAGAAGGATTTATGGATGACTTGATCACTCCTTTTGTGGAAGAAAATAATTTAGATCCGAATACTCATTTTGGTGTTTTATTTTATTCTGCTTTTATCCGAACAGCTTTAGTGGAGGAACTTTTAAAATTGACTATTCTTCTCGCCATTCCATTTAATCATAAACAATTTAATGAACCGATGGACGGAATCGTTTATGCGGTAATGATTGGGATGGGTTTTGCAATTATTGAAAACATTTTTTATTGTATGCCTGATGATATCATTTTGGCAATTGTTCGAGATCTTACAGCAGTTCCATCACATGCCGTTTTTGGAGTTATTTTGGGATATTATGTTGGCTTAGCAAAATTTAATCGAGCTAATTTATTTAAAAATATTTTGATTGGACTGGCTCTGGCAGTTGCTGTTCATGGACTATATGATTTTTTCCTATTTCAAAGATATGACGATTGGTTAATGATTTTGGCTACTTTTGTTTTATTGGGAGGTGTGTTTTTCTCTCGGAAATTTATCCATCGACATCAGGAGGATTCTCCTTTTAAAAATCAAGTCCAAATTGATCCATTTCCTGATGATGAAAAAATTTTAGATACAGAAATAGAAAATAAACCGAGTGATTTAGGTCATGAAGATAATGAAATTCTTTCAGCAGTTTTGTATGAAATGAAAGGAGAGGGAGATGTTGAAGAAAGTAGAAAGGAAGAGGAAGAATAAAATTTATTTATTTAAAATTTCTTCTGTTTTTATTCGTAGCGCTTCTCTTGAATTTTCATTTTTCACTTCATCAATGTATTCCATTATTTTTTTCTCATTATAATAATTTCCATTTACACCATCTAATTCTTCACTCAATGCCAACCATGTTGGAGCTCCTGCTCCATACTCTGGAGACTTCCAAAATCGTTTGAAAAATTTTACAACCTTACTCAAAAATTTAGGAGAATCACCTAATCCTGTTTTGATAACTCCTGGATGAACTACATTTATTGTTACTCCACTTCCTTCTATTCTTTTTGAAAAATCAATCGTAGACATCACATTACAAAACTTAGTATTCATATAAGTTTTGATCGAACCAAAATCTAAACCATAAGGTGTTTTCTCCACATCTAATTTTCCTTTGACATAAAGTCCTGCATTGACATTGACAATTCTAGCAGGTTGATTATTTTTCAAAATTGGAAATAAACCATCACACAAAAGATAAGGTGCTAAATAATTTACCATAAAACTCATTTCCAATTTATCTTCATTTAGTTGCATTTCACTCATCCAAATTCCTGCATTATTGATGAGTATATTAATATCAGGATGTTCGATTTTTATTTTTTCAATTAACGTTTTACATTTTTGAATACTTGACAAATCACCTTGAATCATTGAAATTTTTGAATTGCCTGTTTTTGATTTTAACTCTTCTACAACTGATTTTCCTACTTCCTCATTTCGACAAACGATTACCACTTCTTGGCTTTCTTCCAATAATTTTTGAGCAATAGCTTTTCCGATTCCTCGATTGCCTCCTGTGACTACAATTTTATTAATTCTTATTTTCGGAATTGGATATTTTCCTTTTTTAAGATATGATATTAAGAGATGTACCGCTTCGTGATTCTTTTCAGATTTGGCGATACTCAAAGTTGTCGTTGTCCCAAATCCTTCTGTGGCACTTGGATCAGCACCGTTTTTTAATAGGAATTTTACCATTTCTATTTTTCCCAATCGAATACATTCTATCAGTACGGAAGTCATATATTCAGGATGTTGATAATTAAGGTCAACTCCCATTTTGAGATGATATTTTACTAATTCAATATCGCCCTCTGATGCAGCATTAAACATTTCTTTCCAATCTCCTCCCATGTTTTTTTTTGATAAATATAAAAAAAATGTAGGTTGAAGTGTAAAAAAAGAATATCAAAAACAACTCGAATAAAAGCATATTC
>JBGCFD010000175.1:0-5274 GCA_045106765.1 Saprospiraceae bacterium | reverse complement strand
AGTTCTGCGGTACAAATTCCAGTAGTTGTTGGAGGTGGAATTCGAACTCCTGAGAAAGCTTATCAAAATGTCAAAGCTGGCGCGGATGTAATTGTTGTAGGAAATGCAATTGAAAAAGATCCTAGCTTGATCAAAGAAATGTCGGCGGCAATTCATGAACTCAACCATGTAACGTAGCAAGAATAATAAAAAAATAAAATTTGCAAAAAGGAATAGTTATAAAATCAACAGGAAGTTGGTACCAAGTCAGACTCGAAAATGAGGAAGAATGGAAATGTCGGATCATGGGAAAATTTCGTTTGGATGGAATGAAAGTGACCAACCCTGTAGCAGTTGGCGATGAAGTCCAAATTGAAATCGAAGATGAAGTAGAAGGAACGGCAATCATTAAAAAAATCTTACCTCGTCGAAATTATGTCATTCGACAATCTCCTCGAAAAAAACATTTCTTACATTTACTCGCAGCAAATGTAGATCAAGCAATGGTCATCGTTACTATTATTGAACCGATGTTAAAACAAGGTTTTATAGATCGTTTTTTATTGATGACTGAACCTTATAATATTCCTACGGTGATTGTTTTTAACAAAGCAGATTTGTACGAGGAAGATGAGTTGGCGATGTTTGATTATATGAAAGCGATTTATGAAAGTATTGGTTATACGGTTCTTTTAGTTTCAGCAATGGGAGATATTGGAAAGGAAGAATTGAAGGAAGTTCTAAAAGATAAAATTACTTTAGTCGCAGGTCAATCTGGTGTTGGGAAATCTACTTTGGTTAATTCTATTCAACCTCATCTGGAGCTTCGAGCATTTGAATTATCAGATTACTCCGGCAAAGGGCAGCACACCACCACTTTTGCAGAAATGTTCCAACTAGATTTTGGAGGAGCAATTATTGATTCTCCTGGTATCAAAACATTGGCATTTAATCATTTGAAACCAATGGATGTTGTTCATAATTTTAGAGAAATTTTCAAAGTGTCAAGTGATTGTAAATTCAATGATTGTACTCATCGAAATGAACCAAAATGTGCGGTAAAAGAAGCAGTCGAAAAAGGAGAAATTAGTGAATTGCGTTTCATTAATTATCTTCAATTGTTAGATGATATCGAAGATCAAAATTACTGGGAAAGGCATAAAGGGTAAACTAACGGTGAACGGTTAACTATGAATGATTAACTTCTAACTGTTTTGAATTTTTAAATTTTAATAGAAAAGAAAATGGCAGTCAATAGAAAGATTTATAAAAGTAGAAGAGAGAAATATAATCGAGATAAACGAAATTTTAAACTTGTTTTTATTTTCGCAATGATCGCATTATTTGTACTTTTTATTAAAAATCGACAAAAAATTTCTGATTGGTTTTTGGTTAATTTTGTTGGATAAATTATTTCATCATTTGATTGATTGTCTTTTTCTCCAACAGATAAAGTCCTCCTATATATCCAATTAATAACAAGGTATTTACAAAAAGTATTTTAAAAATATTTCCTCCCAGATAAGGTCTAATAATTTCACTCAGTCCAAATACAAGTATCGCCACAAAAATATATGTAAACATTTTTCCTATCGGATAATCTATCGGATAATATTTTTTTCCAATTAAATAACTTACAGCTGCCATAAATGTATAGCAAGATAATGCTGCATACGCTGGTGCTACAATTCCTATTTTTGGAATAAAAATAATATTCACAATTATTGTAATCAAAGCTCCTCCAACTGAAATATATGCACCTATCCGAGTTCGATCTGTCAACTTATACCAAATGGAAAAATTATAAAAAATCCCTAATCCAAAATAAGCTAACAACATAACGGGAACAATATGTAACCCTGAACGAAAATCTTTTCCAAGTAAATGTTGTATCAAATCCATGTACAACATAATTCCTAAAAAAACTAAACTACCTACTACCGAAAATGCTTGTGCGATCTGTGCATATATCGGTTTAGAATCTTCCCGATTTGCATTTTTAAAAAAGAACGGTTCAGCTGCATAGTTAAATGCGGTGATAAATAGACTCATCAAAACAGCAATTTTCACACTCGCATGATAGATTCCGGTTTGCTCTAATACAATTAGTACATCACCATCTAACAACTTCGTCAGAAAGATTCGATCTAATTGTCGGTTAATTACGCCTGAAAATCCAACTACAATTAAAGGCAAGGCATATGTAATCATTTTTAACCAAAGCTGTTTATCAAACTGCCATTTGAAGCTGAAAAAATTTCTAAATAAAATTAAAAATACTCCTGCACTCGCTGCTAAATTCGCTAAGAAAATGTAGTCTAATTTTTTATCCTCATCATATATAGCTCCGAACCAATCCATTCCATTTTCAATTAGAAATGGACAAACCACTAAAAAGAAAAGCACAGTTATTATATTAAAAACTACACTTAACACTTTAATCAAGGCAAAACGAATTGGTCGATTCTCTAACCTCAATTTGGCGAAAGGCAAAGAAGATAAAGCATCAAATGCCGTAATTAAAACAAACCATTGAATAAAACGTCCATCATCTGGTTGTTCCAAAAACACAGCAATTGCATCAGAGAAAGGCCATAATAAAGCTGTAAAAATAATTGTCGTTACTAATAATGAGATAGCAGCTGTACTAAATACTTTTTCTAATTGACCATCTTTACTTCCGAAACGAAATAATGCAGTCTCCATTCCATAAGTAAAAAAAATCAATATCAAGGCCGCAAATGCATACATATTACCATGTTGACCAAACTCTCTTGTACCAAGAATCCAAGTCAAAATAAATGTCATCGCAAAATTCAAAATTCTAGGAAGTATACTTCCCAACCCATAAATCACCGTCTCACCCGCAAATTTTTTTAATAATGACATTCAACGTTTTTTTAAATCAAATCTTCGCTTCAAAATATTCCACAATTTTATACATTTTATTTTACAAACTTTTTATTCTCCCATATAAAAAATGGTAACTTCGCCCCCCGAATGGAAATCAACCCTATTCCGATCCACCAACCGTATACCTACTAAAACAATCAAACAACACTTTATTATGTGCCTTTAATCTGGCTCTGTATCTAAAATTCAACTAAATGATTAACGTAAGTTTATTAAAAAAAATATGCCTAACACCAGGTGCTCCTGGGTATGAACAAAAAATTAGAGAACTCGTCATTCAAGAAGTTACTCCTCTTGTTGATGAAGTTTCTATTGATGCGATGGGAAGTGTGATTGCTGTAAAAAAAGGAAAAAATGATAAACGAGTCATGGTAGCTGCTCATATTGATGAGATTGGTTTCATGGTTTCACATATTGATAAAAATGGATTTATTCGTTTCGATACTTTAGGTGGATTTGATGCTAAGACATTGACCTCACAGCGTGTAATTATTCATGGTAAAAAAGATATCATTGGAGTGATGGGTTGCAAACCCGTTCACCTGATGAAAGCAGATGAAAAAGGAAAACCACTTCCGACGACTGAATATTTTATTGACACAGGAATGAAAAAAGAAGAGGTAGATAAATATATCGCTGTTGGAAATTCTATCACTCGAGAAAGAGAATTAATCGAAATGGGAGAGTGTGTCAATAGTAAATCTTTGGATAATCGAGTATCCGTGTACATATTGTTAGAAACTTTACGAAAATTAAAAGACGTAGAAGTTCCTTATGATATTTATGCCGTATTCACGGTGCAAGAAGAAGTAGGACTTCGTGGAGCAATTTCTTCTGCGCATCATATTGATCCTGATTTTGGTTTTGCTTTAGATGTTACGATTGCCTTCGATGTACCAGGAGCAAGTCCTCACGAAATGGTGACTGAACTTGGCAAAGGTGCTGCTATCAAAATCAAAGATGGTTCTGTTATTTCTGATTATCGAATGGTTGAATATATGAAATCAACTGCTAATAATCATAAAATTAATTGGCAACCAGAAGTTCTTCCTGCTGGCGGAACTGACTCGGGGGGTATCCAACGTTATGGAAAAAAAGGGGCAATCACAGGAGCGATTTCTATCCCAACTCGGTACATTCATCAAACTATCGAAATGGCCAACAAACAAGATATTGCTGATTGTATTTCTCTTTTAACTTCTTGTATTTCGGATTTAGATAAATATGATTGGAGTTTTAAATAATGGTGATTGGTTAACTGTGAATGGTTCATATCACAATTAAGTCCTTCAAGAAAAGATGTTATCTTCGTAATGAGATAACATCTTTTTTTATGAATGTACCTTTTATGGTATTACCCCCATTCACCATTAAAAATTAATCTTTAATAAAACATGTGGAAAGAAGAAAATAATAAACTCCAAGCAACTTTTAAATTTAAAAACTTTATGGAAGCTTTTGGCTTTATGACAGAAGTGGCTTTTCATGCGGAGAAACAAGGCCATCACCCTAACTGGAGCAATGTCTACAACACCGTTGAGATTCACCTAACTACTCACGATGCGGGAAATACTGTAACAGAAAAGGATCATAAATTAGCCAAAGTAATTGCTACTGTTTTTGAAAAGTATAATTAGTCAACTCATAGCTCATCCATAATCATGAATTTCCAATCCAAACTTCCTAATGTCGGTACAACTATTTTTACCGTTATGTCTTCTCTTGCCAAAGAGCATCAAGCCATTAATTTATCGCAAGGGTTTCCAAACTTTGATTGTGCTCCTGAATTAAGAAAACTGGTCAATAAATATTTGCAAGATGGCTTCAATCAATACGCTCCAATGACTGGCGCAAATGTATTGTTAGAAAAACTCGCAAATAAGATTGAAAAACTCTACGGCGCTTCTGTCAATCCAACAACTGAAATCACAATTACCGCAGGTGCGACGCAAGCACTTTTTACAGCCATCACCGCTTTTATAAAATCAGGCGATGAAGTTATTTTAATTGAACCTGCTTATGATTCTTACGGTCCTTCAATTGAAGTTTGTGGGGGAGTAGTGGTTCCATATGAAATGAAAGCGCCTGATTTTAAAATTGATTGGGAAGAATTAGAAAAATTAATTACCTCGAAAACTCGAATGTTAATTTTCAACACACCTCATAACCCAACCGGAAGTATATTGTTAGAAAATGATTTAAAAACAATTGAAAGAATTGCGGAGGAGCATGATTTGATTGTTTTGAGTGATGAAGTTTATGAGCATTTAATTTTTGATGGAGAAGAACATCAAAGTGTTTTACGTTTTCCAAAATTATTTCAACGTAGTTTGGCTGTTTATTCTTTTGGAAAAACCTTTCATGCAACAGGATGGAAAATGG
>JBGCFD010000174.1:0-5135 GCA_045106765.1 Saprospiraceae bacterium | reverse complement strand
CCTACTACATAATTCTAAAACTGAGAGAACGTTCAACGTAAAACGTCTAACCTTCAACGTCCTATTTATTCTTAATCTTTTGTCAATTCTTGGAAAACATCCTCCACACTATAAACATCTTTTTTCATGCCTAAGAGTGTCAGCTTATTTTGAACTGCAAAATCAAAAACATCTTTCCGAATATCGTCTTTCAAATCAGCAGTTAATTTCCATTGGTTATTGCCCAATGATTCGATTGAATTTACTTTCTTAATTTTCTGCAAAAACTCCTTTTGGGTTTTTTCTAAAAACTCTACAGTCACAGTTGTTGATCCTGAAATTCTATCTTGCAAAGCTTCCACAGGATCATTGGCGACTACTTTACCTCGATTGATAATTAGCACTTGATCACAAATCGCTTGCACTTCTTGCATAATATGAGTAGAAAAAATAACAGTTTTTTCTTTTCCCAAATCAATAATCAATTTTCGAATCTCCACCAATTGATTTGGATCAAGTCCCGAAGTTGGCTCATCCAAAATCAAAACATCAGGATCATGTAACATCGCTTGTGCCAATCCTACTCTTTGTCGGTAACCTTTAGAAAGTGCTCCAATTAATTTATGTTGTTCTCTGCCAAGCCCAACTCGCTCAATCATTTCTGCCACCTTCTGCTTTTTGTTTTTCACTTTATGCAATCCTCCCACAAATCCCAAATATTCCTTCACATACATATCTTTATACAATGGATTATGCTCTGGCAAATAACCAATTCTTTGACGCACTTCCATAGGAGAAGTTTGTGTATCATAACCACATACCGTTACTTTACCATCTGATTGAGGAATAAAGCAAGTGATGATTTTCATGGTGGTAGTTTTACCTGCACCATTTGGACCCAAAAAACCCAACACTTGTCCTTTCTTTGCTTCGAAAGAAATTGCGTTAACTGCTTTTTGAGTTTGATATACTTTTGTTAATTGCTCTACTTTTACTGACATTATACTATTTCGTGATTTGTCTTAGACAGATTTAAACGAACCGTAAAAGTAGTAAATTTCATTGCCGCAACAAAAAGGTATTTAAAGGATATGTCAGGAAGCTGAAAAGATTTTTTCAATTAAAAATTTAAATTTGCAATCATTTGACTTTACAAAAGTCCGTTTTGGAACAATTGGACTAAAAATCGATGAACTTCTTTACATTTTTTAAGTTTTAAAACTAATTCCTGCAATAAATACACAGAACTATTTATTTTAATAGTAATCAAAACAAGTCAATCACTATAAATTATTTTTTTATGAAAAATCTACTTTTAATTTCTGCTCTTTTCTTAATTTTTAGCTGCGGAGGTGAAACCAAAACTGACAGCAATGCAACTAATACTACTTCAACACCTAATGAGACTGAACAAAAACAAGCAAGTTCAGGTATTGAGAATCCTCAAAACTCAGCTGAAAAGAATACTAAAGTTCTAGCAAAAAACGAAATTAAGGAAGAATTGCAACCAGAAAAGACTACGACTAAAATCCCTGCGAAAAACATTTCCTCAAAAAAGACAACTACTTCCAAACCAGCGGTTGAAAATTCTGAAGCTGTTTCTGAGGTCAAAAATGAAGCAGAAGCCATAACTCAAATCGAAGGTGAAAGAGCAAAAGCTTTAGCAAAAAAAACAAGACTGGAAGAAGAGGAAATGAAAAGGAACAAAGAATTAATAAAAGCCAAGGAAGCTGAATTGAAAAGAAAAAAAGAGATGGAAGCAAAAGCAGCTGCTAAAAAAGCAAAATCATCTGTAGAACTACCTGACCAAAGTACTAGTGGGCCATTATCTAAAATTGAACTTCATGACATGTTTGATGCACTTTTGAAAAAACATGTAAGTTCCTCAGGCGTAGTCAATTATAAAGGATTTAAAAAAGATGAAGCAAGGTTAGATTCCTATTTGAAAGCTTTAGAAAAAACGAATGTTGATAAAAACTGGAGTCGAAATAAAGCTTTGGCATTTTGGATTAATGCTTATAATGCTAACACAATAAAATTGATTTTGAAAAATTATCCGATTAAATCAATTATGGATTTAAATAATGGAAAACCTTGGGATGTCAAATGGATAAAAATTGATCAAAGAACTTTGAGTTTAAATAATATTGAGAATGATATCATTCGTCCAAAATACAATGAACCTCGGATTCACTTTGCCGTGAATTGTGCAGCAAAATCTTGTCCTCCTCTTTTGAATAAAGCATGGACAGCAAGTAATTTGAATTCAAATTTGGAAAGACAAGCCAAATCATTTATCAATAACTCAAAATACAATACGATTACTTCAGGCAATGTGGAAGTCTCGAAAATATTTGATTGGTATGGAAAAGACTTTGGCGATTTGAAGGCTTACTTGAATAAATATTCGAGTACGACAATTGGAGCAGGAACTTCGATTAACTTCAAAACTTATAATTGGGATCTAAATAATTAGATATAATATAACCCCTTCGAATAAGAGCATGTTATTCATCACCTGGTTTTGGATCATTTAATCCTTAAATTAAAAAAAACACATTAAAAAATATATCTTTACTCAAGTCCTTTTGCGCTGCAAAGGGACTTGTTTTTTTTAGTGACACTATTTCAATTCCAGCTTATGACATTTTCCAAAATCGGTGTTTTAGTTCTTCTATTAAGTTTTTTCTCCTGCCAAAATAACTCATCAGATAATAATTCTGAAAATGGCAAATTATCAGAGGACATTGAATTATTGCATTTGCTTTTTTTCAAAAAAGAACAAAAAGTAGAACTGTGGGGGACCAATTCAAAAAACGAATTTTCTCTAATTAAATCCTATCCTTCTGTTCGTTGCGACCAAACTCCCATTGGAATCTTTCATTTAAATATTGATAATATTCCTTTATTAGTTTTAGAAACCCCCAATGATTTTTATGGCGAAAAAATTGGAGAAGAACAATTTGAAGAAATATATATTGTCAAAAAAGTAGGAAAAAATACTAACCAACAATCCATTATTTTTCCAGAAAATGACTTGAATGAATTATTAAGTTTCATCAAAAAAGATAGTAAAACGAGGACCTTTGTTTTCCCAAATGATTTACGAAAAGACGGAAGCTTTGAAGCTTGTTTTGGATGCCCACATCGAATGGCTGAATTGTATAGTAGCTTAGAATTACATCTCAAACAGTTCGTAAAATAATGGTAAACGGTTAATCTCTCGCACTTCGAAAAAAACGCATAACATCCTAATAATCAGTACTTTACAGAAAAAACAACAACACATTAAATGATAAATATTATTGCTTTAGATGGACATACTTTAAATCCAGGAGACCTTAGTTGGGAAAGATTAGAGGCACTTTCAAATTTTTCAGTTTTTCCTCGAACAGACAGAAATGAAATTTTAGAAAGAGCGCAAACTGCGGATATTTTGATAGTCAACAAACTGGTTTTAGATCGCCCAATTTTGGAAAAATTACCTCGCCTCAAATATATCTGTGTTTCTGCTACTGGTTATAATAATGTTGACTTAGATTTTTGTAGAGAAAACAAAATTCCTGTTTCTAATGTAAATGGTTACAGCACGCCTGCGGTGGCACAACATGTTTTTGCTTTGCTTTTTGCCTTAACTAATCAGATAGAAAAATATAGCCAAGAGGTTCACCAAGGTATTTGGTCAAAGCAAAATGACTTTGCCTATTGGCATCAACCGATTGATGAAATTTATGGAAAAGTAATGGGAATTTATGGTTTTGGAAAAATAGGCAAAGCAGTAGCAGATGTTGCTCTAGCCTTCGGAATGAAAGTTATCGTTCATCGAAAAAATCCTCAAAAAGAATCTTTCGAGAAAATTGAATATGTCAGTTTGGAAGAACTATTTTCTCAAAGTGATGTGCTAAGTCTTCATGCACCTTTGACAGAAGAGAACAAAGGAATTATCTCCCTACTTAATCTTGCTAAAATGAAACCAACCTCTTATTTAATCAATACTGCTCGTGGAGGTTTGATCAATGAATCAGCATTATTCAACGCTTTGGAAAATAAAAGAATTGCAGGAGCTGCACTTGATGTTTTATCTTCAGAGCCGCCTCCATCTGATCATATTTTATTAGGTTTGGAAAATTGCATTATCACTCCACACCAAGCGTGGGCAAGTTTTGCTGCAAGAAGACGATTATTAGATGAAGTGGTAAAAAATGTGGAAGGATTCCTAAGTGGAAAGATGAGAAACATAATTTAACGGTTAACTGTTAACGGTGAATAATTAACTCTCCAGTATGTAATTTTTACTTTGGGAAAATTAACCGATAACCATTCACAGTTAACCATTAAAAAATTTATTTTGCAGGAGGAATTCTAAGAACTTGTCCTGGAAAAATTTTGTCCGCACTTTTTAACATTGGCTGGTTAGCAGCAAAAATTTGCTTATACATTCCAGCTTTTCCATAATGAGCTTTAGAAATCTTACCTAAAGTGTCACCTTTTTTAACTGTGTAAAAAACAGCTGGAGGAGTAGATTTTTTAACTGTAAGTTTATCATTTACAGTCGCTACACCAGAAACATTACCCAAAGCAAGGATAATTTTTTCACGATCTTCGTTGCTACCAACTTGTCCAGTAACAGTAACTTTATCTGTTACAAATTTTACAACTAAGTCTTTAGATTTAATTCCAAGACTTCCAACAATTCCTTCTAAAACAAGTGTCTTTTGCTTGTTCAAAAGTTTTGCTTCTAACTTTTTAATTTCGTCAGTCTTTTCAACTTTAGCTACTTCTTTTTTAGTTAAAGAACTAGCACCTGCTTTTTTTAAAAATGAAAATAGTCCCATTATTTAATTGATCAATTTTAGGTTTGGAAAAAATACAATAGAGAATAAAGAATGCCTAAATAAGTTCTGCAAGTTTAGTCCTTTCAATAAATGTTAGTAAAAATCTGACAAAACAATCAACATTACTTGTTTCTCATCGTAAAAAATTTAACGCCGCAAAAGTAGAATAGTTTTTGCACTTTCACAAATGCTAGAAAAACGAGCATTTATTAGTATAAACTTGTATATTTGCGCGATTTTATTTTAACGTATTTTTAAATTTTAAAAATTTTTTACAAATGCAAGGTAAAGGCCTTATCAAATTCTTTCTTGTGCTAATGG
>JBGCFD010000173.1:0-33008 GCA_045106765.1 Saprospiraceae bacterium | reverse complement strand
GCATTTTTTTTTTAATACGTATATTTAAATTCTTATTTTCTCTGAAAAAATATAAACGTTCTGTTATGAAAAAAACTAAAATTCAAATTTTACTATTCTCTTTTGGTTTTCTTTTTTTGATGAATGTGAATGCTCAGGATGGAGTGATTCAGTTGGATAATCCTAGTTTCGAAGATTATCCTGCAATAGGAAAAACTCCAAGTGGATGGAGAGATTGTGGTGTAATTGATTTTCCCTTGGAAACTCCTCCTAATATTTTTCCGTATCCAGAGCCCCGTTTTGGAGTAAATACTTTGCCCAAACATGGAGGCACCTATTTAGGAATGGTTACAAGAAAAAATAATTCATGGGAATCTATTGCTCAAGAATTATCTTCCCCATTGCAAAAAGATAGTTGCTATGCCCTTAGTTTTTATTTGTGTAAATCTCCAACATTTAGCAGTCATACAAAAAGTAGTCGAGGAAGGATGGATAAAGCAGACTTCACTACGCCCATCAAATTGAGAATTTGGGCAGGGAAAAATTATTGTGATAAAGGTGAGTTGTTGGCTGAAAGTTCTCTAGTCGAAAATATAGAATGGCAAAATTATATCTTCTATTTTCAACCAAAGCAAACGAATCAATACATTATTCTAGAAGCTTTTTTTCAGACACCAACGATTGAAGCACCTAATGGAAATATCATGGTAGATGGTGGTTCGCCAATTCTTTTGGTTTCTTGCAATGCTACAGAGGTAAAAAAACAACTCGCAAAATTTGAAGAAAAGCAAAAAGATTTTGAGATAGAAAATGAGGTGAAAGTAAAATTTAAAAACACTTCAAAAGAAAGACTGCAAGAATATGAAGATAAAGCAATGACTGCACAAATTCGTCAGGCTGCAAAAGACGTTAAATTTCAAAGTAACAGATTAACGACTCAAGGAATGTTATCAATAGCGTGGATTTCTAATTCGATAATCAATAATCCTAACCATAAATTAATTATTGATTTTGGTGGAATAAGAGAGCGGAATTTTAACAAAAGAAAAGAAAGTATTGAGACTATTTTGAAAAATGAACTTTTGCCAGAAGCTAATTATGAAATAATCAATTCGAGAGAAGAAAGGGAAAATGTAAAATGGATAGTGGAAGAAAGTCATTTTTATATCGGTGTTGTTAAAAATAATTAATGATTATCAAGTTAATTTCTTTTATGAAAATATAAACGTTCTGTTATGAAAAATACTGAAATTCAAATCTTACTTTTTAGTTTTTCTTTTCTTTTTTTGATGAATGTGAATGCTCAGGATGGAGTGATTAAATTGAGTAATCCATGTTTTGAAGATTGGGCAAGACCTGGTCAGCAACCACGTGGATGGTATGATTGTGGGGATATTAATTTCCCAATTGAGACACCTCCAGATGTTCATCCTATTGTTGATTCGACAGGAATAAGTAATTTTGGTGTGGTTCAAAAAGCTTTTCATGGGGAAACTTATTTAGGGATGGTTGTTCGGGAAAATGAATCATGGGAATCGGTTGCTCAAAGATTAAAAGAACCGTTGAGTCCTGACACCTGCTATTCTTTTAGTATTTATTTATGTAAATCAGCGGTTTATAAAAGTGGGATTCGAGGGAGTAAAGATATTGTTGATTTTACTACTCCAATTAAATTACGAATAAGAGGAGGTATAGGATTTTGTAATGCAGCTGAATTGTTAGCAGAAAGTAAATTAGTAAAAAATACAGAATGGGAAAAATATACATTTACTTTTTCTCCAAAAAGTAAGATTACTTATATCGTCTTAGAGGCATTTTATCAAACACCAACCATTGACGTTCCCAACGGAAATATATTGTTAGATAATGCTTCGGCGATTATTCCGATAGCATGTGAAACGCAAAAGTAATTTTGTAACAGTACAATTACATTTTTTTATGCGGAAGTAAATGGTGTCATTTTTTTTTAATCTAAAGAATTTCCCGATGCTTCTTGCATAGGGGGCAAAAGCAGCAAGAATTTCTCAAAAGTGAAAAAATAAAAAACCACGACAGAATTTTTTCACCACATAGACACATAGATAAAATACTATGTTTTCTATGTGTCTATGTGGTGAAATTCTATTTTGGTATTTATAACTGTTTTGATTCTCGGTCAGCTTGCTGCGGAGTAGTTCAATTTCTTATTTAAAATTAGTTAGAAAAAGTTGCGAAAACTTGTGTTAAATTTTGGTAAAAAAAACTCAGCTCCTTTTTAATAAAACATAAAAAGGAATCCCTGACATCAATAATAAAAAACCCCAGAACACCACTTCTTGACCACTTCCAACTATGATTAAAATGGAAAAGCAAAATGCCAAAAATGCAATGATGAGTTTTCCTGTTGCTCCTTTTTCTTTTTTTGTAAAAAGTAAAATCGCATAACTCGCAGTCGAAAAAATATATGGTGTGATGACAGAAAGAGTAGACAAGGTCATCATAAATGTAAATGCACTAACCAAACTTTCTGTATAATTTAACATCATCAAACCAGAGACTAAAATACTTGAAAGAAAAATGCCAATAGCGGGCGATTCATGTTTATTTTTTTTTCCAAAAATCTTGGGGAATAATTTGTCTTGAGCTGCTGCCAACGGGATTTGTCCTTGTATCAAAATCCAACCATTTAATGCTCCCAGCGTCGAAATGACTGCACCACCTGCTACCCAATATTTGGCAGATTCTCCCCAAAAAATAGCTGCTGCATCTGCAAATGGAGCAGAGGATTGAGCCAGCGTTTCGGCTGGAATAATTCCCATGATGGCAGCAGAACTAAGTACATAAATCAAAATGGTAAGGATGATTCCGAAGATGGTTGCTTTTCGAATTATTGTGGAGGCATTTTCAATGCTACCGCTAGGAATAGTGGCACTTTCCATTCCTAAGAAGGCAAAGAAAGTTAAAGTAGTTGTGGTGGCAATGGCTGAAAAATTTGACTCCGTACTCAAGTTTAATGGAAAATAATAATCTGAGTTGATGTAGAAAATTCCGACTAAAGCAATGAATAAAATTGGGATTATTTTTAAAACGGTAGTGATTAATTGGACGAAACCTATAGTGCGAATTTGCTTAGAATTTAGCCAACTAAAAAACCAAATAAACGAGAGTCCTGTCAAAACAGAGGCGAGTGGATTAGTTGCTAGACCTGGAAAAAAAATGGTCAAATAGCCAACCAATGCAACCGCAATAGCAGCATTGGTACACCAAACAGAAATCCAATATCCCCATGCGACGAGGAAGGCAGGAAATTCACCCAACGTAATTTTGGTGTAAGCATATGGCCCTCCGTTGGCATTGGGAATGAGGCGACTGAGGTTGCCAAAAACAATAGCTAACAAAATTGCACCAAAGGATGAAACTAACCAACCAATTAGACTTATTCCACCAAATGCTGCTAAAGATGCTGGAAGTAAAAAAATGCCTGATCCGATCATATTACCGACGACGAGAGCGGTGGTTGGCCAAAAGGTTAGTTTTTTTTGGGGCATATTATTTTGTTTTAAAACACGTAGTAGTCTGCTAAAGCAGACTACTACGTGTTAGCTATTTTAGTAGAATTCTTTTTCATCGACTATGATAGTAGTTAACTCGACTGTGTGATTATCAGGATCTTGAAGGTAAAGAGAATGAAAATAAAAGTGGTCTTTAAAAATATATTTAATTCCTTTCTGATCAAATTCAGTTTTTGCTTTTTGAAAATTTTCGTTAGTGACATTAAAAGCGAAATGGTCGATGTCGCTTTTTGAAGAAGTAGCATCATTTTCTTTTTCTGGGAAAAGAGCAATTCCTGATTTACCTGCTAAAAGAAAAAGAGGGAAGTCACCCCATTTTTCTAAACGATATTTTTTTAGACCAAGTGTAGTTTGATACCAGTTAGCAGAACGATTAAGATCTGCCACTCGAATGGCAACATGATCTAGTTGGTCAATTTTGAAGTTGGGCATATTTCTTTTTTGAAATTTTAGATAATTATTCAACAATGTTGAATTTTAGTTTTATTTGAATGCAGAGTTCTTTAATTTTTTCGAAGAAAAATTCTCTGCGCCTCTTCATTTCAACGTGTGAAATTTTTCAAATTTAGTTTTGTTGATTCCTATGTAGATACGTCAAATTTACAAAAACAAAAATCACTTTTAACCAAGTAATTTCCATGTGTTTATCAAATTCAAACTTTTGTTAATAACTCAAATTTCTTAGGCATCATCTTTGCATTTTTATAATATAACTCTTGATGAAAGTGGATCATCTTCCCCCCAGAAGAAAACTATTTTTTTGAAAAGAATACCTTTCTAGTATCCATTTTTATAAAAAAAGCCCTGATGAAAATTTTGTTTTATTGCTTAAAGAAAACCATAAGTGATTGATTTTCAATTGATTATGATTTTTTCAGTTGTAAATCATTTACAAAACTTAAGCGAATTACTTACTTCAGCATACCATACCACATAACTTTCAATTTAAATTTTTCAAAACCATAAATGCAAAAGTGTACAACTTTTGGTTTAGGAATTCCTCAAATATTATTTATATGTATTTAAGAAGACTACTTATTTTGATGGCTTGGATGGGCTTAATTTTATCAGAAAATTCAGCACAGGTGAATGCAGATTTTTCGGCCAACATCACAGAAGGGTGTGGAACTTTGGCCGTTTCATTTTCTGATTTATCTACTTCGCCTAGTGGGACGATTACCGATTGGAGTTGGGATTTGGGAGGAGTAGCGGTGAGTACTCAGCAAGCTGGAAGGATTTTTCCAGAAGGATTATTTGAAATTTGTTTGACCGTTACAGATAGTAATGGTGATTCAGATACGGAATGTAAAATAGACTATATCAAAGTTTATCAAATTCCAACGGCTGATTTTACAGCTGATATTACTTCTGGATGTGCACCACTTGAAGTAGTTTTTGAAGATTTGTCAGTTTCGTCAGATGGAGCGATTACAGAATGGATTTGGGGAGTTGGTGGTAATCAAGGAGTAATTGTAGATGATGGGACAATGACTTCCATCGAAAATGTTTATAATATTTCAGATGGATACGATATTAGTTTGACGATCACTAATGAAAATGGTTGTGTGGGAACGGTGACTAAAGATGATTTTATTGTGGTTTCGCCAGCAGCAGATATTCAAGTTTCGGCAGATGATCAATTCCAATGTACACCACCATTTAATGTGAATTTTACAAATCAAAATGTGGAACCCAATATTGAATATACTTGGGATTTTGGAAATGGTGCAAGTTTTATTGGAGCAAATCCGCCAACGGTGAGTTATCAAAATCCAGGTTTATATGATGTAACTATTCTTGGGGAAGATGCTATAACAGGTTGTATTGAAACGCTTGTTTTAGAAGATTATATTGCAGTTGGTTATCCAATTGATTTTACTTTTGATCAAACAGAAATTTGTGCAGGTGCACCTGTTAATTTTCAAGATATTTCGGGATCAAGTGCAGATAATGTGATGTGGGATTTTGGAGATGGAGGAATATCTGATGATCCTAATCCAACTTATACTTTTGAGACGCCAGGCTGTTATACCGTTTCATTGACACGATTCGAAAATGGATGTGCCACTACACTTCCATCTGATATTTGTATTCAGGTGAATGAGTTGCCAAGTGCATCTTATAGTGTTATTAATAATATGGGATGTGAAATTCCACATACTTCAAATTTTGTAGGGACGTCTCAAAATACAACGATGTGGTTTTGGGAGTTTGGAGAAAATGGAGAAGCAGGAACGTCAAGTGATCCGAATCCAAGTATTACTTTTACAGAGTTTGGTACTTATCCAATTTACTTAACCGTATCAGATGCAGCAGGGTGTTCTAATACTATGTTGGTAGATACAGTAGAAGTTCTTGAATTAAACGCGGCTATTTTTGCTGGTGAAATTCAAGGATGTGCTCCTTTAACTTTTAGTTTGAGTGATGCTTCGACAACAGTAGTTCCAATTACAGAATGGTATTGGGAAATAGATACACCGAGTGGAGTGTTGACTTCGACAGATGCTACTCCTTCATTTACGATTTCAGATACGGGATGTTATGATATTATCTTAGCAGTAGTCAATGAATTGGGTTGTGTAGATACTTCTATTATAAATAAAAGAGTATGTGTTGGAATGCAACCAGATGTAAATTTTGAGGCAACTCCAACATCTGCATGTATTAATGAAAATGTAATTTTTACCGATTTGTCAAGTTCATTTGCGAACGAATGGTTTTGGTCTTTTGGGGATAGTATTTATTCTTTTAATCAAAACCCAGAACATGAATATATCGATACCGGATCATTTGATGTTACTTTGGCAGTCTTCCATTATGGCTGTGGAAATCAGTTAGAGATAGAAGATTATATTAACACCTTGGCTCCAAGGGCAACCTTTAATGTGGAAAATGACTGTGATAATCCGTACGATCTTCAATTTTTCAACACTTCGATTGGAGCTGAAACGATCTCTTGGGATTTTGGAGATTTGACAACAATAAACGACACCTCCACTATGGAGATGGCTTCTTACACTTATCCAGATACAGGAAGTTATTTAATTACTTTGGCAACTTATAATTCAGTAACGGGCTGTTCAGATACAACTGAGTTAGCCTATTATATCACAGAACCAAAAGCAGAATTTTCATTTGATACAACGCAAGGATGTGTTCCTTTGACTCTGTTGGTAGAAAATAATTCTATGTTTGGAGAGACCTATTCCTGGACTTCAGGAAGTGCAACTTTCTCTAATAACTTGAGCGCAAATCCAGAAGTTACTTTTGGAACACCTGGGACTTATGATGATATAACATTAGTGATAACTGATGTAAATGGATGTGAAGATTCGTTTAGTTTTGCTGGGGAAGTAAATGTGAATGGGATAACATCAGATTTTGAAGTAACCCCGCCATTTGGTTGTAATCCATTAGAAGTAGATTTTATGGAAAATAGTACTAGTTTATATGGAAATGTAATTTCATGGGATTGGAATATAGGAAATGGGTATATTATTTCTGATCTTCAGAATCCTAGTTTTACTTTTGATTCAGTTGGAACTTATCCCGTTACTTTGACGGTTACCGATGATTGGAATTGTCAAAATAGTTTGGAGATTCCAGATGCGGTTAGTGTAACTCAACCATTTGCGAAATTCAAAGGAGATACTTTGGGATGTACGATTTCGACTATTAAGTTTTTAAATCAATCGCATGGGACAGGTTTGACTTATGAATGGACATTTGGAGATGGAGGGACTTCTATCGAAAAAAATCCAACTCATGATTATTTGACAGAAGGAACATATACAGTTTGTTTGACGGTGACTGATGTGAATGGGTGTACTGATTTTTATTGCTTGGATGATTATGTGGATATTGCTGATCCAATAGCTAGTTTTACGTCAGATACTTCATCAGCTTCTTGTCCGCCATTGATAGTTAATTTTGAAAATTTATCACAAAATGCAACTAGTTACGAATGGGATTTTGGGAATGGAAGTGGATCATCGAATTTAGAAAATCCGCCTCACGTTTATACTGTTCCAGGGATATTTGATGTAACCTTAATTGCGATTGCAAGTGATGTTTGTAGAGATACCATAACCTTGGGAAGTTTTATTTCATTAGATGGACCACAAGGTTCGTTTACATTTGAGATGGATGATCCTTGTATTCCTACAGAAGTAAATTTCTTTGCAGAGTCAAATGACTTTTATAATTACATTTGGGATTTTGGCGATGGAGTTTTGGATACAAGTGGTTTTAAAATGGCAGATACAATTTCTCATTATTATACGCAAAATTATGATTTTGTACCCACATTAATTTTAATTGATGATCAAGGTTGTATTCGTCCAATATCACCGCTAGACACAATTGCTTTGGTAGCTTTGGATGCAGATTTTGCAGCAAGTGAAACTAAATTATGTAATAATAATCCACCAGTTGTTTTTAGTAATCTATCTAATTCATCCAATCCAATCATTGGAGTTGAGTGGTTTTTTGAAGGCGGAAATCCTGCGACTTCTATTGACATGGAACCACAAGTTTTATATGCAACACCTGGAGTATTTGATGTGACAATAATCGTAGATAATGGTTCTTGTAAAGATACTTTAGAGAGAACAGATTACATTTCAGTAGGTGAAGTTCCTGTGGCTGATTTTACGATGTCGCCAGATGAAGGTTGTGCACCTTTACCTGTTTCATTTACTGATGGATCAACTATTTCAACAGGTTTTATTGAAAAATGGGATTGGACATTTTCTCCAACAAGTCCTCCACCGACTTCAACATTGCAAAATCCAAATCATACATTTTTGGCAGGAGAGGATGCACCTGTTCAATTGCGAGTGACGAGTAATGAAGGTTGTATAGATTCGATTTCAAAAATGGTTTTTGTTTTTCCAGTTGTTGAATTGGAAGTTTCAGAAGATACCACAATCTGTCAAGGAGAAGAAGTTAATCTAGTTGCTTCTATTTTATCAAATACAACAGGAGTTGATTTTTATTGGGAAAATGATCCCACTTTAAGTTGTACGGATTGTTTAAATCCTACCGTAAATCCTTTAGATACAACTACATATACTTTTGTTGCAGTTAGTGCAGAAAATTGTATGTATTCTACAAGTGTTACTGTGAATGTTCGAGATGAAGCGATACCTATTGTGACCATTTCAAACGATACGACCATTTGTGCAAATGATGTAACACAAATATTTGCAAGTGGTGGAGATAATTTAGTGGGATATGATTGGGATCAGTCAGCAGCAGGATTAACTTGCTATAACGCTTGTAACAATCCAATTGCAAGTCCAGTTTCAAATACAACATACACGGTTACAGTTACAAATACTTCTGGTTGTTCAAGTACAGCATCGACAACGGTTTCCGTTTTTTATGAATTTCAAAACCTGTTAGGCGAAGATCGAACGATTTGTGAAGGCGATACTGCACATCTTCAAGTGCTCAATGGAAATAATGCATTTTGGATTTCATCAGATGGATTGAGTTGTGCCGCTTGCCCAAATCCAGTTGCTTCGCCAACAGAGACTTCTACTTATATTGTTCGAGTTGATTCAGATTTTGGATGCGAATTATTTGATACGATTACAGTAAATATTTTGACTGAAGATGATATTGACGCTGGTGATGATATGGCAATTTGTATTGGTTCTTCAGCTCAGTTGACAGGTTTTGGAGATGGAATTCCTTCTTGGTCACCTGCCGCTACATTGAACCAAACTGATATTCTTAATCCAATTGCAACACCGACTGAGGGAACTACTTATTATTTCTCACTAGAAAATGGAGATTGTATTTTGACTGATTCGGTAAGGGTAGAAATTATTGAAAAAACAGAAATTGATTTATTAGATCAAAGTATTTGTTTGGGAGAAGGATTGATTATGCAACCTATTGGGTTGGCTGATACTTACCTTTGGTCACCTGCAGAAGGACTTTCAAGTATTGATATCGAAAATCCAACAGCATCACCAACAGAGACAACTGAGTATACCGTCATTGCTCAATCAGGAACATGTCCACCAGATACTGCTTCTGCAATTGTTGAGGTTTTGGAAAACCCAACATTGAATGTAGCGCAATTGTATCGGTACTTTCCAGGAGATCCAATTTTGTTGGATGTAACTTCTTTAGAGAGTGGTGATTTTACTTATCAATGGTTTCCAGCGAATGGATTGACTTGTTCAGATTGTCCAAATCCAACTGCGAATATTGATGTTTCGATGGTGTATACAGTAATAATTACTGACTTAGAAACGGGATGTTCGCACACAGAAATCGTAACTGTTCAAAAAATAGATGAGTGTAGCGAAGATTTAATTTCGATGCCAAATGCTTTTTCTCCAAATGGTGATGGAAATAATGATACTTACCGAATGTATTCTGGATCGATTGAAGAGATTGAATATTTCAGAGTATTTGACCGATGGGGAGCATTAGTTTTTGAATCCAATGACCGTAATTTTGCTTGGGATGGAAAATTCAAAGGCAAGACTGTTGTTGAAGGAGTTTACATTTATCTGTTATCTGGAAAATGTAAATTAGATGGAAGTGATATAATGAAGATGGGAGATATTACGATTCATAAATAGAAAAATATCACTTCGTTTAAAAATGTAAAAGGGTTGTTATGGAATTTCATAACAACCCTTTTACATTTTTATAAATTATGTTATCTAGTAAATAAAAAATCAATTTCCACTCCTTCAATTTTTTCCAAATCCGCCACTTCTTCCACTCGCACTTTAGCAAATCCAGCTTTAATTAAAATCATTTTTTCCTCCAAATCACTTTTCGGAATAGCGATAGTAATTTTTCCAATATCGCCGAAATCTTGGCTGACCATTTCGATGTCTAACTTTTTCAATGTATTCATCACGTCACTCATTAAGGCATAGTCAAAAGTGATTTGAAAAATATCATCTAATGATTTTTCAATAATATCCGCATTGGCCAAAGCGACTTGCGCACTTGTTCGGTAAGCATTTATCAAGCCAGAAGTCCCCAATTTTGTTCCACCAAAATATCGAACGACAACAATAAAAACATTGGTCAAACCAAAACTATCAATCTGCCCAAGAATCGGACGACCTGCTGTTCCCGAAGGTTCGCCATCATCATTTGCTCGAAAATTATTTTTGTCCAAGCCTAGTCGAAAAGCATAACAATGATGTCGTGCTTTGAAATGTTCTTTCTTGACTTCTTCGAGATGGAGTTGCCATTCTTCCTCAGAATAGACAGGGAAAGCGTAGGCAAAAAATTTGCTACCTCTGTCTTTGAATTCGCCGATGCTGGAGGAGGAGATGGTTTTATAATTCATTAATTATTATGACTTTTTGGATATTCAATTTTAAAACAATTTACTTCCCTTCGCCGCCCACCAAGGATGTACTTCAATCAACAATCGCCCAGATTGAACAGCAGGATCTAAGGCTGCTAATCGTTCAGCTTCCTTTTTATTTGGAACACTAAAAACGATAATTCCTTGAATATCCGATTCTGCATCTTGACCAAATGGGCCAATCATACAAGCTATTTTTTCATTAGCTACTTTTCCTAATTCAGCCATGTGTGCTGCTTGGATTTTATCTGCTTCTTCTTTTGATTGATTTCTTTTTGGTCCTTCTTTTAGAAATGCAATAAAATATTTTTTCATCACATAAGTGATCTCACCTTCTGGCATCTCAAAGGTTTCAAACAACGAATCAGGGTAGGGTAGTAATACATGATCGGTATCAGGAGTTGGATTATTTGAAGACTCTATTGAAGCTTGATTGATGGATTGCTGCGGTTTGTTTTCGCAAGCAAAAAATAGAAAAGGTAAAATGAGAAGGAATAAATTTTTCATTGGGGGAAAAGTTTTTAGTTAAAATCTGAAAGAATCAAAACGACATTTTGATTCTTTCAGATTAAGTTTTTATTTTTTATAACCAGTTGGTTTGCCATAAGCATGTACGATTTCCACATGTGGAGAACGAGACATTCCGCCTGGATTCAAACCAGGTTCATCTTCAGGAATTGCCATGCCTAAATCTTTAAAATAAGTTTTCCAAGCTGGAAAAGTAGCTTTTGTATCAGGGTCTTTAAAAGTCATTTTTTGTAATTCAAAAACAGGTTCACCACCATTCGCTTCCATAAAAGCAGCATAAATTAATTCAGAGCAATAATAGCTATCATTTAACATATTAAATCCTGAGTCATAAGCACTTCCAACTTTTGATTGAGCAACTTGGATCGCTTTAGGAATTAGTGGTTGTTTTTCTTTTTTTAATCTACCTACCAACACTTTGCTTTTGTTTTTTCCGTCCATTGAACGGTTGAAAAATTCTCCAGTTGGTGTAATTTTTACTCCTTTTTCAACTGCCTCAATAACGGCAAGTGCATTGGTGCCCATTGGGACAACCATTCCAACATGTGAAAGTCTTGCTCCATCAATTCCGAAAGTAACCTTTTCTATCGCTTCGCAAAATGACCCACAATCGCCATCCTGAAAAAGTAAATCGCCTGCTTGCAAATCAAAATTTTGATAATTAAAAACTTCAACTATGGGTGTTGGTCCATCCTTCGGTTGATCTTTTTTATCAGAACTGCAAGCTGTAAGTGAAAAGAATAAGAGTAAGGTTAAAATTGTTTTAACGTTCATTTAAATATTTATTTTAAAGTATGATAATTAGGATTTTTTATTTGTGACAAAGTTAAGAAAACAGAGAGGAAAAGGAATTTTTTGCCAAGGAAAGAGACCTGAATTTTATAAAGAAAAAATCAAACCATATTTAGTTTTTATTTAGAATTAATTCATTTTATTTTTGAGATTTTGGAAAATGAATAATTACTTTTGAAAATTATTTCACTTACATTATTTGATATGAAAATTATATATATTGTTCTTTTATGCTTAATTTTTTCTGACTTTACATCTGCCCAAGAAATAAAATTACCAGATTTACAACAGGTACAAGTTCTTCAACATTTACGAAATTCAATTGCCATTGATCTTTTTTATAATAAAAATGGTCAATTAACATTTAAGGTGGGGAATGAGATTTCAACAGAAGCGGATTCTTTAAAAAGTATGCTATTGAAACCATTGTCTGCTTTTTCAAATTCTACCATAGATAATGGTTTTATTAAAATAGTATTATCAGCAGATGAAGCAATTAAAATGTATGATGTAGAAGTACTTTTTCAAGAATTAAAACGATTGGATCTGCGCAAAATAATATTCGTTGCAACATCAAAAGATGATCAAAAAAATGATAGTTGGAGTAAAACAGGATTTATGAGTTATCTTTTGCAATTCGACAGGAAAGAGGCAGAAGCATTTTATAAGAGAAGGAATTTACCTACTAAAAAATTCGAAAGAATTTCTACGTTCATTATCGAAAAAAGAAAAAAAGAAGCTGAAAGGTTGAATCCACCTTCTCCCCAAGCTGATCCAGAAATTCCTCCAGAACCGAGAGTAGAAACAGCACGTCGAACTGAAAAAAGTCTAAAAAGGAATTATCCAAAAGCAAAAGTGATCAATGTAGAGATTAGTTCGAAAAAGAAAATTAAGGTCAATGGAAAAAAGATAAAACCAAATGACTTAAATGATTTTCTTTTGAAAGAATTTTTAAATGGACCATGTATTGTTCTCTTAAAAACTGAAAGAAAAGTTTCTTATGGAAAATATTTAGTAGGCAGGTCTTCAGTTGTCATAATGGTTGACGAGGCTCGAAATAAGTATTCATTAGAAAAATATAATAAGAATTTTGAAAGCCTAGATTGGAGATCGAAAAAGGTGGTTAGTAAAGAAATACCTCATTTGTACCTAAGTGAAATAGTTGATTAATTTTTAGTGTAAGCATTGAACAAAAAAAACTTCCAACCTATTTAGGTTGGAAGTTTTTTAGTTTCTAAGAAGTAGTTTACCTCAATAAAGTAACCGATCCCATAGTTTTGAAACCTCCATTCTTTTTTGCTTCGCCCTGCCAAACCGTTCCATCATCAAAAACTGCATAGGCTTTCCAAACATAAACATCTTGCGCCATCAATTTTCCTTTAATTCTTCCATCCCAAGACTCGGCAGGTTGACCATCTGCTAATTCTTGCGTTTCCCAAAGTAACTGTCCATACGGAGAGAAAATTTGCATATGATATTCTTTTAAACCAACTCCTGCAGGTTTGAAAACTCTTACGTCTCCAAGACCTTGTTCTGGTGAAAAAGCATTTGGAACAAATAATCCTTTGATGGTTTTTGGAGTGAAATTAAGTAAAGTATCATGTGTACAACCAAACTCAGTACTGGCTTCTAAGTATACTTGTTTATTACCGTTATTGAAAAAACGATGTGTTGGATTTACTGCTTGAGAAGTTCCACCATCTGAAAATTCCCAATAATAATTATCAGCATTTTCAGAAAGATTAACCATTTGAAACTCTCCATCATTTATACCTGATGTTGATTCGTCAATTTCGAAATTGGCAAAAGGTGTGATATGAACATTGACTAACTCCTCTAAAACTAAAGTATCAAAACAAGCATCATCAATCGAAACAACTAATTGAACATCATACAAACCATTTTCTTGGTATAATTGAATTGGATTTTCTTCCTCCGAAATATTTCCATTTCCAAAGTCCCAATAGAAATTATTACTTGCTGTCGATGTGTTGTTAAAAGTAACTTCCATTGGTTCACAACCTTCTTGTCCCACTACTTCAAAGCTTGCTTCTGGTTCTGGATAAATCGTCAAATCTTGCAGCACAGTATCTGCACAAGAGAATTGATTCGTTGCGATTAATTCTACAGAGTATTCGCCAGCCTCGGTGTAGACATTAGATGGATTTGTATTTGGAGTAGTTAATCCATTTCCAAAATTCCAAGTGTATCCTGTAGCACCTAATGATTGATTTTCAAAATTAATTTGAGCAGGCAAACCACAAAGAGAAGTTCGTTCAAATTCAAAAGCTGCTTCCGCTTTTGGGTGAACAATAATATTTGAAAGAGTTGTATCATTAAAACATCCATTGATGTCTGTGGCAATCAAAGTTACTTCGTAAGTTCCAATTTCATTATAAATATGTTTTGGACTTTCTTCAATTGAAGTGTTGCCATCTCCAAAGCTCCATTCATAAAAAATAGTTCCTTGGGAGCTATTATACAATTCAATTTCAAAAGGTACACAACCACTATATGCCGCAGGTTCAAAACTTGCATCAGGCAATTCCATTACTGTCACCACACTTGTGTAAGTGGCAGGACATTGATTATAAATTGAAATTCCTTGCAAGGTTACCGTATATTCTCCTGGTTCAGTAAAGATATGTGTCGGCTCATTCAATTGAGAAGTTTGTCCATCTCCAAAGTCCCAATAATTTCCAGAAGTATTAATTGAATTGTTGGAAAATTGAATTGGCTGATTTAAACAAACAAAATTTGGATGAGTAAATTCTACTTCTGGTGCAGGGTAAACAATAATGTTAATTGAAGTGGTATCATATCCACAATCACTTCCTGCAAACTGAATAACCGTATATTCTCCTGGCTCAGTAAAAGTATGAGAAGGCTGAATTTGTGAAGATGAATTTCCATCTCCAAAAGTCCAATCAATAGTTGCTCCTGGAGTCGCATAATTATAAAAATCAACTGTAAGTGGCTGACAGCCAGCAAATTGAGAAGCTCCGGCTAATGCTTGTACATCAGGCGGTGTAACTACAATCTCGGTAGTAGCAGTATCAGATCCACAAACATTGGAAGAAACTAAAGTGACGGTATAAATTTCGATAGTGGTATCTGCTGTATAAGTTTGCGTCTCTGGGATTACTCCAGTTGAGGTATTTCCATTTCCATAATCCCAATAAAAATCAGTAGCTGCACCGACGGAGATATTGGCAAATTCCATAATTACTGGCGAACAATCTGTCTGCGGTGATAAACCAATACTGGCAACTGGTTGAGGTGTTACAGTTACAACATCTTGGTAAGTACTACTTCCACATTGGTTAGTTGTTGTTAAAGTAATTACGTAAGCAGTATCATTAATTCCATTTTCAAAATAGATCACTCCTGGATTTTCTAACGTACTACTATTTTGATTATCTCCAAAAGTCCAATTGTAAGACAAGTCAACTCCGAAACTTAAGTTGGTCAAATTTAATTCTAAACCAACACATGCTTCAGATGTGTCTGGTTGAAAATAAGCAACAGGCACATCGGTCACAACAATTGTATCTGAAATTTCTCCAACACATCCATGCTCATTTTCTACGGCTAAAGTTACTACGTAAGTTCCCACTACATCATAAGCATAACTTGGAGAAAAATCAGTTGAAGTATTTCCGTCTCCAAAGTTCCAACTCGCTGAATAATTTGATGGAGACAAGTTTTCAAAATTGACTACTTCATTTCTACAAACCAAATGCGGCATATCAAAGGTTGGATTTTCCATTGGGAAAACTGTCATTAGTTTTGCATCAGAAACAATACAGCCAGATAAGCTGTCCGTATAAGTATAAGTCAAAACATGATCTCCAACTTGTGCTAAGGATGGATCAAAGATTCCATTTTCACTATCAATAATTCCATTTCCAGTCCAAATTCCACCAGCAGGAGAGTAACCTGATAAGGCGAAATATTCATAAGTGATACAAGTAGATTCATCTGGTCCGGCAGTTACATAACTTAAGTCAATGACTAAAATTGTTTTAGTGTCTTCGACAAAACAACTTCCAGTTCCAAATGAATAAGTGATCGTGTGCAATCCTTCGCCTGCGATAACTGGATCAAAAGTTCCAGCATTGGCATCTGTGATTCCAGTTCCACTCCAAGTACCATTGGCAGGTTGAAAGTTATTTAATGTATGAATTCCTTGGTCGATACATAAGGTATCATTTGGTCCAGCATCAATTACTTCTGGATCAACAATGGTCACAACAATGGTATCTGAATTAGTACAATCCGTATTTGGATTAGTGTAAGTATAGATGATATCATAACTTCCAACTCCACTAGAATTCATTGGATTAAAAACGCCATTTGCTCCATCTACAATTCCGTCTCCTGACCAAATTCCTCCTGCTGGAGTTGCTGGCCCTAAGATAAGGTTAGAAGGTTGATTACAAAAAGTAAAGTCATCTCCAGCATCGACAATTGGAAGTGGTTTGATTGTAACCATTACATCATCAGAACTAATACATCCTTCACTATTTGTAAATGAATAAGTTAAAGTGTAGTCTCCTGGAGTATTTGAAGCATAAAAAGTTCCATTTTGAGCATCAATAATTCCAGTTCCAGTCCAGGTTCCTCCTTCTGGAAAACCAACTAAATTGAAATTTGGTTCTCCAAAACAAATCTCTTGATCTTGTCCTGCATCTACATAAGGTAATTCATTTACGATGATTATGATGTCATCCCAAACTTGACAATTTTCCGATCCAACTGTATAAGTTAAGGTATGTGTACCAGCTCCTGCTAAAGTTGGGTCAAAAGAATTTTCGACTAAACCTGCACTTCCATTAGCAATCCAAGTTCCTCCTCCTGGTGAAGAAATATTTCCTAAGTTAATTATTCCATAATCCATACATATTTCCATATCTGGCCCAGCATCAATAGATTGAGATGAAGTAACTGAGACAACAGAAATAATTTCATTAGTACAATTATTTCCATCTGTATAAGTATATGTTAAATTGTATGATCCAACTCCACCAGCTATTGTAGGATCAAATTGATTATAGCTAACTCCTTGTCCACTCCAAGTTCCACCTATAGGAGTAGAGTATGGAAGAGGTACTAGCCCTGATGTATTACAGTAGGTGGTAACATTGGTAGTTAATGTTGGAAGAGGATTTACTGAAATCAAAAGGTTATCAGAATTCTCACAACCATTATTATCTTGGTAAGTATAAGTGAAAGAAAAATTACCAGCTCCAGATGCACTTGCATCAAAAATATTGACCACGAATACACCTCCATTATTACTTGTCCACGTTCCGCCACTTGGCGTAGCAGAGAGGACAACAGATTGTTCGCTTTCACAAACTTCAAAATCATCCATGGTAGTTACTTCAGGCAAATCATTGATTGTAATTTGAACTTCATCACTTACTTGACAATTTCCACTTCCAATAGAGTAAGTCAAAGTGTGAGTGCCTACGCCTGCCGTAAATGGATTAAACGAATTTCCATTTAGTCCTGCACTTCCATTTGAATTCCAGTTTCCACCTTGAGGAGAAGCCATTTGACTCAAATCAATTACTCCTGCATTGATACATATTTCAAAATCACTTCCTGCATTTACATTATCTGGAGAAATTACACTCGCCGTAATTGTAGTGTTATTTTCACAACCATTTCCATCAGCGTAAGTATAGGTTAAGGTATAACTTCCAATTCCACCCGCAACATTTGGATCAAATTGATTCCCCGAAATACCAACTCCTGACCAATTTCCACCAGAAGGATTTGCTAAAGGTAAATCTACCAATCCAGAAGTATTACAGTAGGAAGTGTCATTGGCAACAATAGTTGGTAGAGGTAAAACTTCAATATCAATGCTTGCGGAATTAGAGCACAATGTATTCATGTCAGTATAGAAATAAGTTAAAGTATGAACTCCAACGCCCGCAACATTTGGATCAAAATCATTTCCTGAAATACCTGTTCCTGACCAAGCTCCTCCCATTGGACTTGCTCCACTTAAATCAACTATGGTTTCGTTTACACAAACATCATTTAAGTTTGGAAGAGTAATGTTAGGTAAATCTAAAACTTCAATAACTTTAGTATCTGAAGTTTCACAGACACCTGCTCCAAAAGTATAAGTCACTACATGAACTCCAACACCTGCTTGGGCTGGGTCAAAAATATTACTTCCTGGTGTAATTCCATTTCCACTCCAAGTTCCTCCAGCAGGAGTTCCAGTTTGAATCGAGAATGAATTATCATTGATACAAAATTCTTCATCTAGTCCAGCATCAGCTTGATCATTTGGAACTATTGAAATTACTTTTGTATCGCTATTGGCACAGCCTGTATAGGAATCAACATAAGTATATGTCAACGTATAATCTCCTAACCCTGGCGTATTTCCAGCATTAAAAACACCCATTGGAGTGACTCCAGTTCCAGTCCAAGTTCCACCTAAAGGAGAGAAGCCTGTCAATTGAATATCAAATGGATTTTCACAAATTGATTGATCTAATCCTGCATCAACATCTGGTCGATCATTAATAATAACAATTTTGGTACTCGTATTTGTACAATTATTTCCATCTGTGAAACTATAAATCAAATTATAAACACCTGGGCCAGATCCTGCAGGATCAACATAAGTATTTCCAATAATTACTGCACCATTGTTTGTTGACCATGTTCCTCCAGCAGGTGATGCGCCAGTCAACTCAAGTAAAGTTTCATAAACACAAGCTTCCTGATCTGGGCCTGCGTTTGTTGGAGTTAAATCCAAAACTGTCACAACCATAGTTTCAGTCAAACTACAATTTCCGTCTAAGTATGTATAAGTCAAGGTATTATCTCCTACATTATTATTTCCTGGATTGAAAAACCCATTTGGAGAAACGCCAGTTCCTGACCAAGATCCTCCAGCGGGAGTGGCAGTAACATAAAAAGAAGCTTCATTTCTACAAACAGTTTGATCAGGCATGATGGAAACATTGCCTGGTTCTTGAACATTAAAGGTTTGAGTAGAAGTACTTTGTCCACATTGATTCGTGGCAGTAACACTTACAGTATAAGTTCCTGTTGAACCATAATAAATTCCAGTAGGATAAGCGCCAGAATAAGTAGAAGGAAATCCTCCAGGAAAACTCCATTCTATAGAGGAGAATGTTCCATTATTTGCATTATAGTTTATATCAGATGCATCAAAATCCAAGGTAGCCGTTTCACAATAATCATTCATTGGATTTAAAATAATTTCAGGTGCTGCTACAATTACTAAAGTCGTATCCCAGACAGCGGCATCACACAAATTACTCGTCAATAAACTCACATTATAATTTCCTGGTTCCGTAAAATTAACGATAATGTCTTCTGTTGTAAATGTCGAAGTATCTTCAAAATTCCAACCTCCTGCAGGACTAATATTCCAAACATAATTTAAACTATCTCCTTCCGATTCATTTTGAAAAGTAGCTGTAGTTGATACACATTCATCTGCTCCTGGCGAAGCTGCTGTCACCAAATTTACTACAGCAGATGAAACTGGATCTCCAAAAACAGTAAAGCTTTGGCTAACTACTCCTGATCCACAAGATGGACTATTTAAGTTCATCGTTATGGTATAATCTCCTGGAGTATAGAATACTACTACGATTTCATCAGAGCCAAAAAAGTTCCCTGAAATTACTTCCCAATCCACTCCAGGAACACCTGGAGTAATCGACCAAGTAGGTGGTAAACTTGTACAAGTGGATGGATTACCACTTGATACTTCACCCAATCCTCCTGAGTCATTGGTGAATGTATATTCTTCCCCTTCACATGTTGCAGTAGGTTCGGTAACCAAAATTTCTAAATCAGGTGGTGTGCTTACTTCAATTGGTTCGATGGTAGCCTGCGATGATCCACATGGATTGGTTGCTTCGATTTGAACGTCATAAGCATTCTCATAATTACCTGTTGAAGTAGTCAAACCACAAGAAGATTCTAAGAAAGTATAAGTGAAAGCAGCAGGAATGTTATTTTGATTATAAGTTTGTACCAGTACTCCACTTACATATACATTATAAATAGTTCCATCAGGATTATTCGTAGTATTAGTGATTGGAAAATCTACAGTTGCAGGAGCACAAAGTCCTGTTGTATTTCCAGGAGTAGCTAATCCTACAGAAGGATTTCCTCCATTATAAAAAGTATAATTTTGAATAGCAGTACAACCATTAGATGTTTCTACAGTAAGGATAATATTGTAATATCCGAAGCCAGAGTAATCATGTGAAATAAAGTTAGTTCCCGGAAATGTACTGTTATCATAAACATCAGATGTTCCATCTCCCCAATCGAAAGTATAACTCACATTATTAGAATAAGTCGAAGAAGCATTATAAATATCCAAAGTTACATCTGGAAGACTACTACAAACTCTGATCTGGTCTCCATCTAAAACACCACTTCCAGGGAGCACTCCAATTGTTGCATCTGGAGTAGTTTGTACGTTTACATTTTGAACAGAACAAAAATTATTATTTCGAAATAAAGCAACTGAAAAAGTTGTATTGTTATTTACTTGAGGAAAAGTATAAGTAACATTTGGGCCAGTAGCATCAATATTTCCATCTCCATCGAAATCCCAAGTGTAATTTCCCGAAGGGTTGATTACATTGAAATCTATTGGTTGCAAACCACAAATATTATTGTTGGAAACAGTAAAATTACATTGGCTAGCTGCATTAAAGCTGATGGAGGTAAATGCTAAAATAAGAAGTGAATAAATATATTTCATGTGGAATTAAGTTAGCTTGGATTTCGAAAATACAGATGGGAGGATTCTGGTTTTTGGCTGAATATGTTAATTTGTATATTTTATTCTATTAGAAAAATTTATAACAATTAGGTGATCTCTTTTTTCCTCGTTTCCTTTTCTTTCCATGCTTTGGTTGGAGTAATGTCAAACCTGTCCAACGCAAAGCCACTTCGTAAACTCCTCCTGCTCTAGTACCCAATCCTGAAGTATTTGCATCGTAACTAAAACCTATAAAGTATTGATTCATTTTATTTCTTTCTATATAAGCTCCTGCTGCAAAAATTAGAGCATTAGTATTTTTAAAACCTAGGATCGGTATTTTATTCTGATACATTGCTCCAAAATACATACCATCAAACATTAGATATGCACCATAAGTGACTACTTGAAAATTTCGCTTAAAATCCACTAAGTTTTCTCCTTGAATATCATACTTGAAATTAGGTGATACAGATATAGTTTTTTTCCTTCCTGCATAATAAACTAATGGAATAACTGACCCTGCGTGGATAGTTACTCTAGGTGGAACACTCGTATCTAAATTTTGTAGAGATTCTCCTCCTCCGTTTTCATTAAAAAGAGAAACCAAGTGATGTAGACTGAATCCAACATTAGTTCGTACATTTTTTAATTTTCTTTTTCCAAATTTTATATCTGTCGTATTTACCCAAATTGCACCAAGATCAAAATCAGTATGTCTTACATATTCTTGACCAGGTTGAGCTGTAGTTGAAAAAATATTTCCATGGACTGGATCGAGTTGATCTGAGAAAATTAATTTGCTCCAATCAACTGATTTTTGCACCCATCGTCCCTGCATTCCAATTTTAATTTCATGATGATTTCGTAATGGAATTGAATAAGAATAAGAAAGTCCCACCGAAGTATTGGTCAATTCTCCAATTCCTTCTTCATCTTGGAAAAGCTGTATACCAAATCCACTATTAATAAAAGGTCTTCTTATTTCAAAACTCATCCCATAAGTTCTAAAACCTCGGTCAGCCGCTAGCCATTGAAGCCGTGAAACAGCTGCGACACTTACTCCATTATCTAATCCCGTAAAGGCAGGATTAAGGTACGTTCGATTAGCATAAAATTGGGAGAAGGAAGGATCTTGAGAAAAAGAAAAAGTAGAGAGAAGAATGCAAATTATTCCTAAGTAGATTTTTTTCATGGGCTTACGGTTAATGGTACTAAATTAAATTTAGTATTGGATTATGATTGTGACTAATTATGTTGTGGAGGAGTTATAGATTAAAAGGAATACTTCAATTATAGGTGGGTTTTGGGTTATATTCAATTATTAGAAGGTGAGGTATTGTGACAATATTTTTTTTTGAAGAGATATTTTTATAATATGATTGTAGGGTGATTTTTTTAATTAGTAAATATGTAAAGAGTTGATTATCAATTGTTAACGAATTTTTTTATTCATTGTGTGACTGAATAATGCAGATAGGAAAAAAGAAATTGAGAACTTTTGTAACAGGGTGAAAAGTTAAGAAAGTCAAAAAAAAGATAGGTGAAAGCAATATTATTTTGGAAAATGAAAACTTAAGAGTTTCTAAAGTGAATTTCTAGACAGGACTTTTTACAATTCCTTTTTCCACAGCGTATAAAACTAATTCTGAAGTAGATTTTAATTCCAATTTGTTCATGATGTTTTTTCGATGAGTATAAATTGTGTGAGTGCTGAGATTAAGTTCGCTGGCGATTTCTTTGGCAATTTTTCCACCAACAACTAATCTGACGATTTCAATTTCACGAGAGGAAAGTGGGATAGGAGAGCAATCTTCAGGCTTTGCAAATGATTTTTCTAAAATGAAATTAAGGATTTTATTACAAAAGAATTTTTCATGTTTTGCAGTTGCTTTGATGGCGGTAATAATTTCTTCTTCGTCGCAACTTTTTGTCAAAAAACTACTTACTCCGTTTTGCACAACATTGTAAATATTTTCCTTTTCATTGTCTCCGCTGATGACTAGGATTTTGGATTCAGGTGAGGCAGATTTGATTTTTTCAATAGAAGAGATGTCAAAGTTATTAGGTTGTTGATAATCTAATATTACTACATTTGGGGAATGACGTTCCAATATTGTTAATAACTCTTTTTCTGAACCAGCTTCTCCAACAATTTCAAATTGCTCAAACTCTTCAATAAGATGTCTCAATCCGACTCGAATTAAATATTGTGCATCAGCAATTGCTATTGTTGTTTTTGACATGAAACTGTTTTTTCAATTTAAGCACAAAGATAGTGGCGAAATTTCGTTTCTCAAAATTATTTAGATTAAGTTTAGATAAGGATGACTTTAAGATTACATTTCTTTTGTATTTTCTTTTTTTGCTAAATCAACAATTGATTGAATCCATTGTTTTGCTCGTTTTTCTTTGAGAGCAGCATATTTTTTTCGATCATGGTTCACTTCTTCCGCTATCTCAAATTTTATTTTTTCATATTCCTTTCTGACCCATTCATTTTTTCTTAAAAAATCTCGAAACAAAAGATGCCTTTGTAATTCATTGCCATCACTTGGACAAACATATAAGTGGTGGTTTATTTTATCCAAAATCGGATGTTTCTCTTGATTGTCTTTTCTTTTAAAAACCTCTCGTTCATAAATTCCTTGATCGCCATTATGATAATAACCAATGTTGGAAAGTCTATTTTTTATTTTTTCAAAATCCTCATCTTCCCAATAAACGATGTCAATATCAATAATAGGTTTGGCAGCAAGACCAACCACAGAGGTACTTCCGACATGATCTATTTCAACAAAAATTCCTTGAAGAGCTTGTTGAAATTCATTTTTTAAATTCTTGAAATTTTGAATCCAGAGGGGATTGTATTTTTGGATGAGCATTCTTATAGATATTTTAGAAAAAGCATTTTATTTTTTCATAGCCATCCTTTTTCTAATTCGACTAAGTGTTTCAGGTTTTACACCGATATAACTGGCGAGTTGATATTGTGGAACTCTATCCAAAAGTCTAGGGCGATTTTCTTGTAGATGCCGATAGCGTTCTTCGGGAGAAGAGGTAATATATCTAGCAAGTTTCTCTTGATATTCTCCAACCATTTCTTCCATTTTTATTCGACACATAGATTCGAACTTTGGGAATTGTTTAAACATTTCTTGTTCTTTTTCCTCAGAGGAGGTTGTAACGATAATATCTTCTAAACATTCTAAAAAGTATTTGGAAGGAGTCTTTTTTGAATTTCCATTCATCGAGGAAATAGCCTCTTGTTCGACAAAAAAATTAGTGGTTCTCTCTTCTCCATCTTTGATATAATATTCCCTGACGCATCCCTTGATAATGAAATAACACATATATAAGGTGTCGCCTTCCATCAATAAAAAAGTCCCTTTTTTGAATTCTTTGATTTGAATACTATCTTGAATGGCTTGTTTTTCTTCAGGAGTAAGTGTTGCCATTGATTCAGCATAATCAAAAAGAACTTTGTTCACTTCTTGATCTTTAGTTAAATTAGATAGAGGTCTAGAAAAATCTTTATTGGCATTCATAATTGTAATCTCATTTAATTTTTTTGCAAAAATTGAAATTACAAAATACCAATATTATTCCACATTCTTTTCTATGAATGAATTGGAAAGTAGGATTAAATATTTTTAAAATAACTTCTTTAGGTCGAGGGAAAAAGGATGACTTGTTTCTATATAATTTTAATAACTACATTTCCAATTTTTTCACCTGTCAAAACATATTTAAATATTTCAGGAATTTTTTCCAAAGGATGGACGCTATCAATTACTGCTTTTAATTTTCCTTTTTCCATTAATTCCTTGATCTGTTCCAAACTAGTTTTGGTATCTTTTGGTAATGGAAAAATCACTTTTTTCTTTCCAAAAAAAGGCGTAGTCAAAGCGTAAAAAAGATTCTCTGCCATCCAGCCTAATTCTGAGGAAATATAAATGCCACCTGGATTCAAGAATGGTTTACATTTTGAAAATGAACTTTTACCAACCGCATCAAAAATGAAATCGAATTTTTCATCTTTAAGTATTTTCGTAAAATCTTCTTTTAAATAATCGATCACTTTAATGGCTCCTAATGATTTTACCAAATCCAAATTTTTGGTATTGGCAACTGCGACAACTTCAAGATTTAGATTTTTCAACAGCTGAACTGCTGCCGAACCGATTGCACCAGTTGCACCATTAACCAACACTTTTTGCCCAGCTGTTAATTTTACTTTATTGATAAAGTTAATGGCGTAATGTGTTCCTTCACAGTTTGCCGCAGCTTCTTCAAAAGTGCAATCCTTTGGCATTTTTATCATCGCCTCCTCTTTTGACAAACAGGTATATTCCGCAAATGAATTTAGAATCTCATCATCAAAACCAAACACTCGATCACCTACTTTAAAGTTGTGAACGCCCTTTCCGATTGCCTCAATTTCCCCTGCAAATACAGATCCTATGATTTTATTTTTTGGTTTAAAAATACCGCCAATAAATAATCTAAAAATATAAGGTTTCCCGCTCAATGCACCACAGTCAGTTCTGTTGACTGTGGTTGCATGAATTTTTATCAAGACTTCATCGTTCGTTGGAATTGGTTTTTTAACTTCTGCCAAATGAAGCTCCTCAGGACTTCCGTAATTGTTATAAATGATTGCTTTCATTTTATTTTGATTCTTATTTTAAAATCATAGAAATGACAAAATGAGCGATTAAATTAATTTTTAAAAATGATTTTTTATTTAAAAATAAACTCGATACATCAAGTTAGGAAAAAAACCAAACTGAGTAACATAGCCAATTGATTCAGGTTCATTCTCATCATAAAATTCTGAAATTTTCCCTTTGTTATTTGTGACGTTATCCAAATTTAAAAATAATTCGTGAGTTGTTTTTGGCTTGTTCCATTTATAACTTGCAGAAATAATTACTTGGTACGTATCTTCAATTTTATCTTCATAAGCTTTTTTATAATCCCAAAATTTATTGTTGGAAGGATCAACAGCGAGTTGTCCATTTCCATTTCTCAATAGTGGAATTACTTTTCTTCCTCCGCCAAAAAACACTTTAGCATTCAATCCAAGAGTTTGATTTTTCTTTTTTCCAAGTCGAACAAATTCTTTTCCTAACAATACATTTACCAAATAATTTCCATTGTATTGTGTATTTCTTTCTATGCCTTCCAATGATTTATATTTGGATTCATACAGAGAAGCATTGATCAAATAATAATAATTGTTATTAAAAAATCTTTCAATCGTCAATTCGATTCCGTAGTTTTTTCCAGTTCCTTCATTCACTAAATCCACGAATCTAAATTCCAAATCTTCATTGATTGTTGCAAAATAACTGGTGTCATTATTTTCCACAGGAAGATTGTAAAGATATTGATAGTAAGCTTCCAATTTAGCTCTTAGATTTTTTCCAAAACGTCTTTCATAACCTACAACAAAGTGATGTGCTTTTAATAAATCCAAATCAGTATTTGGTTTTTTTACACTTCCATCGGCTTGTTTTATTTGAGAAAAATAATGTGGGATACTTTCCATATTACTATGTTTTCCATAGCCAGCATGAATAGAATTTGTGTGATCTATTTTCCAATTCATGGCCACTCTAGGTTCAAAAGTAGATTTATTATTGAGTAAAACATTCATGTTATGAAAACCAGAAACGATAGAAATATTTTCATTGACTCGATGTCTCCAACTAATAAAATTACGAATGGTAGAAATATTTTCATCAAAATCGACAAGAGAAATTCTAGTTGAAGAAGTATCTTGTAATTGGCTTTGTTGATTTTGATAATCAAAGAAAGCGTATTTTGTGCCAACCTGAATTTTGTTTTTTGCATTCAATTTGTTGTGATAAGTAATTGCTCCACGGTACGTCGATTTTTTTAATTTATTTTTATAATTGACTTGTCGATTGACTACAGAGTCTCTTAGGAAATCATCGTTTGCATCGAAAATTTTTATCAATTTGTTTTCAAAAATATTGTCTTCAATTCCTTCCTTTGAAAAAGCAATTGTTGTTTTGATAAAACTATTTTGATTTAAATTTAAAGTATGATTAATTCCTGTATTGAGTAGATGAGCATTTTTATCAAAATCTTCTGAAATATCTGCTCGCATAAAATTGTCACTTGGTGTTTCCCAAGTTGCTGGGGTGACATCTTCAAATAAAAAACTACTCTTGCCCGCCAATCCAAAAAATGAAAAAACACCTGCTTTTTTCGTTGGCAAAACTACCTTAAAAGCAGCGTCTTGAAATTTTGGAATTCCACTAATATCTATTAAACCTAAATCGCTAGCAATGGATGCAGTTGAATATCTATAGTTGACAAGAAAAGAACCACCATATCCTTTTTTGAAAGGGCCTTCGAAAGTTAAGTCTGTTCCTAATAAACCAAAACCAAAAACAGATTCGAATTTCTCATTATTTCCTGCACGTAATTTTACATCATAAACTCCCGAAAGCACATCGCCAAATTCAGGTGAAAACGCACCTGTATAAAAATCTGAGGTGGCCAATAAATTATTGTTAAGTGTACTCACCGCACCACTCACCGCATTGGGATCGGCGAAATGATTTGGGTTGGTGATTTGTACACCTTCCAATCTCCATTGGACATATTTTGGTGCATTTCCTCTGATGATAATATCGTTGCTACCATCTTGCGTACTTGTTACTCCTGCAAAATTGGAAACAATTCGAGAAGGATCATTGAAGCCACCAGCGTAGCGATTGGTTTCCTCCGCAGAAATAGAACGAGCACTTAAAATCGCCATTTCGTTGAGTGCTTCGCCTTTGTTTTTGTTGGCAGTTACAACAATCTCATCCATTGTAATTAGAGATTCTTGCATCTTTAATTGCAAGACGACTTCTTTCCCAGAGTTGACTACTATGTTTGGAATGGTTTGGTTTTCATAACCTAAATAAGATATGTTTAGAGTAATTCTACCGATTGAAATTTTTTCTAATTTAAAATTTCCTAGCTCGTCAGTTGTTGTTCCGGCTAATGGATTTGAATTGGCGATAATAATTTCTGCACCAATTATGGGGAGATTATTATCCAAGTCCATCACAGTTCCACGAACGGTTTGAGTTAGATTTTGGGAAAAAATAAAAGTGGAAATTAAAATGATAGTTGATGTTAGAATTATTTTTTTTATCATGATTTTGTGATTTAGTTTTACAAAAAAACATGATGTAAAATTATTCTAGGGTGGGGTGGATTTCATTGACTTTTGTCAATAAGTGATTTTTGGGTAAAAAAATATTTGGTATTTAAAAAAGAATATTTTCAAACCTTCAAAAAAAATACTTGTCAGTTTTATTTTTTGTGGGGAAAATAATTTTTATTAAATATCATTTATTTACATTTGTTTAACTATATTTAGTAGTTCATTTTAAACCATCCTGTTGTAAAAAATAATAATTATGAAACTTTACTTATCCTTCTTCAGTTTGATCTGTCTATTCTTTTTTTCTACCTCTATTGCTGCACAAGAAAAAAATTGTGGAACAGATTTCCATGGTGCAGATATGGACTATTTAGATCAACAAAATAAACTTTGGCAATTGCATCAACTCAATTCTCCTGAAAGTGGAACTACTTTAACTTTTGTTCCTGTCCAGTTGCACATTATTCGAACTTCAGCAGGGACGGGAGGAATATCTCCAAGTGATTATTTAGAGGCTTTTGAAAGAGTTAATGTTGATTATCTTCCAGCAGGAATTAATTTTTTCCAATGTAGTTCAATCAATTATATTGATGATGACGATTATTATGATTATGATAAATCGGAGATGAATGCCTTACATGCAGCGCATTCTGTTACCAACGTGATTAATATATATTCTACGGAGGATGTCTTATCAGGAAGTAGTCCTATTTGTGGGCATGCTCAATTTCCTGGAGGATTAGATTTTGTGATGTTAGCTAATTCATGTACGTTGAATGGGAGTACTTTTTCTCATGAATTAGGTCATTATTTTAATCTTTATCATACTCATACAACTTCTTTTGGAGTAGAATTAGTGAATGGTACTAACTGTGCTGTTGCAGGAGATTTTATTTGTGATACACCTGCTGACCCAGTATTGAGTAGTAGTAATATGAACGCAGGAGGTTGTGATTATTATGGAACAGGAACAGATCCGAATGGAAGTACTTACCTCCCAGATGTGACTAATAAAATGTCCTATTCCAGAAAGGAATGTCGAACATATTTCTCACCTGATCAATTAGATCGAATGGCTTTATCATTGGTCACTTCAAGGAGTTATTTGACTTGCTCCAATTCCATTTCTTTTGAAGCAGATTATTATTATAATTATTCTCAGAATTGTACAAATAATATTTCAGTAGATTTTAGTGATGCCACAGCAGCAGGTGCAATTGGTTGGACTTGGGATTTTGGGGATGGAATGTCTTCGACAGATGCTTCACCTACACATATGTATGCTACGCCAGGTCTTTATGATGTGAGCTTAACTGCAACGAATGGAATAGATACAGATACGGAAACTAAAAATTATATTGTTTCTGTAGGGGCTAAATCTTTGCCTTATTTTCAAAATTTTGAAAGCGGAGTATCTGCCTTGGGAGATTTTAATCAAGATGTCACGTACAAAAATAGTGTAGAGGTTTCTTCAGATGCAGCTAATCAAGGGAATAATGGTTTGGTGCTTGAAGGGTATAATAACTCTAGTAGTCCTTCTTTCCAAACTCCGACTAGTGCCAATGCATTTGAAGCACTTTGGAATCCAAATTATAAATGTAAGTTAGATGTTTGTATTAATGCTACTTCTGCAGTTAGCCAACTTCAATTGGATTTTGATTTGAGACAGTTGTATGGTTATAATTCGAACTATACGAATTTTAGAGTGTTAGCTGATGGAACTCAAATTGGAAGTGTCTACCAAGCCACTAGTGCAAATGAAAATAATTGGACACATGTGACCCTCGATTTGAGTGCTTATGCTGGTTCGGTTTTTACATTGTCCTTTGAAGCAAGTAATAAATATAGCCGATCGTATTTGACTACAAATGGAAATGCGACTTACATTGATAATATAGAAATTACTTCCACTACTATTCTTCCTGTGGACCTTGCGGAGTTTACAGCAACATGGAATAAAGAGGAAAAAGTTGTAGACTTAGATTGGAAAACTCTATCAGAAACGAATAACAAATATTTTGAAATTCAAAAAAGTATCGATGGGAATTCTTGGAAAAGAATAGGTACGAAAGTAGGAAAAGGTAATACTTTGCTGGAGACACTTTATGATTTTCAAGATGTTGATCCGTTTGTTGGAATTAATTATTATCGGTTAAAACAAGTAGACTTTGATGGTACTTTTGAGTATTCCAATATTGCTTCTGTGCGGGTGGAAAATTTTTCTTCTCCAATTTCTGTATTTCCCAATCCCGTTTCTGATTTATTGAATATTCAAACTTCAGAGAATATTGAAAATATTACTTTATTTAATTCGGTAGGACTTCAATTTAATTTGTCGGTCCAAGAATCTAATCATCATTATCAATTAGATGTGAGTTCCTTGAGTGGTGGAATTTATTTTTTACAAATAAATAATGAAACGCCTATTAAGATTGTGATTGAATAGGATGAAGTTTTTTTAATGATAAATGATAAATTAAAAGCTATCATAGAATTTTTTTTACCACATAGGCACATAGAACACATAGGATTTTATTTATGGGTTCTATGTGCTTTTGTAGTGAAATTATATTTCAGATATTTCATCAGTTTGAGATGGAGAAATTCCATTATTCTTCCTTGATAAATATTCGTTTAATATCCTTCCAAGTTATTTTTCTTTTGCTACTTAATTCTATTTCTCCCTCATATTTTAAAAAATTGAGAATGATCGGAATGGAATATTTTAATTTCGCTTTGGCGGACAAATCTGCTTTGTCCATTTCTTTTTCAATTCTTTCCAATTCTTCAGGAGGAAGGTTTTCTTTAATTTTATCTAGTTGAGAAAAATAACTTTTACTTTCATTTTCTGAAAATATTTCATGCTCATTCATTTGATCCAACTCCTTCAAAAGCATATCACAAAGTTCTCTTTGAGGTGCTTTAAGTTGATGGTAAAAATAGGTGTCTAACTTTTGTTCTATTCTCATCGTTCGTCTATCCATAATCCCAAACATCTCCATCATTTCACTTTTTCTCACACTATCTTTTAAATCCGAAATCAAATTTTCATAATCAATCAACGCAATTAAATCCTTTATTTTTACCTCAATAAAACTCTGCTGACAATCAATATCTCTCTTTCCTTTTTTGATGGCATTTCTTACAAAAGCAATTCGATGAAAATATGGGCTATCGTTTTCTTTGCACTCATGGCAAGGGCATTTGATAGATTTTTCTACATCTAGTTTTTCAAAATCACTTAGGATTTTATCAAAAGCTTGAGTGATGATGACTAATAAATCTCTTTTCATGACACCTATGATTCGAATGTCAAATTGATTGGTTCCACCATATTGTTCCAAAATTTCTGCATGTGCTTCATTGTGACTTAAGTTGACGCCACGATGCCAAACGAGATCATGATTAGGAATATAATCATGCAGCGCAACAATCAATCTTGACATCAAACCCTTTGGCATATACTTATCAAACACATAAGTGAAGTGTAGAATATCTTTCTTGTCTTCATGTTTCCATTTTGCATATGGCATTTTTTTAGGAAGGTGTTCGGGAATGATATAAAGGTTTTTATTCGCTTGATACATCAATCCAAAATTATCCAACAAAGCAATCATCTTGCCTTGAGAGAGTTGTTCATTTTTCCAAACCTCCTTAATTTCTTCGGCAGATAATCTTCCGCTTTTCTTTTTAACCAAATCTGCTTCTAATAAATCATAAACCGTTTTGACTAATTTATTGGAATTCAAATAGATGCGATCTTGCAATATTACATCTTCTATATAATGGGTAAATACCCCAATTCGATTAAAGTATTTACTGATTTGAATAATATCTTCTTCATCGGTTCGCCCAAATTTTGCACAGATTTCTTTGTAGCGATCTAGACTCATTTCATCTCCAGGCTCGTCGGCAATGGCAGTTCGGATGTCTACCCAACTTTTGATCAACGGTTGACCGATGCCTTCTAATTTTTTTAACCAACCTTTAATTTTTTCTTGCAAGGCAGGAATTTCTGCTGACTGAGATAAATCAATCGTAAATACTTCACTCATAATTTTATCAAAACGAGTTCGAAAACCTAACTCGTCAATCGCCCAATCATGGTTCTCTCTTTTATTGAGTAAAATAAATAATTTACTTTCATCACCTGATAATTGCTCGACAGTATTTAACCAATAACTAAAATCAGCTTCTTGCTTTCGAGTGTCTGCTAATAAAACATATAAAGATTTTTTACTGAAAAAGAACTGGTGAGTGGCGTGATAAATTTCTTGTCCGCCAAAGTCCCATAGGTTGACAAAAAAAGTGGCTGCCTTATTTTTTAAGTGAGGAAATTCAAAGCGTTGAATTGGGAAATTCCATTTGTCTATGATAATTCCATGTGTAGAATCATCAGGTAAATTGGCGTTTGGGTCTTTTATTTTTTTGGAAAAAGTGGTTTTTCCTGAACCTCCCTCTCCAATGATTAAAAGCTTGGCTTCGAATAGATATTCCTTTTCTTTTTCTTCTTCTTGCTGTTTAAAGTAATTAAGGATTGCCGCTTTTCCTTCCTTGATGATTTCGACGGGAGGATTTTCTAAAGGGTTGCCTTCAAGATTGAGTTGAGCTTTTAAATCGTCATTATATTTCCAAGTTATCTGTTCTATTTTACTTTTTTCAAATATATCTCTAGGAATTTTTTTTAATTTATTATTTTCAATAAAAAGTAGCTTAATAGAATTAGGTAAGTTTTCTAATTTTTGAATTTGATTGTCATCTATGTTAAGTGTTGAAATAGAGTTGGGTAAATTTTCTAATTTTTGAATTTGATTGTCATCTATGTTAAGT
>JBGCFD010000172.1:0-3285 GCA_045106765.1 Saprospiraceae bacterium | reverse complement strand
TGAGTACCTTCAAGAATTTGCCCCCTCCTCTGGTGATGACCATGATAGCCCCCAAAGCTACGGCTGCGCCTGCTGCCAAGCCCCATAATTTGGCCTTTTTTTCGGTATCATCACTTTGGAGGCTGTCCCAAGCATTGGCGAAGTGGGCGACTTATTTAAGTCGCCAAAAATTTTCATCAAAATTTTTGTACATTTTTGATTGCATTTGATTAATAGACAACCCTGTAAATGGCAATTCATAAGGAGTTATTACCAATTTATCTAATAATTCTGAGATAGAATTCGCTATTTTTATAACGTGATCATAATCAGAAAAATTCACCCATATTTGACCACTATTGCTTTTATTGATTCCCAATAATAATGCAGCATTATTAGGGCGTGATAGATTACCTATGGGTAGTAGTTTTTTTTCAAACAATGGGTTGTTATCTATATAAGTACTCCATTTGTTTAATGCATCTTCTTTATTTGTATAAAATTCATCAATATAAATAGGATTGTTATTATCAAGCCCATATTCAGCCAATACATTCTCATTAGCACTAATATTTAATTCTTCTAATGGAATAGTTAAGGCTTCTATATCCCATATTGTACCCTCAAAAAAAAGTTTATTTCTTAAAGTCTTAAAAAAACCTTTTTCTAAAAGGAATAAATAATCATTAGAAATAGTTAGGTCTGTATTTTTAATTGTTAATTTCATCGTTAATAATCAAATAAATGGTTAATACCTAATTGTACAGTTTTTACACCTCCCGAATGTACTAATTCAGGGTTATGTATTCGAGAAGGTACAGGAATCATATCTGTACCATTTTCATGATGATGCCACGTCATTTTTTCACTCCATTTTCCATTAATCTTTACTTGAAACCGAGTTCCTCCAGGAACAACAAAAACATCATCAAAACCCAAGTTATCTTTATTCTTCCTTAGCCATTCCTGTGCATCTGTAAAATCTGTTGTATGATTGCCTTTTGCATTTTTGAATATATAGTTATTTCCAAATGGATTTTTATCTTTGAGTAGCGGAAATCCATACTTATTATACTCTACACCATTGTAAGTTCCAGCTCCTTTAAATCCTACTGGTGTAGTCTTCTTCATAGTAACACCATAAAAGCCATCTACTTTAGCAATAAACGACTCTGATTTTCCTACAAGCTTTTTCATTAGTTCCTCATTGGTTTTGATCCAATCGGGGCTTTTAGTCATCAAATTCTTAACCGCATCTATCTTAGTTACCTTAGCAGGCTTTTTTCTTCCCCCACCATCTTTCCCCTCCATCTTCATCCTACCATCTTTTCCATCGCCCAATAAATCCTTCTGCGAAACATTAATACGTTGGCCATCGGGCGTAGTCAGTGCCATTTTTTTATCAAAAATTCCTCCCAATTTAGGCGAAATCTTTTTGAGTACCTTCAAGAATTTGCCCCTTCTCTGGCGATGAACCCCAAATGTATTTTCAAAAAAGATATAATGATATATTATTTTATATTTTTTATACTTACTCCTTTGCCATTCATTACTTCTGTTACAGCTTCTTGCCAATATTCCCAAAAAGCAGAATCCGCAGGCACATCCTCTTCTATGTACTCTGCTCCACTCAAAATATCAGTTAAATCATTAGAATCCGTCAGTTTCCAGTATTTTTTTAGCATCACCAACATAGCCTCATAGGCTTGCTTTTCTGTAAGTGTTAAGTTGCTAGATATTTTCATTTTTATTATTTAATTTTTTATTTGTAAATATATTTTTTGGTGGATTATTAATTCCTGCTCCTTTTATAATACCGTTATTAGCATAAATATACAATTGAGTGCCATCTTTAAGATTTTTAGCAAACCAACTTTTTCCATATTCGTCAATACCTAAGAAATTTGATTCATTATTGGATGCTGCTTCTAATAATGCTCTATTTTGAGGAGTATCAGCTAATTTGCCGCTTTTTTTAGAAAATATGTGGTTAGCCAAATTACCAGTTGGTATCTTATTGTTAGTAGATGGTGAAAAGTTTTTCTTAGTATTCTTCTCATTAAGCCCCCCACCATCTTTCCCCTCCATCTTTATCCTACCATCTTTTCCATCGCCCAATAAATCCTTCTGCGAAACATTAATACGTTGGCCATCGGGCGTAGTCAGTGCCATTTTTTTATCAAAAATTCCTCCCAATTTAGGCGAATTTTTTTTAAGAACTTTCACCTTCCTCTAGTGTTTTCATTGCTGTTAAAACTGATGAATTATTTTCACCACCACACAGGGAATTGTTCAAACTTTTTGGATATTTGTAAAAAAACATCACGATTTAATTCATAAGTTACTTCAAAATTAAAAGTTCCTTTTGATAGAGTTTTTATTTTACAAGAAATTGAAAAAGAGTATTTTTCTTGTTTTTTTGTTAGCTTTATTTTGAAACTTTCACACATACTTTCTAGAGTAGAGGTTGTTGTATCAGATAGAGAGGTGTCTTTGATGAAAGCATCCCATTTTGAGCATTCAAACCAAAGACTATCAGCTCGATACTCTAGATTGCCTGACAAATGAGGAATTGTAATAGTCATAGACATTTCAAATGAAGGCAGTACATCCTCTGCATCTATTACAGACAAGTTTAGTTTTAGAGGGTGTTTGATTGTTATATCTGACATTTTATTTATTTTTAATTAAGTGGTAAAGCGTGAAATAATACTGGTAGCTGTCCTTCTTGTCTTGGTTTGCCAAGTTTGAGTTCCCAGTTGTCAACTACTATAATTTTGTCATAGATTATTCCTTTTTCTGCAATATCATTAATAACTGCTTGAAGACTTCTCAATTGTTGTTGTGTAACTAAGCGAACCATATCAGGCACATGAGTTTCTGCTTTCATGGCAACATATTCAGCTATGTGTTTAGTTGCATTAGGATGCACCCACAAAGAAACTCCATTATTAGTTTGTAACTTAAAAGATTTAGGTAAAACTGAATTTTTGTAAGGAGATTGTGTTGTAATAATATCATCCCAAACGGTATTTGTTTTTTTTCTATTCTCATTAAGCCCCCCACCATCTTTCCCCTCCATCTTTATCCTCCCATCTTTTCCATCGCCCAATAAATCCTTCTGCGAAACATTAATACGTTGGCCATCGGGCGTAGTCAGTGCCATTTTTTTATCAAAAATTCCTCCCAATTTAGGCGAAATCTTTTTGAGTACCTTCAAGAATTTGCCCCCTCCTCTGGTGATGACCATGATAGCCCCCAAAGCTACGGCTGCGCCTGCTGCCAAGCCCCATAATTTGGCCTTTT
>JBGCFD010000171.1:0-15655 GCA_045106765.1 Saprospiraceae bacterium | reverse complement strand
AAATGCTGGAATGGGCTGAGGGAGACTACCTCCCGTGAATGTTTGTGCCATCATCGAACCAGAAAAAAGTAGCAAGGTCAACGTGAACAAACAACTAAAAAATTTAGTATTTAATTTCTTCATGAGAAAAAGAATTTTTTTGTTTAAAAAATTTAAAGAATCGTTTTTAGGTTTTTTATTGAGCTAATAAATCTTCTAACTCTTGGTGTAAAACAGGAAGTCCTCCAGTCTTAGAAGTAGGCTTCACAGATACAAAACCAGAATTATTATTAGTTCCAGTAGGCTGTGTCATAACACCATGAAAAATGGCATCTTTAACAGTCGCTCCTTCGCTAATTCTGTCTTTAACAAAAGTGAATAAGTTCAACTTGTTGCTCAAATAAACTGCTTGAGTTGGCTTATTTGAAGTGGATAGGTTGGCCATTTGATCTGTAGTACTCTGAATTTCAGTTTGTAACAGAACTGTAGCATCATCTGTAAGAACATACTGTGCAGAGGCATTTTGCAGACCAATTGCAAAAAAAGCAAAAAACAATATTGCTTTTAGAAATGTCTTTTTCATAGGAAAAGAATTTAAAGTGAATTAAAAAATATTATAAAATTTAATTTAAAGTTGATTTGATAAGAAAGGGATGAAATTCCTATTCAACATCGTAACCTTTGTTACTAGTTGTTATAAATAGAAATCCATTATATGATAAATTGAGTGCTATAATTTTCCATGACTTTGGATGTCATCGAAAAGGGAGGGATTTACTTATAGACTCAAGAATTGATAATTAGATTATTTATTTTTCACAAAAGGGTATTGCATTATTTCAATTAAGAAATGAATAAAATAAATTAGATTAATTGTTATTCGGTATGTAAGTAAAAACTTGAAAAGAGATTAAGTTGCGAAGCTGCATAGAATAGAATTGATTGTGTTTGTTTCAAATGTTCTTGTGCCTGCTTCTTTTCATAAAACAAATATATAGGTAAAAAACTTTCGAGTAAACCCTCTTAATTTCTTTTTTCTAAAATTGCTTTTCTTTATTAAAGTTATTATATATATATTAATAAAAAGATTGTTTTTGTCCGTTTTTCACCAAATTTCAGACTTATTACATTTATAAATATTTGAAAAATACCTATTTTAGCATATACCCGTTTTAACAAATTCACCTCTTCTCTATCAAAATAATATTAGCACAAATAAAAAAAGGTAGTGAAATCATTATTTCACTACCTTTTTTTAGGATTAAAATATCACTCAATTATTTATTGAACTACATTTTTTCCTTCATAAACTTGCATTCCAAAATCATTATTAAGAATAATTACCAATGGTTGTTTTTGACTGTTTTCAACAGTAGCTAATGACCTTACATCCAAATAAGCCATTATCCCATTTTCAGCTGGAGAAATAGCATTAAAATTACCTTTACCATCACCCAATAACATGGTTCCCATTCCTGCATCTGAACGAGTTGTTTCCACTTCACGTTGGTAATAATTCCCAGCCAGTAAAATATCCATGTGTCCATCTCCATTCCAATCACGTGGCAATATTCCATATGCTGGTGCAGTTTGAGCAGCCATCGGAAGTTTATTTATTTCAAATTCTCCATCTCCAAGATTTTCAAGATAAACTGACTCGAACATTTTGACTTCATGAGTAATTGCTCCTTCTGCTAAATCTCCTAAAACTTCATCAAAAGAGGCACTAGCAAATTCATGATAATTTTTAAATTTCTCCTCGATAAATGGCATTTGTTGTGAAGAACATTGTCTTCCTCGAACTGGACACAATGCCCCATCCTCATCATAATAAGCTAAGTAAATATCATTACTCCCATTACCATCAAAATCTTTTACTTTTACTGAAAAAGGTAATTCTGGAGTTGCTTTAAATTTGAGATTTAAACCTAAATTACCTGCAATTAAATCTTGATCTCCATCTCCATCCATATCAGCTGCCACAATTCGATTCCACCATCCTCCAGTATTTTTCATTCCTTTGACAGCCGTAGAATTTTCTAATTTACCTCCTTCATTTACATAAATTGAAATTGGCATCCACTCTCCTACAACAATCAAATCTTGATCTTGATCTTGATCTATATCCATCCAATGAGCATCGGTCACCATTCCTGGTTTTTCCAAATCTGGCGCTAATTGTTTTGTCTGATCGATAAACCGACCTTTATCATTTATTAAAATATAACTTCTTGCAGGGTAACCATATTGATTAGGAACTTGGCGACCTCCTACAAAAAGATCCAGATCTCCATCACTATCAATATCTCCAGCTTTAGCTACACCTCCACTAATTTTCATTGTAGGAAGTTGTCCTTTTGAGAAATTTCCTTTACCATCATTTATATAAATACGATCTTGTAAAAGAGCACTTCCTTCTTTAAATTCATTACCTCCACTTACTACATAAAGGTCTTGATCCTTATCTCCATCAGCATCAAAAAACAATGCATTTACATCTTCAGATTTTTTATCAACAGACCATGCTTGTGATTTATTTTTTGAAAATCTATTATTAGCACCTTGCAAAAAGAGGACTCCTTCTTGACCTGCTCCCCCGCCTAAATATACATCTTCCAAACCATCTCCATTTACATCTGCTGTTGCGCTACATGGCCCAAGATGAGACATTCTATGAGGTAGCAATACCTCTGAAGCATAATCATCAAATTTGTTTTCTTTATGTACATAATCAAATCCAGTAGTCAAAGTAATATCTTTAAATAAAGTAGGCTTTTTTGTTTCAGCTTGGTTAACTCCTCGCTTTCCATCAGCTTGTTTTAAAGTCAACAACTGATTGACTTTTACTCCTTCCATTTCTAATTGACGACCATCCAACCATTCTATTTTCAACCGATCAATCATATCTATTTTTCCTAAACCAAAATGAAGAACAGGGTCATTAGTTGATAAATAGCCTCTATTAGGAGACACTTCTAACAACTGCATTTTATCGCCGTAATAAATCCATGCTTTTGCACCATAGGAAAGTATATTTGCCCCTTGATCTCCCACTAATTTTAATTTCAAATAATTGTTACCATTGATTTGAGTAGCTCTATTTTCATAAAGAAAAATCGGATCATTTATATTGTTGGTCACCAAATCCATATCTCCATCATTATCAAAATCTGCATAAGCTGCTCCTTGGGTAAAACTTGGATCATCTACGCCCCAGTCTTGTGCTTTGTCCGTAAAACTCAAGTTATCATTGTTGATAAATAGATAGTTACTCAATCTTTCTGAAGGAGCTAATTTGACTAACTCCATAGAATTAATATTTGGTTTCTCACCTTTAGCCCTAGCAATATCAGCCAATGAATCAAGGAGTATATTCCGATCATGAACATAATCCTTATTTCGAGTATCAACAGGCTGTCCATTCGTTACAAATAAATCTTTGTCTCCATCATTATCATAATCTGCAAAAAGTGTTGCCCAACTCCAATCAGTCTGCGCAACCCCAGCCATTTGAGCAATCTCGCTAAACAAACCGTTGCCATTATTTAATTGTAAATTATTAAACATGTATTGATAATGATAACCGCTGTTAGCCAGTCCCCAAAATTTTTCAGGATTCATACCGCTCATATTTGCTTTCGTTCGGTAATTGTCAGCAGGAGCCATATCAGCCGAATATAAATCTATCCATCCATCATTATTAAAATCAGCTAGATCCACTCCCATTGTAAAATTACTAATGTGACGCATCGTCTTATGAATCACATTGGTAAATGTTCCGTCTCCATTATTTTGATAATAATAATCTGGCTCTTCATAATCAGATGCTACATAAATATCTGGCCACCCATCATTATTAAGATCGCTAACAGTAGCACTTAATGTAAAATTATAATTGGTGATCCCAGCCTGCTTAGTTACATCCGAAAATTTTCCATTCCCTTCATTTCGATATAATCTATCAGTATATAAGGATTTATCAATTCCTTCTTGACTTCCATATTTGGTATGCCGACTCACAAATGGTTCGTTCCCAACATAAAGATCCATATCTCCATCTTTATCATAATCAAAAAAGTTGACAGCAGTACAATGTCCATCATCAGCCAAACCATATTCAGCAGCCTTCTCCGTAAAAGTCAAATCTCCATTATTAATATAAAGGTGGTTTTGTCTTTGTTTAGGATCATTCAAAATGAATTTCCCTACATAAAAATCTAAATATCCGTCATTATTAACGTCCGCTACCGTAACACCTGTCGACCAAGTACCTTTTTTGATCCCTGATTTACGAGTAATATCTTCAAATTTTAAATTCCCCTTATTCAAGTACAATTTGTCCTCTACCATATTTCCTGCAAAATATAAATCTTGCAATCCATCATTATTAATATCAATTATTGCTACACCTCCTCCATTAAAAACTACATCGACTAATATATGATTGTAAGTTTCATTCTCGTCAATCTGATTAGTAAAATCAATTCCGGTTTCTTTAGCTGATAAACGTTTGAAAATTGGAGTAGCTTTTCCATTGGCATCCGTTGCAGGAAGAGATTCTTTTTGAGGCTCTTGGCAACTTGAGGAAAATAGTAATATGATTATCGTAAAGATCAATGCGATTGGAGCAAAATTATTCATGACATTTCTTGTATTAGGATTATATGAAAACAATATTTTATTAATCTATTTTGAAAAAAAATTATGAATTAGGTATGCAACCTAAATAGATTCCATTCCTAATAGCTTTCTTTTTACGGTTTTAGTATCACTATGATTCAGAAAAAATGAGATTTGATTGAATTTTTTCAACTCGGTAATTCGATGCAAATTTAATCAACAAAAATCACTTGTCCTATCTCATTTCATCTTAAAAAACCCAATAAACATTCAATTTTCACACTATTTAACAAATTAGTCCAAGCTTTGTCCTACCCCTGTCTTAGCCTTGTCCATATTGATTTTTTGGGAAATAGAGTTATTACTATGAAATTTGTAATATGATAATCGGAAAGACGATTAGTCATTTCTTAAACACAAAATCAAAGTTAAAAAGTCATATTTAACTTTTCAAGAATATAGGGTTTTAGTTAGGTTTTTTCTCGGTCGTGAAATTAGCATTTTGACAATATAGCATTATCAAAAAATTTATTTCACGCCGTATTTGACAAATTCAAAGTGACAATTTAAATTTTCACTTTCCATATTATATAAAATGGTGATTCAACCACGGAGATAATTAATTATTCACCATTTGAAAAAAAGAGGTTTTACCTCTCTTTAATCTTTTTCCAAAAACCAAAACACATTTATCATGCGAGGCTATTTTAAAACCGTTTTTACATTTTTCCAAAAATCAATTCAGTTTATCCTTGATTTTAAAAATCGACAAAAGGATACGATGAAGAGGTCATTCCAAAACTAATTTTTACAAAAAACTAAAAGATTTAGCAGAGTGAACAGAAGTAGGTGTTCCCCTCACATCTACTTTTTTTTAAAACGCAAATAAACAGAAAATCACCTAAAAAATGGAGTTTCTGTTTTCAATGCTTCCAGACTCCCAAATAACCAAGGAAGACAGAAAACAATCACAAAATGAGATTTGGCGTATTGAAATACGAAACTCCTACTTTTTGACAAAATTTGAAAAAATACAAATGAATAATTTTCCCAACTAGATTTTAATTATTCATTGAAAGAACGTGTGATAGGTTGTTTGTCCTGACAATTCATTTTGAACTGTCGGGATTTTTTTTTGTAAAAATGAAAACCCTCTTGATCAGTTGAGACCAAGAGGGTTTTCATTTTTACAAAAAAAATTACAACGTCAATTCTGCACTCCGTACATCAAATCCTTCAACTTTGAACCTTGCAATTCAGAAATATTATACGCCTCATTAAATTTTAGAATAGACATCTCTATATCTTTTTTCAAATCGCTAAATTGATGAGGCAATTGACTTTGACAAATATCTTCATTGGCATAATTATTCAAAATGGTTTGAAATTTCTGATAGTATTTTTCGCCCGACGAAATAAATGCGCTATACTTATCCATAAATTGCAACAAGCGATCAATTGAAAAAGCTAGATTAACTTGTTGTTGGTAAACATCTCGGCTTCTCTTTGGATCTTTAGAGTCAGTCTTCATCTTTTCCATGTATTCATTTAGTTTTTTATACATGGTTTCCCAGTCATCTTCTTTCCGACATTCTTTAAGAGTAATATGATAACCAATTACTTTTGCATAGTCTTTAAATAATTCAATACATTCCTCCTTTAAGGCTCGATTATTTTCTTTCAAAAACTCGGTTTCATAATAAATTATATTTAGATCAGCATTCATCCGTACTGTAAAATCTAAAATACAAGATACCTGATCCAGTTCCTTTTTCCTTTCTTTTTTATTCCCATTTCCAAATAAGGATGCCACCAAGGTATAAGTTACTGAAACATAAGGATTCGTTTCCAAGAGAGCAGGAAGAACAACTGCTTGTTTCTTTCCCATTTGACTTTTTAGTGTTTCTTGCGTTTTTTTAAATTCGGGAAATGAGTGTGGATTAGAAAGTAAAATTACATTTTGATAAGTTTGCAATGAAGTAAAATGATGATCTAATCCTAAGATCTTTTCATAGATCATTTTGATCAATTCTATTCCTTTTCGATAGCGAATTTTACTGAGTTCAAGTTGATAATCTTCTTCAGCTATTTTTAGTTTTCCTCTAGAAATATCTTTCTGCAACAATACATTTACAATTTTCCGCAAATCTTCATTTTCACTATTTTCATTAAAAGAAAATATCACTTCATCCAATTCAACTAATTCTTCTTGCAATTGACTAATTTTACTCAACCACACTCGATTAGTCATTTCTATCTCATATTTCGTTTCTTGAAAAAACTGAATCACCAAAGAATCACTCACTCCAAAACTAAAAAAGGGGAGATAAAATAACAATACTATTACAAATAATAATCTTGAAGGTTTTTTAATTTTTTTCATAGCTAAATTTGTTTAACCTCTTTGATATTAGGGCTTGTTAAAGCCATGACAACCATAGGTTTTTCTAGAATTGAATCACATATTTATCGGTTGTTTCGGTGACGGGATAGGTTCCTTTTTTTAAGGTTAAATTATCTTGATTCTGAAATCCCAGTTCATTCGTTATTTCAGCAGACAATCTAAAATCATCTGTGATAGAAAATTGTTGCTGATCAAATTGCTCCTGTGATTCTGCCACAGAAATAGTTGATTTATTAATCTCTAAAATAAGTTTCCCTTGGCTATTTATTTTGAGAGTTCCACTTGCATCAGATGAACTGCCTGTTCTTTGATCTGGTGGTTTAACAACACAGATCCCATGGCCGATGCCACAATTTTTCTTATTAAAACTGACGTTTACTTCTGTAGAATTAGATTCGAAAATACTCGTACTAAATCCGAAAAAAGTGATGAATGATAAGGCAAAAATTCCAAATAAGAATTTCACCATACTGGTGTTTAAATTTTTCATTGCTTTATTTTTTGCTTTTAAAATATTATAGCTTAAGTGCCGATTGTTAGTCTTTTTTTTCCTTAAAAAAATTCCTAGCAATAATATATTAGTTCCTCAAAAAAATCAAAGAAACTTAATTTTCAATATGCTTAGAAATTTGGATGTCCCATTGAAAATAATCTGCTTCCGAGGTTTTGGGTAATCCAATAGGTTCATCTCCAATTTTCCATACTAATTTATCTAAGTTGACAGATTCCGTTAATAATTCTTTTATTTTACCTTGATGCAATTTCATTTTAGGTTTTTGGAGTTGATATTCTTTAATGGGTTTTAGGAAAAGAATCTGCTTACTATTCATCAAAATAACCTGCTCAAACATTTCTAAAAATTCTAGTCCTATTAAAGGGGAACGCTTGTAGGGAAGATACTCTATAGGTATATTATTGAAATGTATATCTTCGAATTTCAAATCAACATTTTGTACAAAAGAAGTATCTATTCTTTTCTCAGCAACTGTAGTCGTCTGAATAATCTTTATCAAATTTTTATCAATTTCAGATTCAGGAATTTCATTAATTCCACATTTAAGAAATCCAGAAAAACCAAGGTCAAGTTGAAAGTTGATAGGAAGATTTTTTCCTTGATCATTTATTTTTAAAATATTACTCTTCGTAAAATCAGCGTATGCCTTTTCTCGGAATAATTTGAGTCCATAGTAACTTGAATAATTCGAATTATCTTTTTCTCCCAATATTTTCACAGTTCTGTCTTTGAAATTAAATACCCAATCATGTTGAGAGATGACATCCCATCCTAGTACTCCGTCGATTCCCTGTTCAAGTAATGCTTGAGGAGCATTTGGAAGGATTAATAATTTCAGTTTGTATTTCAGGTCAAAATCAGGAAGGCACAAGGATATTTTCCTTTTACTTAAATTCATTTTTATTTCGTTTTTAAACGAATCCTTCCCTTTAAGTTTTCTTTTCTTGGATTGCTTAATGTCCACTTTACTTGAAAAAATTGTAGTTACACTAAATCCGTTATCAAACAAAAATCGGTACTCCTTTCCCTTGATTATGACTTTGGCATAAAAATAATTATCCAATTGGTTTTGGGAATAGACACTTATCGAAAGACAAATGAAACAAAGTAAAAACAATCTTTTTTTCATAATTACTGATTTTAAAAAAACCACTTGGAATCATAAAATGATTCCAAGTGTTAATAATAATTTTAGAATGTCCAGCTGAACTCAAAAAAACCACCCTTTTCTGTACTGTATCCTACTTTTGCTGTTCTTTTCTTTTTAAGGAAAGAAAAATCTGCCTCTTTTACACTTCTCTTACCTCCATTTGAATAGGTTGGATCTTCCTCTAAACTAATATTCCATGTCTTGATCACTATACCTTGTTCAACAAAATCTGCAATTTCTTGCATGAATCTTAAATCACCTTCAGTAATCCAATTTCGAGAAACACAGATCTCTTCAGTTCTCGTAAGATTAAAGTTGTTCATAGCAAAAGCAGCAAAATCATTTCTCATAAGATCAGCAGCATGACTTCGATCAGCCTGACTTAGGCTGATTAGTTGATTATATACTGATTTGAAGCCTTCCGCAGTTAATGCTTGCTTTTTAAAAGCTCTAGTTTCTTTTAATAAATCTGAATTAATAGTTTCACTCTGTGAGATTGTATGACAATTTGTATCAATGTCATTAGCAGTCGAATTCAATGCAGAAGTGGTACCTGGATTTAATCCAATTAATACAGCAAGTCCTGCTACTTTGGAAATAGTCTTTTTCATTTTTTGTTAAATTTAAAATAAATATGCCTACTCTATTATGGCTTTTCGGCAATTCGCCTTAGTTAAAATAGCTATCTATATTCTTCGATACTTCCATTAAGAAGTTCTTTTTCATTATGATTCATCACCCCATATCAGTTCTCCAATTTTACTATCGTATTTAAAATAATACCTCTACATCCAGGGTACATCAATAAAAAAATAACCTTGTTTTTCTCTGATTAAATAATTGCCTTTAGGTATTAATAAATCAGTATGATTGATTTTTTTTGAAATTGTATTTGGAATTAATTTCTCTGCATCTATCACAAAATGTTCATTCCTAAAAAAAATAGACTTTGTTTTTTCGCTCATTGATAATTTATCAAAACAAATTATTAATGACTTTTTTTCAAAGATTAGAATTGCATTCGAGCACTTTTCTCTCTGTCTTGCAATAACATTTGGTAATTGACTTTCACTTATTTTACAGATGCCGAAATTGCGGCAATTCTTATCTTTTGGATTCCCAAATCGAACAAAGATTTCTACTTTTATATCTTTTCGACCTATGGGCAATTGAATTTCAAATTTCTGCTGTGCATTCATGTTTTATGAGGCTTTATATTTTCTAATTGATAAGCCGTAGTTTTTTGTTATGACAAACTTAGCGTGTATTTTTTTTGAAAGAAAGGACAACCTTGTCGTTTTTGGACATCCTAACTTTTTGATTTTTTCAAAAAAAACATTCGACTTGAAAAATCAACTCCTAAAACTTTTCTTCCTCAAACCGAATGCTTTACTTTTAATTATTGTCATTCTTTTTTGACAATTTCCTGAATTCGTAGCTTTACATCCGAATCCATTTTAGATAGTTTAGTTTTCAATAAAATTAGCTTTACATTTTCTACTGCTTGATGTTGTTATGACATTTTTTATCTTTATGATTTGTTCCATTTGATATTACAAATCTAGCGTGTATATTGTGTATATAAAAAGACAGTTGATTCGTTTTTGGACACCCTAACTTTTTGATTTTCTTTTTTTCAAAAAAACATTCGACTTAAAAAATCAATATTTAAACTTTTCTTCTCCAAACCGAATGCTTTGTTTTTAATTATTGTCATTCTTTTTTGACAATTTCCTGGATTCGTAGCTTTACATCCGAATCCATTTATAGGTAGTTTAGTTTTCAATAAAATTAGCTTTACATTTTCTACTGTTTGATGTCGTTATGACATTTTTTGTCTTTATGATCTATTCCATTTGATATTACAAATCTAGCGTGTATATTGTGTATATAAAAAGACAGTTGATTCGTTTTTGGACACCCTAACTTTTCAACTTTTTTTCCAAGAAATATTTAAGCACAAATTTTTCAGATCAAAAACCACTTGGTTAAATTATTTCCATCCAAAAAATTCATACTTAAATATTTGTATTTACTCTTTTGTAAATAAATATGTGATAAAGTTAGAGTTGACTTAAATCCTCCCCAACGATCTCTTGATATTGTTCCTGTTGTGCGCTAGAAGAGTTATGATAATCAGCAGGTGTATCGATGAGGCCTAAATTCATCAGTAAGGCAATAATTAAAGTTAACATAGCTTAAAGGTTTTGTTGTTAATAAATATTTTTGTTTTAATTTCTATGTCAAAGATAGCTGGAGGTAGGCTTGCTAGAAAGGACAGTCGACTGCATTTTGGACAACCTATATTAACTGGTTTCCTTATTCCGAATGCCACATAAATTACTGACAATCAGCAGTTTGCGTCATTTTAATTTTACATCACACATTAAAATGCATCTTAAAAAATGGAACAATTAAAAGAGTTAGTTTATATTTTATCTTTAAATAAAACCAAAAAAATACGTCAATATGGATTCCTCCAAGATGAAACGGGAAGGTTACTGGAATTTTATCAAGGGTTGGTCGATGAAGCGTGGGAAACCGATGAAGCGGCAGCCAAAGCAATACTCAATTTGGATCCAAAACATAAAACCTATCGACGATTAAAAAACAATCTAAAAGAAGAATTATTAAATGCTTTTTTTTTCTTAGACTTCAAAAACAGTAGTCATTCTGATATACAAGAAGCTCATCATAATTGTTATAAAACCTGGGCTCAAATTTCAAGGTTAAGTAGTTTGGCTGCAAAAAAAACATCCACTTATTTATCAAAACAAATTTTAAAAAAAGCAATTGAATATGATCTAACTTTTATCATCATAGAATCTTCCAGACAACTTAGAAGAATAAATGCAGTCTATGTAGGGAGTGAAAAAGAGCATGCATATTATTCAAACATTATTGAAAAATATTCAAAAATATTATTGCTAGAAATTCAAGCTGAGTCTATATACACTTCTCTAATTAGACACTATGCTAAATCAAAAGCTACTCAAAATCATTTATTTGATATTTATAAAAAAGACTACGAAGATATTATCCAACACTTAGGGAAAGTAGATTCTTTTATTTTTAATAGTTTTGGATATATGATAGGTGTGACGCTTTATATGAGTGTTAATGACTTCAAATCAACTAATGAAATCTGTCAGGCTGGAATAACTTATTTTGAAAATAAACCTTATAATCACAAAGCCGCTCAACTAGCATTCCTATACCAATCCGTAATTTGTTCCATGCAACTAGGCAATTATGAGGAAGGAAAAACTGCCATTGAAAAATGTTATTCTTTAGCTAAAGTAGGCAAGCACGATTGGTTTCGCACTCTCGAAAATCACCTCCTACTCTGCCTGTATACTTCAGAACATAACAAAGCATGGGAACTCTTCCATACTGCTGAAAAATCTAGAGGTTTTAAACATCTACTTCCTGCAATCAAAGATAGATGGATTTTACATGAAGCCTATATTTACTTTTTGGTAGAAATTGGAGTGACAGGTGACGAAGTAAAATCCGACAAAAAATTTAAAGTAAGAAAGTTTTTAAATAGTGTCTCACCAGCCTATTCTCAAGACAAACGGGGTCTCAATATTCCAATTTTAATTATCCAAGTTTTTTTTCTTTGGAATCGAGCCAAGTTTGATGATGCTTATCAACGAATTGAAGCTTTATCTAAATACAACTCTCGCCATCTCAAAAAAGAGGACGATACTTATCGAACTGCTTTATTTATCAAAATGTTAGAAGTTTCTGCCAAATATGGTTTCCAACCTGAAGATACTAAAAAACATACCGCAGATTATTTCAAACTACTTAATGAAGCTGAAATCGTTTTTGCCAATCAATCTGCTGAAATTGAATATATTCCCTATCATATTCTATGGAAATATGGCATAGAAATTCTTGACCAAGTGCATAGCAATTAAATGATCAACGATTCAGACTTTACTCTAATGATGATGATCGTGTTTCATTTCTTTTTTCACAAATTGAATAGGCACAAATGGTATTTCTTTAACCTCTATTGAATTTTTAGAAACTATAATTTTTTTTCCCATATCAACTTTTCCATAAGTTAAATATTCATTCTTTTTATCTGGCCATTTTATAGAAAGATTAATAATTGATTTTGCAGTACCTAAACCTATCTCTTGTTGAAGACTATTACTTCCAAAACTTGCTCCTGAAGTTACAGTCGAATAAATATTACGAGTACTACCATCTTCCATTTCAACTGCTAAATTAATCCGAGCTCCTTTGGCTGATTGATTAACGGTTTCATCTCCTTTCAATTGAATCGTTATCCATTTGTTATTTTTGTTTCCAGGGTTTTCATAAAATACATTCTGAAATACATCCCCTGAAAATGCTCCACCCATAACCGAGTAAATATCTTGGTCTCCATCATTATCAAAATCAGCAAAACTCACCCCATGTCCTTTTTGTAGAATACCAAATCGTCCAGCAGTAGTTACATCTTGAAAAACTTTTCCTTGGCTATTTCGAAATACTCTATTGGGAACAATCGCCCGATAATCAGGTGCTCCAGTCCCTAAATAAAAATCAAGAAACCCATCATTATCCAAGTCTCCATAGTTACATCCCATCGAATGAACTGCCTTGTCAAGTTTCACTTGCTTCGTAATATCTTTGAATTTTTCATTTCCTAGGTTTTTAAAAAGCCTTGGATGTTCGCCTTGAAAAGGTTCGCCTAAATAGCCTGCAAGAACTTCCGAAGCCTGTTTTTTAAAAGCATAATCATCAAATGAGGCAACATAAATATCCTCCAAACCATCATTATCAAAATCAAAAAACCAAGTGGCAAAACTCTTAAGAGGTAATTCTACGCCTGCCTTTTTTGAGATATTTTCGAATTTCCATGTTCTTGCATTTTCTCCTCCTCGATTGACAAATAAAAAATTTCCGCCACTCATACTACTAATGTAAAGATCTGGCAAATTATCATTATTGATGTCGCCACTATTGACTCCTTTAGCATAGGTTTTTATATCTAGACCAATTTCTTTAGCAATATCTGTAAAAGTTCCATCACCATTATTTAGGAAAAATTCACATGGGTGCGATTCCATTTGATTCGAAGTTTCATTCCCGACAAACAAATCTAAATCTCCATCCAAATCAAAATCTAACCAAGTCGCCGTCTGAGTTGGGTGTACGCTGTACAATCCGGCAGCAATCGTTACATCATCGAAGGTACCATCACCATTATTTTTAAATAATGAATTAGGTTGAGTTCCTATTTCGGCAAGCGGATGCCATGCTCCACGAAGAATTAAAAAATCAAGGTGTCCATCATTATTGTAATCTGCTTGCTTTAAATTCAAACCTCCAGTTACACCTTTCAAACCAGCCGTCTCAGATTTATCGATAAAAGATCCCTTCCCATCATTTATAAAAAAACGAATCTGATCTTTCATCCCCCATGAAGATGCCAGAATATCAATCATCCCATCTCCGTTAAAATCATCTGTAATTGTCCCTCCTGATAAATCATTGATATCTAACCCAATTGACATCGCAATATTGGAAAACTCCGGCAAGTCATAATCAGATTCTATTTGTTTAGGTTCAAGCAAATATTCCGCAGGTACTCCTCCTGGATATTCTCCTAAAGTCATATAAGCAATGTTGATTAACCAACGACTTTCCAAATCATTAGGAAATGTTTTTAAGATTTTTTTATAGAGGTCAATGGCTTTTTCAGAACCTTCTCGATTGGTATGAATTCCTTTTCCTTTTATTGGAAAAACACATGATTCCGCTGAGTGATTTAGAATACAATTATCTTGCTCTCCTTTTCGAAGCCAAGCGATAGCTAAAGCATCATAAAGTTGTTTAGAATTTGGAGTGAGTGTAGCAAACTGTGGAAATTTATTTTTGGCTTCTTCAATAATTCTTAATGCTTTTTCAGTTTCTCCAGCATTAAGGCATACTAAACCAAATCTGATATAAAGTTGCCAATCCATTTTATTACTTTGACGCAACTCATTTATCTTTTTTTCCATCAAATCTGCAGATTCAATTGAAGCATATGGATGTTTCCAAAAATTTGTCTTGGAATAAATAACTGAAATACTGTCAATCATTTGTTGTGTTCCCGTAGCCACATAACTTACTTCCTTCTCTTTGATTGCTTCTTTAGTCGTGTCTTTTTCACATGAAAAAAAGATAAAAAGGAAAAGGATTATTGAAAATTTATTCATTCTAAAAATTTCTTTAAAATTTGATGGAGTAAAAAACTTAGCTCTTATTTTATATTCTTACCGCAAAGTTCCTTAAAATTCCAGACAATCAAGATGAAATTTTAAAGTACTTTGCTCATTCTAATACACTACTTCTTCGATCTTAATAAACTTACCTCCTATAGTTCTTTTTTGGACTATTCTAAATAGAATAATTTTACCTCAAAAAATTTAAATAAAAATAAGAATTGTCAATATTCCTTATTGTTTTCATTAATAATTAGATAGAAAATTATTTATTTTTTAAATGTCAAATAAATTATCAAAAAATCTACTTGTCCAACCCTTTTTTTTAGTCCAATCTTTAAAAACCTCTATTTTTCAAGCATTTTAACAGAATTTAACAAACCTGTCCAAGTTTTGTCCAACCCCTGTCATAGCCTTGTCCATATCAAATTCTTGGGAAATTCAGTTTTAACCCTGAAATTTACATTATGAATTACGGACAAAGAATAAGCGATAAACGAAAAGAGAATAATTCATAAAAAGCATTAAAATCTTAGATAAAGATTTAAGATTCAAAAAATAGAGTTTTAGTTAGGTTTTATTAAGCATGGAGGATTATAGTTTTTATGGCAAACAAGAACATAACCAGTTGAAAGCCACATGAAAAAGAATTCATTAAAGAATGTATTCATTTTTATAACAAACACTCGATAGAAACTTTTCTCCATGCTTCTTTGGCAAATAAATTCTGAAAATGTTCGGAATCAAGATATAAGGGT
>JBGCFD010000170.1:0-61523 GCA_045106765.1 Saprospiraceae bacterium | reverse complement strand
GAAATACTTGGTTGACCATTCTGATTTATTTTATCTTTTTGATTTCGGAGTAAAACATTTTCTAAACCACCAGCAAAGTCAACTCCTCCAACAACGACTGCATCAACTTCTCCAAGTGACAATAAATTCTGTGCAATTTCTAATGCTTTAAAAACTGAGTTTTCACCAGCTGAAACGGTAAATGCTGCTCCTGAGAAATCCCAAAGTGCAGCAATTCGACTCGCCATAATGTTACCTACAAAGCTTGTGTGCTGACTTGGCGTTTGTGAACCTTCACGAAAATAATTTCCATTTTTGCACAACTCTTCCAACTCTTTTTCTTGCTCACCTGTGAGTTCAATGTTATTTTCTTTTAAAGCTTCTTTTAATTGCCAAGTTACATCCCAACGAGCCAAGTAATGATGAATCGCTAACTCAGATTCCATTGCAATTAAAACCGCTACATTTGAGCTTTCATCTAAACCTGCGTCTTTGATTGCATTGTCTGCTACCTTGAGAATTAAAGCTTGTTGAGGCTCTAAAGTTTCCGCTTCTTTTGGTTGAATTTTATAGCGTAATAAATCAATTTCGAAATCTTCAATGTAAGCTCCTTTTGGTGCTTTGCCATCTTCGAAACCGAATCGTTGAAGCAAGTTTTTATTATCATCAAAACCTTTCCATCGACCTTTTGGTAAATTTCGAAAATGTTGTTTTCCATTATAAATGGTAGAATAGAAATCTTCTAGGTTGGTGCAATCTCCAAAATGAGCATCCATTCCGATGATCGACATTGGGTGCAATTCTACAGGTGTATCAGATTTTGTTCGAGGTTGATTTTTATCATAATTTTGAACGACCATGTGAGCGTTCGTTCCACCGAATCCAAAAGAATTAATTCCTGCTTGTTTATTTTTATTTGTCCAAGGTGTCGCTTCGTTGATTAATTGAGTTTCACCCATCCAACCATTTTCAGCTTTTACGGATTCTTCCAAATTGATATTTGAAGGAATCACTTCATGCTGCATCGACAACAAAACTTTCAACAAACCTGTCATTCCTGCTGCTGTAAGCAAATGCCCCATGTTTGATTTTACAGAACCTAACAATGGTTTTACATTTTGCGTAGCGAAGAAATCTGAAATAGAATTTAACTCGGTAACATCACCAAGTGGAGTTCCGGTTGCGTGGCATTCAAGGTAATCTGTGTCTTTTGCAGAAATTTGTCCTAATTCGTATGCTCGCTCAAAAGCTAGTCGTTGGCCTTTTGGATGAGGACTTAAAAGGAATTTTCCACGTCCATCATTCGACAAACCAATACCTCCTATGACTACTAAAATATTATCTCCATCTCGCTCTGCATCTTCTAATCTTTTCAAGACTACCATCCCTGCACCTTCTGAAGAAACTAGGCCTGCGGAATCTTTATCCATCGGAACGAATTTTTTTCCATGTGGTGCATAGGCATGGAAAATAGAAAATCCCATATGGATAAATAATTGATCAGAAGCACAAACTGCACCTGCCAACATCATATCGGATTTTCCAGTTACTAATTCATCGCAAGCTAATTTGATGGCGTATAATGAAGTTGCACACGCTGCATCCAAAGTGTAATGACTTGCACCTAATCCCAATGCTTTGGTAACCATTTGAGAGGGGGTGTAATCGAGGATGTCGTTTTGCGTGTGTTGTTTGTTATTTTTTATTTTAAAATTCTTGTCATTGAGTAAGTTTTGCACCGCAGCTTCTGTTGTACGAGTGTAAACTGATGACATGAATTGGTGAGAAGTACTTGTTGGGAAAGATAAATTTCCAAGGATGACGCCGCACTTTTGGAGGATGTCTTTTTGGTTGTCGTAGCCGCTATCTTTTAATGCTTCTTTGGCGACGTAGAGTGACCATTGATATAATTTGTCTTGTGTTGCCAAAAGATCGGCTGGTAATTCGTAACCGTTTGGATCGAATTTGAAATCCCGAATGTAACCTCCTCGAAGAGAGTAACATTTGTCGACTGCTCCTTTTTCGGGATGGAAAAAATGTTGTGGGTCGGCACCAAAATCTTCCTTGGTTGCAAGTGACGTAAGGTCCTTTTCTTGCATTAGGTTTTGCCAGAATTCTTCTGTTGTGGAAGAGCCTGGGAAAAGATTTGAGGTTCCTATTATTGCTATTTTGGTCATTTAATTATTTTGTATGCGTCAATTCATTAGTCCATCATGTGATGAAATTGCTCCAATTTGAACATTGTTTTTTTTCATAAAAAGTACAATAGTATTAGGTTCAAGTAACCCATACCTTGCTGTCTGGTCTTCTGTATCAAAATAGACGAATCTTAATTTAGTACCTAACTTCATTAAAGCTTGATTAAGAGCTTTTACAAATAATTGTGGATTATAAAAGTCAGAATTATCAATATATTCGAAACCTATTATTTCATTATCTGAAATAATTTGGATTGTGTAATTTAATTTATCTCCAATGTTTTGAACTTTTTGATTTACTCTTAAACCAAATATTTGTTCACGTTGTAGAATTGGTAGGAATTCTTCTTCAAATAGCTTCACATAATTTAAAGGTACATACCCACCTTCTGCATCAAAGTGTAAAATTTTCTTTGATTTATTAATTAGAGAATGAAGGTATTCCCGTTCAGAAAACCTTGTTGAGTAGCGAGTAAGAAGGAATATTTGATATTGGTCAATCTCCTCAGAGAAATCATTTTCTAAAATATTGAGTTTCTTCAATTCTGTTTGAAACTCAATTAATTTATTCTTAGATAAATTAGTTGTCTTATTATTATCTGCGTAACCTAAAGCATATTTCCATGCATAATCAATATCTGTATCTTTATTATACTTTTTGGGAATGTGTATTTGTAAATCTTCTTTCGTAATATTTGGAAAAGCTAAATAGATAAAATGGATGTAAAATTTAAAATCATAGTAACTATTTATAGTTGTATTATCTGAAATGAATCTATTATTTTTTCTATAATAATTTATAAGGTCAATTCTTTCCTTGTTTGAAAGTTTAGAATCTAAAATTATGTTATTAAATATGTATGTTAAATCTTGAATAAATGATTCTACGGATATTAATCTATTATCTTCTTTAATACTCTCCCATAATTCCTTTCCCATTTCTTTTCCCAATATTCCTGAGACTTCAATCATATCATGAACATATGCTCGCATTTTTTGATTATCAGATAAATCTGCTTTTTGATTTTTATAAAATCTTTTCTTAATAATTGCTGAGTATAAATTGATATCAATAAATTTAATTAATGCACCTACTTCAGATGTGTTATTTTCTTTGAAAAACTTAGTTGTAAGTTCAATAGCTTTTTTAGAGATCTTTTCATTTTTAGAAAAGATTAATAATGCAAAGACACTTTCTTTACTATTCAAATCATTATCACCGAGAAATAGAATCTTTCCTGAGGAAAGTTCTTGAATAAAAAAATCAAGTAACTCCAAGGCTCTTTCTTCTTCTCCTACTTGTATAAGTCGAGTTAAAAATCGAAACTCTCCATTTAGAATTTCATTTTGATTCTTTCTTTTTATAAAATAATTATTTATCAGTTTTAATGTGTTTGGAAAAAGATTATTGATTTGGAAAAGGAAAAATTTATTTCGAATGTAAAGAGATTCAGAAGTTGAATAATTTTTACTTTCGAAGTATTTGATAAATTGATTTTTTACCTCAGGATATTTTTTCACGCAATTGCATGGGAATTGTTCGATGCCTTGAAAAATATCTCTATTACTATCTGCAAAAGCGTCTGCCATAAAACTCAATACTTCATCTTCCTTATAATTTCCTGCACAAAAGCTATACTGAATGAAATAATTTGAATATTCCTTTGTTGGATTGTATTTCAAATTTACTCTTGGAGAAACTATACTGTTGTTAACAGGAGTTTCCATTTTTATGGTTTTGAATTTAGAATCAGTATTAATTATTTCATCGAATCGAGCGTTATAATCCATTGTTACATTAATAGGTTGTTGAGCATTGAGAGCGTTCAATACAATTATGAAAGTTAGTAAGAATATGAAAATTGATTTTTTCATTTTTCTGTTTGAATAATTTTCTTTCAATTTTATGTTTTAGAAATTATTGAGATTGTTCTTCTTGTTACGTTTGCCTTCGGCGACTTACTTTTTCATTCGAAAAAAAGTAAGCAAAATTCTTGGCGAAAAAAATGCTCTTCGCCGTGCCGTGCCCTGCCCGCCCCATAACTCGAGAAAGCTTTCCCTAAAGAATTTTTGAATTTTAAATTTTAGGGATTTTGATTTTGTTCCAACTGATTCTTTTGTCAATTGGAGGGAAAACGTTGATGGTTTCCCTAGACCTTATTTGATTTTGGTTACAGTTCTTATTTTGGATTTTAGGCGTTGGCTTTGTGTTGCAGCCCTGTTTGAAAAAACCTTAGAAACACTTAGCGAGGAACGAGCTTAGAGTTTCTTGGTTTTTGAGTTTGGGCTGTGTGGCTAAGATTCAAAATGTAGAACTGTTCCAAAATCAAATAAAGTCTTGATTTTTTTTTGCGAACTTTTTTTTCATCAAGGAAAAAAAAGTGGAGAATTGAATGAAGAACCATTTTTGATTTTTTAAAAAAATCGCTTTGCTCTTTTTTTTACTGCCGACTAAAGTCAGCAGCTACGTTACCATTCTAATCCTTTTGATACTGTTACTGTTGCTCCTTCTGTTAGCATGTAAACATCTCCTTGGTCATCGTAAACAGTACATGTTGCGATCATTTTAAAATCACTCGACTCCTCAATTTTTACATTGACAAACAATTCTTTTCCCATAGGAATATCCTTGTACAAAATCGCAGAATCAGTTTGCAATGGAAGACTCTTTGCTCCATCGTTATATTTTTGAACCCACACCACCATACCTTGATATTGGATGTCAGTAAAAAAAGTATTCACAGAAATAACTGGAAATTGACCTTGTTCTGAAAGCGGTACATCAGGTGCTTTGCAAGACAGTACGATTTGATTTTCCGTGCAATCTAAAATCTGTTCGATGCCTCGGAAATAAGTATCGTGGAAAAGCGAACCATCTTTGTAGAGAATTGCACCGTCCGTTGGAGAGTAAGTTCCACTAGTTTGATGATTGAATTTTGGAGCAGTTGGAATCGCTTTTTTATGTTTTAAAATAACAGTTGCTTTGTAGTGGTAAGTCGGTAATTTTCCTCCTTCACTCAAAACTGTAGTTTCAAAAATAATTTCAGATTCGTTCTTTTCGATTTCTTTACACTCGATAATGTAATCCTCTTTTTGACTTCCGTCGAAGACAATACCTTTAAAGAGTTTTGTATTTTTTACTTGAAAAACTTTAAAATCAGGATAGATTTTTTCGCAAGTTTGAGCCATCCATCCGCAAGCATTAACTACAGGTAAAACTGCATTGCCTTGGATAACATGGTGCATCAAAAATGGATTATTTTTCAATTCAATTTTTCTATGAATCTTATGTGTTCGTACTTCGCCGAGGTGACTAATTCCTGCAGGCAAAGTTCCTCCGATAATTACTTGAGGTTGATTTGAATAAGCAGTATTCATTTCGTTTACCATCATTGCTGCGCCGCCTTCGCTATTCACTAAAGTAACACCTGCTGCTTCGAATTGAGCTTTTAATTCACCGCTAACCATTCCACTATCCCAAGCTCCCCAATTGATGGCAGAGACATGAGTGTTCGGATGATTCTTTTTGAAAAGGTGAGCTGCTTTGCTTAAAATTTCATTGGCGATGGCATAGTCAGTTTGGCCAACATTTCCATAAAAACCAGCTACTGAAGAAAACAATACTAGGTGATCTAAATTATGAATATCTACCGATTGGAAAAGACTCAAAAGACCATCTAATTTTACAGACAATACATTTTCAAAATCTGATTCTGATTTATCTTGAATATATTTATCAGCCAATCTTCCTGCTCCGTGAACAACTCCTGTGATTTTTCCAAAACGAGCAACAACATTGTTTAACTCAGCTTTGAAACTTGCAGGATTCGTCACGTCACCTTTAATATAAGCGACTTCTGCTCCGTGATTTTTGATTTGAGAAATAGTATCCTCAATCTCTTTTTTCGCAGCAATGTTTTTATAAATTTTCTTAACCGCTGGCAAACTTGGTTTCTCTCCACGAACTTTAAAATCGTTCATGATCAATCGTTTTAATGCGCCTTCATCATCTTCATTTTTAGCATATTCAGGCACTTCAAAACTAAAATCTGAACGACCTAAAAGAATGAATTTACATTGAAATGCTTTTGCCATTTCGATGACGCAAGTAGCTGTTACACCTTTTGCTCCACCACTCACTAAGAAAACAGAATCTTTTGTTGCGTTAGTTGTAATTGGTTGATTGTCAGTTAATTGTACTTTTGTTACGCTAGTGGTGGCTCTTCCTTTTTCAGAGAAAGCCACTTCCATATTTCGCACATTTGGATCATGTAATTCAGCGATAACTTGTGTTGCAATTACGTCTGAAGATAACTCAGGTTGGATGTCAACTGCTCTACAAAAAACAGGAGACCATTCTAAGTTTAGACATTTCACCAAACCAGTAATTCCTCCTCCGACTACACTTACATTTCCTCTTTTTCCTTGTCCTAATTTTCCATCCATTCGAGTAACGGTTACGAAATTAGCACGTTGAGTTTGACCTAAATCATTCAAAGGTTTTTGTAAATGCTTGGCTAAGAAAAACAATGTTTTTACAACTTGTCTTTCCGCTGGAAAGTGTTGGACAAAATTTCCATTTTGAAATTCGAAGTGAGGATGCAAGTGGATAAAACTTCCTACTTCACCATATTGAGTTCGAATTTTTTCAATAGCATTTTTTACCGCCTCATCAGAATGACTTTCTAAATCAATTCCATTAGTTGAAATTTTACTTGCCTGGTTTGGTAAGTTTAAAGCAACTACTTTATTGCCTTTTGCTTCCAATTGAGCAATCACTTTTGAAGTCAAATCCGACCCATCATTGGTAACCAATGCGATGTGCGTATTTGGTAAAGTGAATTCCAAATAATCAGGTTGAGGTAAATATTCTAGCCCAACTTCGCTTCGTTCCACACCATGGAAATCGGAAGTTATGATTGTTGAACCGTTGCTAGTTGCAACAGGTTCAACAATTTTATTTTGCGTAACAGGCTTGGGCGCAACTGTTCCGCTTATGCCTTTTTTGAGGAAACGTAATCAACGATTTCACCCAAAGTTCTTAATTCAGTTAATTCGTTAGGATTGATATCTCCCATGCTTGGATATTGCGAAGTTAATGCTCCGAAAATTTCCACTCTTTTGATAGAATCAATTCCTAAATCCGCTTCCATGTCCATTCCTAATTCTAACATTTCAGCAGGGTAACCAGTTTTTTCAGAAACCACTTCTAATAATGCTTTTTCTAATTCTGCATTATCCACTCCTCCTGTTGCTGGAGCTGCAACTGGTACTGCTGCAACTGCTGGAGTTGCTGCTGCATTATTTGCAACTGCATTTCCACCTTTAGCAGAAACATAATCCACGATTTCGCCAAGCGTTCTTAACTCAGTTAATTCGTTAGGATTGATACTAGACATTTCAGGATATTGAGCAGTTAATGCTCCGAAGATTTCTACTCTTTTGATAGAATCAATTCCTAAATCAGCTTCCATGTCCATTCCTAATTCTAACATTTCTGATGGGTAACCAGTTTTTTCAGAAACCACTTCTAATAATGCAGCTTCTAATTTTGAAGTGTCGCTGCTAGTTGTCGGAGCAACTACTGATGGAGCAGGAGTGTTGACTGTTGTGATTGCTTCTGGAGTGCTGCTAGTAGTTGCATTATTAGCAACTGCATTTCCACCTTTAGCAGAAACGTAATCCACGATTTCTCCAAGTGTTCTTAGTTCAGTTAATTCGTTTGGATTGATGCCTGACATTTCAGGATATTGAGCAGTTAGTGCTCCAAAAATTTCTACTCTTTTGATAGAATCAATTCCTAAATCTGCTTCCATGTCCATTCCTAATTCTAACATTTCTGATGGGTAACCAGTTTTTTCGGAAACCACTTCTAATAATGCTGCTTCTAATTTTGAAGTATCTCCACCTCCACCTGTAGTCGGTGCTGGAGCAACTGCAATCGGTGCAGCTACTTTAGCAGCAGTATGTGATCCATTTCCATTGCTACTTCCATTCCCGTTAGAGTAAACTGGAGTTTCACTTACGATAGGTGCAACTTGAACTGGAGTTGCTTGAGCAACTGCTTTTGCAACTGGTGCATTAGTTGTCGCATTCATTTGTTGCTGTAATAAATTCAACAATTGTTGTGACTGTTGATTTTGGTCGCCCATGAATTTTTCAAAAATTGCGAGTGACTTAGCTTGGTTAGAATTAAAAGTTTCCAACGCAGATTTGATGATTTCTAATGCTTGCTTATTCATAATTTCTTCTTCTGATTCGATTTGATTAATAAATTGATTTGTTGCCGCTGGCACCTCAACTACTTTTTCTACCTCAACTATTTTTTCAATAACTTTTTCTACAATTTTAGTTTGCCCACCTGATACTTGGAAGCCATTATCCATTACATCGGTATAAGCTTTTTTAGTTGGTGGAGATACATAATTATTACCGCTGATTGCTACATTCATTTTAGATTTTGCAGGAATCGCTGCCAAGTCTTTTTTGTATGGATCAACATTATTTAATTGAACACCCAAGACTGATAATTGCGCAATTGCTTGTCGGAATTGTAAATCAGAATCTTTTTTATCATTAGCATTCATTGCGATTGCTGTGTGATCTTTTCCTTTCAAAATGTTTTTAACCAAGTTAGTCAAAACACCTTTTGGTCCAAATTCAATAAAGACTCGTCCACCTGCTCCATGAATGTTTTCAATTTGATTTTTAAAATAAACAGGATTTAAAATTTGCCCTTTTAAAATCGTTTTTAATTCATTCAAATTATCTGGATAAACAGTTCCAGTAGAATTTGCATAAACTGGAATTTGTGGTTTATTGAATTTTTGAGTGTGCACAAAACTTGCGAATGGCTGCTGAGCATGCTTAACAAATTCAGTATGGAAAGCAGCAGAAACAGGTAACTGAACTACTCTAAATCCTTGTGCTTTTAATTGTGTTAAAGCATTTTGGATAGCAGGAGTACTTCCTCCTAAAACCACTTGTTGGTTAGAATTGATGTTGGCAATTTTTACACCTTCAATATTTGCGATAGCTGGTTGTACATCTTCTGCTGAAGCTTTTACAGCTAGCATTGAACCTGCATCAGCATTTGGATTCGAAGTGGCCATAGCGGCTCCACGAGTTTTTGCTAATGCTAAAAATGTATTGTCATCATAAACTCCCGCAGCCCAAAGAGCTGTCAATTCACCAAAGCTGTGACCAGCCGTAAAGTTTGGTTTAAAACCTGCACGTTGAACAACTTTATATTGAGCCATACTCATTGCTCCAATCGCTGGTTGAGCATTTTGAGTTTGTGTCAAAGTAACTTGTTGTGCTTTTCTTTCTTCGTCAGTAAAAACTGGAATCGGGAAAATCGTTTTAGAAAGTGCAGGTAAATTTTCTTTGTAAAAAATACCATCTACTGTAGCAAATGCTTCCCTTGCTTCTGGAAATGCGTTGGCTAATTCTTTGCCCATGCCCACATATTGTGAACCTTGTCCTGAGAACAGCGCAACAACGTTTCCATTTGTATCCATTCCATTTGGTCGGTAATAAATGCCTTTTGGATGCGACCATTCACTTTGATTAGCTTGCAATGTTTGAATAGCTGTTTGTAAAAAATCAACGCACTCTTCATTGTTTTTTACGACAAAAGAAATACGTGCATTATTTTTTTCAAAAACAGTTTCCTTTGATTTTTTTACTAAATCATCAAAAGCACGTTCTCCATTTTCCAAAATAACTTCAGAAGTAATCGCTAATAATTCGATCAATTTTGCAGGAGTCGTGTCTTGCAAACTGATTGTTTTAAAAGGTTCATGCAATCTGAAATCAGAACGCTTTTTCCCTTGATATTCTTCCATTGTAATGTGAACATTGATTCCACCAAAACCGAATGCACTTACACTTGCTCGTCTTGGATGTCCATTTCGCAACCAAGGTCGAGCCTCAGTATTGACGTACATAGCGGTATCTTCAATGTTAACTTTTGTACTAGGTTTTTCTACATTAATAGTAGGAGGCAATACTTTATGATGTAATGCTAATACAGCTTTGACCATTCCAGCAGAACCAGCAGCAGCTTTGGTATGACCTACTTGTGATTTGACAGAACCTAATGCGATGTGTTGTTTCTTCGGATTGTTTTTCCCAAAAACCATATTCATTGATGTAAGTTCAGCAGCATCACCTGCACCAGTTCCTGTTCCATGCGCCTCAATTAAACCAACAGTATCAGCACCATATCCAGCATCTTCGTAAGTTCTTTCCATCGCCATTGCTTGTCCAGATGGGCGAGGTGCGTAAACTGATTTGAAACGTCCGTCACTTGAAGTTCCGATACCTTTAATGACAGAATAGATATTGTCACCATCTCGTTCTGCGTCTTCCAATCTTTTTAAGACTAACATTCCAAGACCTTCCCCAATCAACATTCCGTCAGCATCATCTGCAAAAGGAGTGATTTTTCCAGATTTAGAAAAAGCAGGAGTTTTAGAAAAACTCATATACATAAAAGGAGAATTATCCGTATCAACTCCACCTGTCAACATCATATCACATCGACCTTCCACTAATTCACTCAATGCCATTTTCATCGCACTCAATGAAGCAGCACAGGCTGCATCCACTACACTATTAATTCCTCCAAGATCAAAACGATTCGTGATTCTTCCTGAAATTACATTTCCCAACATCCCTGGAAATGAATTTTCATTCCAACCGATGTATGCCTTTTTCATTTTTTCAATGATTGGCGGAATATCGTTTTCAGCAATCCCACTTGATCGCAACGCTTTTTCCCAAACTGGATATTGCAATCGACCAGTCAATGGTGTAATCAATTTTTGACCACCACCAACGCCAATTACTACGCCTGTTTTTGCTTTTAATTCAGCGGTGAATTTTGCGGATTTTCGACCATAGCCAGCATCTTCAAATGCATCACGTGCAGCAACTAAAGCTAGCAATTGACTTGCATCAGTTACTTCCAAAATATTTGGCGGCAAGCCAAATTCCATTGGATTGAAATCAATTGTTGGAATAAACCCACCAACCTTACAGTAAGTTTTATCTTCTGCAAACATGTCAGGGTCGTAATAATCTTCGATCAACCAACGATCGGCTGGTACTTCTTTGATACTGTCTTTGGACTGTAAAATATTCGTCCAAAACTCTTCCAAATTTTTCGCATCTGCGAACATGGCAGACATACCAATGACTGCGATGGGTGTTTTACTTAGGGAACTGTTGATGTTCATTTAATCTAGTTTAATTTGTAGTTGAGTCCTTCCAGAATCAAAAATTCTGGAAGGACAGTTTCTCTACGGTTATATGGATATTTTAAATAGTTCTTCTTGTTTTGCTAAAAGCCGAACTCCTTTTGGAGTACATAAACCTCTTAAATAGGGGACTAGTGTTCCGAAGGTGAGGCGTTCTTTACTGTATTTTTTTATTTGGAAAAGGTTGTTGTCTTTCAATAACTTAAGCATGACCAAAACCGTTTTCCCCACCACATCAATGTCCATGTCTGCTTGGAAAATACCATCCTCAATTCCCCATTGAGCAATATCTAGGATTTGCTGATGAGCGAAATTGTTGGTACTTCGATAAGATTCTTCCAATAAACCTGGATGATAATGAATGATGTCGCTGAAAAAATTAGGGTTGACTTGGTAAGTTCTTTTGACGATTTCATGTTGCATACTGCCGAGTGCTGCAATTGCATTTGGAGCTGCATTAATAATCGTTTCGTTTTCCGTTTTTATTTTTTGATGATAAACTGCAAGGCAAGCGCGGAGTAATTCTGTTTTATTATCAAAGTGGTTGTATACCGTGCGCTTAGAGGTACGTAACTGTTTGACAATTTTATCAACGGTTACGGTTTTTACACCATTTTCCACAAATAATTGAGTAGCAGTTTGAATAATGAGTTCTTTTGTAATCATCTTTTGAACCTCTTTTTGTGTAGTTTTTTATTGGCGAAAAATCAAACGGTAATATTTTAGTTCCGCCAGTACCACAAAGAAACAAAAGATTTTTTAGAAAGTTTGTTAACTAGTTGTGAATTTTTTTTTTTGATGGAAAAAGAGCGGGAGAAAGCTATTTAGAAGAGTTTTTTGAATACTTAAAATAGATTCAGAATAAAAGTTAAGAAAATATTAAAATTTTTCAGTTTGGACTGAACAAATATCAATTAGTAATGTTATGGTAGTAATACTTTTAAAAAAGATAGTAAAAATAATATTTTGAATTTTTCACATAAAAAAATGAGTAATTATGAAAAATACAATTTTTTTTCTTGCCGTAATTTTTGTTCTTCAAACGAACACATTCATGATCGGACAAAGCAACAACTCATTGTCAAAAGATTTTAAACTTATTCAGATTCACCAGATTGATTTAGTTTCAGCAGAAATGATGAGTATTGTTAGTATGATGTTGAAAGAGCCTAGTTTACTTAATCAACAAAACAAAATAAATGATTTAAAGCTTCAATCTTTTGAAGTGAGACTAGCGAATACCTTGACAAGTGAAGCAAATGTATCTAGTTGGGATGCCCCAAATTTTTCAACGGTCGCTCATAAAGATTTTCTTTCAACAGCAAGTGTTCAACAATTTGAGGATTTACATTCAATCAATACCACAAAAGATATGAGATGGAATGCTCATGAATCGCATTTGACCAATATCAACTTGCAGAATTTTATTGGAGAAAATGTTAAGTCATTTATGCAACCTTCCGCTATGTTTCGTTGGGTAGAATTGGAAAATAACGAATGGATTCCATCTGATGTCGCACCAATTCCAACCAATAACTTTCAGATCAGAAATTGGCAAGGTCAACTTGGCGTAGGAGTGGGAAGTTATTATTAAAAAGAAATAAAAATCATATTAATCCGATATTTAGCACTTAACCTCAACGATATTTCAATGTTGAAATACTAGTTGAGGTTATTTTTTTTGAATCAAAAAATCAAACATCATGAGAAATTACGATAATCTAGTCGAAGCACTTAATGATCTTAAATCCAAAGGTTATAGTTATGATTTTAATTTATTAGATAAAGGACTACGTTGTGAAAAATTAGATAAAGATTTTTCCCCAGTAGAATTTAATGTGGAGGAAGTGATTCATTTTGAAGGGGATGATAGTAGTGCCGATTCCAGGTCAATTCTTTATGTAATCGAAACGAGTAGCGGAATTCAAGGAACACTTCTGACGACCAATTCCATTTATCATAATAATCTGTCGAAAGAGTTGATAGAGAAACTTCGGTGAACCAAATATTGATAGCTTATTCTTAAGTGGGGGAAGAGTTTTTTTTAGAAAAAGATGAAAAATAGAACTTGATATTGGTTTAAATTATTTTAGCTATATTTTATTCGCTTGTTCAAAAGGACGTTTTATGTCATTTCCTTTTGATTTCAGAAAATGGAGTTTTTTTATAATCGTAAAATGATGAAATTTAAGAAAATTAAGAGATAGATATAAAGCTATCAATGATTTTGGTCAACAATTTCTCTTTTAAATTTTAACCCTAAAAGATAACTTAAGAGCTGAGCATCGTATTTTCGATAGTTTGGCTTTTTTATTTTAAGAACTGGTCTTTAACTCATCATATCTACTTTGAATTCAAACTTACAACATTATTTTTTGAGAATTGTCATCTGATAATGATCCTATCCACTAAAACCTTTCGTATATATTTTAGGAAAACGGAAACAGAAATTACATTTTTTTGTTAAGTTTGATATTATTACCTAAAGAGTAGCGAAATCCAATGTTAAAACTTTTAAATACATATCGGTCATTTTTATTTGGCTTACTGATTTTCAGTTATGTGTTTAGTGTTTTTCAAAAGCCAGTTTTTGAAACTTTGCATTTAATCTGTCATATTCCAGAGATTATTTTTTCCCAAGAACAGATTCACAGCTACGATTCCCACTCGGAAGTAACTCATACTCATAATAATCTGACTGCTTTTTATGATTCCATTGATGGGCAGGGAGAAACACCGCAACCTCAAAGTGAACAAGAAACTAAAAAGAAAATTGAGTCTTTTAACGGAAAAAGTTCAAACGTAGACTGGAGTGTTTTATTTTCCAAAAAGCAATTCCAGATAAATTTGCCTATTCAATTTGTATTTATAAAAATACCCAACCCTCCTCCGAAGTTTATTTAATTTTTAATGAAGAAAGTATGGTGAAAGAAAAATCTTAATGTGTTACACATTAAGGATTTCTGTATCGTATGTCTTTGTATTTTTAACTAAATCACTTTGAATTATATTTTTATAAAAACATAATCATGAAAAAAATTACCTACTTAATACTATTTTTATTGATCGGAAATTTAGCTGCAGCGCATAGTCTCGAAGGAATTGTCTTGGATAAATCAAATACACCTATTTTTGATGCGTACATCTTTTTGTCCAAAGGAAATGACTACACATTGAGTAATGAAATTGGGAAATTTAAAATCAATGATGTTGAACTTAATGATACTCTCAATATCTCTTTTTTAGGTTTTAAAACTTTGAAATACGTAATAACTCAAGATGCGTTTGATCGAGAAGTAGAATTTGTTTTGGAGGGCGAATCCATTGATTTAGAGCAAGTTACGATCACTAATTCAGTAAAAGCGGTCAACACAATTGCTGCGATTGATCTGAAAGTTAACCCAGTTAATTCATCTCAAGAAGTCTTAAGAAAAGTGCCGGGTCTATTCATTGCCCAACATGCTGGAGGTGGAAAAGCAGAACAAATTTTTCTTCGAGGATTCGATATTGATCATGGAACAGATATCGCAATTAATGTCGATGGAATGCCGGTCAATATGGTTTCTCATGCTCATGGTCAAGGTTATGCAGATTTGCATTTTTTGATACCAGAAACAGTTGAAAATATTGATTTTGCCAAAGGGCCATACTATGCTGACCATGGAAACTTCACCACGGCGGGTTACGTAGATTTTAAAACGAAAGATAAATTAGATCAGAATATTTTTGGAATGGAGGTCGGTCAATTCAATACTTTTAGAACAGTTGCAGCTTTAGATTTATTAGAAAAAAAGAAAGGTCATAATGCTTACATTGCTTCTGAATTTTTATTGACAGATGGTCCAGTAGAATCTCCTCAGAATTTTAAGCGAATTAATTTGATGGGAAAATATACAATGGATTTAAAAAATAGAGATAAACTTTCTGTGCTATTTTCTCACTTTCAAAGTAAGTGGGATGCGTCAGGACAGATTCCGCAGCGATTAGTAGATAATGGTACGATTACTCGATTTGGAAGTGTGGATGATACGGAAGGAGGAAATACGAGTCGGACTAATTTAGCTTTATCCCATACCAAAATCATCAACGACAATTCATTTTTGAAGTCTAATTTCTTTTACAGTAATTATGATTTTGAGTTGTTTTCTAATTTTACATTTTTCCTAGATGATACGATCAATGGAGATCAGATTAGACAATATGAACAACGAAATATTTTTGGGTTAAATAGTACACTATTTCAGAATTATACTTTGGGTAACACAGGTTTGGAAATGAGTTACGGAGTGGGTTTACGATATGATGATGTCAATGATAATGAATTATCTCATACCGCTAATCGTAAAACTATTATTGAGCAATATGCTTTGGGAGATGTAGATGAAGCTAATTTTTATGGTTTTGTAAATGCGGAGTTTGATTTTGGAAAATGGATGATTAATCCTAGTGTGCGATTAGATGCATTTACTTTTGATTATCAAGATCGGTTGGCTCCAACATATACGAGTCTTTCAGAACAGCAAGCAATTGTTTCTCCACACTTAAAAATAATATATAACCCAAATCCTACTTGGCAGTTATTTTTAAAAGGAGGAAAAGGATTTCACTCCAATGATACTCGAGTAGTTGTAGCAAGAGATGGGAAGCAAATATTACCAGCAGCTTACGGTGCGGATTTGGGAGCAGTTTGGAAGCCATTACCAAGATTGTGGTTGAATGGTGCTTTGTGGCATTTATATTTGGAACAAGAGTTTGTGTATGTAGGTGACGCAGGAATCGTGGAACCAAGTGGACAAACTCGTCGTCAAGGATTTGAATTTGGAATGCGGTATCAGTTGGGTAAATATCTTTTTTTCAATGCTGATATTAATTATACTCACGCTAGAGCCATTGACGAAGAAGATGGAGCGAATTATATTCCATTGGCTCCAGACTTGACTTCAGTAGGTGGATTATCTTTCCAGCATCCTAATGGATTTACAGGAAGTCTTCGTTATCGGTATATTAAAGATCGTCCTGCCAATGAAGATAATTCAATCGTTGCGGAAGGATACTTTGTCGTGGATGCTAATTTAAATTATACTTTTAAGAGAGTGACGTTAGGTTTAAGTGTTGAAAATCTATTGGACACAGAATGGAATGAAGCGCAATTTGCAACGGAGTCTAGATTAAGAAATGAAACGGAGAGTGTGGAGGAAATTCATTTTACGCCTGGGGTGCCGTTCTTTTTGAAAGGGACTGTGAAGTATACTTTTTAGTTTTTTTCAAAAAACAGTTAAAAACCAAGGGAGATATAAGTGATTTCAACTTATATCTCCCTTAGTTTTAATTGTTCGTTTATATGTTTTATCGCCAATTTTTTAAAAAGAATAATAAGCATTAATTGCTAATAAAGATTAGCACACCTGAGCCAGTAGGAGAGGGTAATCCAAAAGTATTATTAGTGTCAGACTTTGATAAACCTGTTTCCCCTGGGGATAATGCTGTACGTAATGCATTGATGGCATTAATATTTAGTGCCTCAGGAATTGGACTTAAGTCAAGTGGTAATGGAGTGATACTATTTGTGTATGTTAACATGATTTGACCATCATTCCTAACAGTTATATCTTCCATAACGTTAGTCCAAGTCAATGTACCTGCACCATTTGTTACTGGTACCATTCCTGCATTACCTGCTGTACCTGCACCTGTTACTTCAATTTCATAAACTGGAGCTATTGCTGTACCTGTATTTGTTACAGTAATACTGGGATTTGCTGCTGTTACATTTGCTAAAGTCGTAAGAGCAGAAAGATCAATATTAGTTACATCTCCATCAAGATCCGTAAAAGTTAATGTATTAGTTAAAGGTGCAAATGAAATAGTTGCATCAGACTCAAACGATAAGGTTGTAACTCCCTCAGTTGTTGATGCAGTTAATTCGTCATCTCCTGAGGTTACTATGATACTCGTAATTGGATCAACTAATGATGAAATATCTAAAGCAATCCAATGAGTTCCAGTTGTAATACCATCATAATCAGTTCCTGAAGGATCATAAAAATAAGCAATTTGTGTGTCTGCATCATAGGCAACATTACCTTCTTTTGCAGAAACAGTATTTAAGTCTAAGTTATCATTTGGATCTCCAGTAACATAAATAATACCTGCACCACCTGTTTCACTAACTAGAAGAACTTCAGATATTCCATATAAAGGCAAACTATTGGAATTGCTTGCTTGACTACGATTTACCCAGAAATTCAATTCTGCTTTTGATAACCCAAGCCGCACATTAGTTCCACCTAAGTTGCTTGACGAAGCAGTTCCATTGCTATTTGTTCCTGTCCAAACTGCCGTCCACGGAGTCCAAATTGGAGTCGAGACGGAAGTGGGATTTCCATTTTCATCTATATCAATTTGAGTGTCGACTGTTCCATCCCAAAGGTCTGCCAAATTATTTGCCACCACTTCAGATCCATTTGTCAAAAAAATCGCCCCGTCCGTATCTGAATTAGTTGTAAAAGTATTGTCTATGGCATCAACAGCATTGGTAGACCCAATTGCATACCAATTCACATCACCCAAGCCTGCAGCGTTTGCAGCATTTTGTACATGCGTATTGTAGTCGCTGATTGAACTAGAACTAGCGTCTCGACTAGTACTAGAAATAAATACTAGGCGGTAGGTATCTCCTCTTTTCCAAGCAACACCTGTAGTAGGATTAATTCCACCATTCGCAGTTAGATCCAATATTCCAAGCTGTGATTCTATTTGAGCTTGTGTATTTTTAGATAACAATGTAATTGTTAAAATTAAAATTAGAAATCTAATCATTTTCTTCAGGGATTGAATATCTTTTTAAAATGTTTACTTCCTTAATTATACTGATTATCTCTAATTTTTGTTACTGCTGAAGATATAACAAACTTGGAATGCAATGAAGTGCAAATTGCGGAAGAATCGAAATTGAAAGTAGAGGAAATTCACTTTATGCCTGGGATACCGTTCTTTCTGGGGGAGTGTGGGGTACGCGTTTTAAGGAAAATAGAAAAAGGAAACTGAAAAAGCAGAACATTTAATTAATGTTCTGCTTTTTTATTTATTGAATAAGATTAATGCTTAATAATTTTTATATTTTCTTTCATAGATTCAGAAGTTAATTCTAAAATATAATTGCCCGGAGGTAAATTTGCTAAATCTAATTCCATTTTATGTTTACCATTTATGATTGGATTCTTACTATTAAAAAATTTAACTTGTTGTCCTAGTACATTATAAATAGAAATATCTATGCTTTCCTCTTTCTCAAGAAAGAACTCTAAAGTAGAAATATGTTGAACAGGGGCCTCTATGGAAAAAACCAAAGTCTGCATCAGTAGCAATTTTGCTCCCACAACAAACTTGAGTTGATGAATCATCATCTTTTCCACAAGAATAAAGTAGAGTTAATAATATTAATGTTGTAAAAAAGATTTTTGGAAAAGTTGTAAACTTCATATTTAGCTTAGCTTTGAGTGAAAAAATAATTGCTAATCTACTAATATGAAGTTAGATGGAGATTCTAACAGGTTAGATATTTATAGAAAAAGCAATTGCGTTTTGTTGTTTTATCAAAAGCGAAAAACAACTCTTTTGATATATACAAGTTAGTGATATTGTAATAATTTTTAATACTTGAGATATGATATTTTTACATATGAAGTGAAAATTGCTTAACCTTTTATCCCGTTTTTCCCTATCTTCAAAAAAAAATAAAAAACCTTACAACCATTTCCAACCAAATTGTCGTTGTCTTAATTGTAGTCGAAAAACACCGAAAATTTTACTAAAAAGTTTTCACAACTATTTGAAAGTTTGATTCATCTAATAATTGAACTTTTAATAGAGTTTATTCTAAATAGAATTGTATGAGGGACCGTAAAACGTCTAACGTCAAACGAATAAACTCTAATATTTAAAATAAATAAGTCAAGACTTAATGCATTACTCACAACAAAGTACAGACGAAGCCTTAATCCAAGGGTGTCGAGAGCAAAACAGGCTCGCACAGAAGTACCTCTATACGAAGTACTACGGGCGGATGGTCGTGATTTGCAAGCGATACACTAAGAATGAGGATGAAGCTATAGATGTACTGAATCGTGCTTTTTTAAAAATTTTCAATGCAATTGGTGACTACAAAGCAACAGGTACTTTGAGCGGATGGATGGCTCGAATTGTTTTTAATACTTCGATCGATTATATCCGCCAAAACAAACGCTACAATAAAGCTATGGATTTTAATATCGAACGGGATGTGCAAATTGCTCCCGAAATTATCGACCAATTAGTAGCCGAAGATTTGTATCAAGCTCTCAACCATTTGCCTGACACGGTGCGCGCCGTTTTTTCACTTTACGTACTCGATGGTTATAAACATCGAGAGATTGCCGAACTACTCGACATTAGTATTAACACGTCCAAGTGGCATTTATCTACTGCAAAAAAAAACTTGCAGCAATTATTAAAAAATTACGATAGAAGTCGTATTGCAATATAAAAAAGAACGACCAAAATAAAAGATTAAAACAACTCAGCGATCAGCATGAGGTACCATTCAATCCTGCTGCGTGGGAGAAGATGGATGCGTTGTTGGACAACACACCACCACCTGAACCGCCTCGTCCTGGTGCTTCTTTTTTCAATTATAAAAATATTTTAGCTATGATAATTTTACTCATGATTTTGATGTACTTCGTCGTGCCGACGGGGGACATTCCAAAAGGTGCTGCTGTGGCTGAAACCATTGTTGTCACAACATCCCAAGACAATTACATTTTTGAAAATATAGATACTACAGAGCAAGAAACGAAAATAACTACTGGAAATGATTTAGAGAAAAATACACCGCAAATAGGACAAAGAGATACTGATGGGAAAATAATTCCTCCTGATTTCAAAGGACCATATCCAATTAGCCGACAAGCCCCGATTGATATAAATCCTGTGCCGAAATCAGTTGATTCGTCTGCGAATATTTTTACAAAAACGATTCCTTCGGATCTGACTTTTGTACAAAACATCGAAGAGCAATTATCGACTTACCACCAATTTAGAGCAGAGGAAAAAGTGTATTTGCACTTTGATCGAACAATGTTGAAGCCAGGTGAAATACTTTGGTTTAGTGCCTACGTGAGAGATGCTAATACTTTAGAACCAAGTGCAAAAAGTGATATGATTTATGTTGAATTCATCGCTCCAAACGGTGGTGTCTTGAAGCAATTAAAATTGGTGACTAAAGATGGTATTGCCAAAGGTGATATTCAAACAACTGCTGAAATGGTTGGCGGAATTTATAAAATAAAAGCTTATACCAATTGGCAGAAAAACTTTAAAACTCAATTTGAAAGAAATATCACATTACAAAAAACAGTACTACCACATTTACGGATGGAATTGGATTTTCAGAGAGAAGCATATGGTGCTGGTGATGAAGTGGTGGCAAAGTTAGATTTAAAAACTTTGAAAAATACACCTTTGACAAATTTTGCTTTTGATTATCAAGTGAGTTTAGCAGGTCAAATTTTTTCCAATCAAAAATCACAAACAGATGAGAAAGGTCAGGTAGAATTTAAATTCGATTTACCAAAAGATTTAGATACGAATGATGGTCTTGTAAATGTATTGTTACAATATAATGGTCAAGGCGAGTCTATTTCTCGTTCTATTCCAATTGTGTTGAATAAAATGGATTTGCAATTTTTCCCTGAGGGGGGCGATTTGACCGCAGGCTTTGAGCAGCGAGTAGCTTTTAAAGCATTGAATGAATTTGGTAAACCTGCCGATGTGGAAGGACATATTTTAAATGCCAATGGAGTAATCGTTAGCCGATTTAAAAGTTATCATCAAGGGATGGGAGCGTTTGATTTAAAAGCATTTGAAGGAGATAAATATGTTGCAAAAATTACTCAACCACAAAATATCGTAGGTGAGTATCCTTTGCCAGTCGTTTTGGAAAAGGGCAATGTGATGCAAGTGGTTAGTATGGATGAAGATCGAGTGCAGGTGAAAGTGCAAAACGTTGATAATGAGTCGCTTACATTAGTTTTGCAATCTCAAGGAAAAATATATAACACTATATCTACAAGTGCAAATGCTGGCGTTCATTTGTTAGAAATTCCAACTAAAAATGCTCCAATTGGATTAGCTCAATTAACTTTGTTTGATGCTCAAGAACGTCCACATGCCGAGCGTTTGGTTTTTCTCAATAAAGAAAAAACGTTAGATATAAATATTACGACAGATAAAGAGCAATACCTTCCTCGTGAAAAAGTTAACCTTAAAATCGAAGTAAAAGATGAAGATGGAAAACCAGTAAAAGGTAATTTTTCAGTAGGGGTGACGGACGATAAATTACTCAGCTTTGCGGATGATAAGCAAGGCAAAATACTGGCTTATTTATTATTAGAATCAGACTTGAAAGGTGAAATTGAAGAACCTAATTTCTATTTTGAATCAAAAGAAAAGCAGGTAGATAAAGATCAAAATCTAGCATTAGATTATTTGATGATGACACATGGTTGGAGAAGATTTACTTGGAAAAATAAAGAACGCAATCCACTTGCGCAGTTGCCGTTTCCAAATGAAAAAGCAATTGTTGCAGGAAGAGTAGTAAATGATTTTGGTGAAGGAATTAAGGACGCTATTGTTCGAATTGAAGGAAGAGATGAAAGGGTTGTTACCGATGAGAATGGAAAGTTTATTTTTAATAACATTTCCTTAATTGGCAATCGAAAATATGACAATTCACATTTATCTATTATAGCATCGAAAGGAAGTGCAAGTAAAATTTTAGTCAATAATTATGGCGAGGAATATATGGTGAGATTGCGAAATGCCAACAACAAAAGTTTTACAACAAAAACAATTCCTAGCCAAGGAGATCGAGTGATAAAAGGTCGAGTAACAGATGCAAATGGCGATGGCTTAATTGGAGCAAGTATATTGTTGAGAGGAAATAATGGAATTGGAACTACCGCAGATTTAGATGGAAATTATACACTTAGAATTCCTGAAGGAGATCATATTGTGCAAGTAAGCTATACTGGTTATCAAAGTGTGGAAGAAGTAGTTTCTTTTAAAAATGATGAATCACTTTTGGCAAATGTAGTTTTAAATGAAGGTGCATTACTAGATGAAGTTGTCGTGACTGGACTAGGTTTTAATAAAAATAAAATTAGAAAGAAAAAAAGAACTTCAGCGACTCAAAATACACCTCGACCTTCTGTTTCAAAAGCAAAAGAGGTTGTTGTAACAGATTATCGAGTACCATTAATTCAGCAAGATGCAACGACCACAGGTGCAACGGTAACGAGTGAACAAATCAGGAATTTGCCTACTCGAAATATTAATGCGATTGCTGCTGCAACTGCTGGTTCAAGTTCTTCAGATGAAGGTGGTGATATCGCAATCATGGGTTCAAGATCAAGTGCAACAGATTATTATGTTGATGGAATTCGAGTGACGGGAGGTCTTATCCCCGAAAGCGAAATTGCAGAGATGCAGATTATCACAGGAGGAACGCCTGCTCAATTTGAAGGAAATGGAGATCTTGCTTTTGGTGACAATTTTAATGCTATAGGTTATGTAAGGTTAGATAAAACACTTGAGAAACGGACTGCTGAAGGAGGAAATATAATTCAGCGAGATGGGAAAAAGGATCGCTTCACAATGCTGGGGGATAAAGTAATCTTGACGGATGAACCGATGGTGATTTTGAATGGAAATGTTTTAGATAAAATTGCTTTGGCTGATATCAAACCTAATGAAATTAGATCAGTAGAAGTTCATGAAGATGATGCTTTGGCGGCCAATTATGGAGACCGAGGAAAAAATGGAGTAATTATTATTGATACTAAAAAAAGGAAAGGAGCAACTTCCAATCAGGCACTTTTGGATTATCAAAGTCAGTTGACTGAAAAAATAAATGAGCAAATTTCTAATTATCAAAATCAACATGAATTGGCTCAAAGAATCGTGATGAATAATTCATTGGACGTTGCTCAAATTCGAAATTTACGAATTAGTTTAAATTCAAAATTGGCAAAAATTACGAACAAAAAAAATGTTGTGGCTGAATTTGGAAAATTGACTGGAGTCTATCCTGCCACCAATTTTGTGGACAAAAATTTAGATTTCATTCAAGACTTGGAGTATGCACATAATTTTAAAAATGGCTTCTACATGGCACGGGAATTTTATGTTCCAAAATATAAAATGAAAATCAAAGGTGAAGTTAGAAATGATTTCCGACCAACAATTTTTTGGAATCCAAATGTAGAAACTGATGCTTCTGGAGTAGCAAATATTGAGTTTTATAACTCAGATGATTTGACCACTTTTAAAGTGACAGTTGAAGGAATTACAACGAATGGAAAAATTGGTAACAATACTCACACGTATTTTACACAGATGCCATTTGGCATGCGAACAAAGTTTCCTACACAAGTTTTATTAGGCGATAAGTTGACAATTCCAGTTACCATTTCGAATAATACGAATGCCAAAATGGAAGTGAAATTAGATGCAATTGTACCGCAAGGATTTAAATATATTGGACAAGAATCACTTTTGTATTCACTTGATAATCAAAAGGTTAAAACAATTTATTTGCCATTTGAAATAAATAGTGAAGTAGGGGAGCATGACCTTGAAATTAAAGTAATTGCAAATGGAGAGGAAGATAGTTTTTCCAAAAAAGTAAAAGTATTGCAGCGAGGATTTCCTGTCAATATGATGTTTAGTGGAAGTGATGTGGAAAGTGATTTTAATATCAATATATCAAATGTGATTGGAAAAAATGCAGAGGCAAAATTTACCGTTCATCCTTCTGTATTAAGTGATTTGAGTGCGGGAATGGATCGAATGATTCGCCAACCGACAGGTTGTTTCGAACAAACTTCAAGTAAAAATTATCCGAATTTATTGGTCTTAGATTATTTGAAAAATACCAATACACTTGATCAAGATTTAGGAGCTCGATTGTATGATGTATTGGAAAAAGGTTACCAACGATTGCTCACTTTTGAAGTAAAAGGTGGTGGATTTGATTGGTATGGAAAACCACCAGGACATGAAGGATTAACGGCTTATGGTTTGATGCAATTTAAAGACATGCAACGAGTTCATCGAGTCGATCAAGCATTAATTGATCGAACGGCTGAATGGCTGCTCACTCGAAAAAATGGAAAAGGTGGATGGAAAACTAGTAAGAAAGCTTTGCATTCTTGGAGCGCTGAAAATCCTGCTGGTGATGCTTACATTACTTGGGCAATGTCAGAAGCTGGCTTTGGTGGAAAGGTGAGACCTGAAATCGAAAAGTCTTACCTCGATGCTCGCCAAACTAAAGATCCATATGTGATGGCATTGGTTATCAATACATTACATAATATAAATGATGGACGAGCAGAAAAATTACTAAAAGATTTATTAAAACTACAAGCAAAGGATGGAAGTTGGAAAGGTAAAACTTCCATGACTCACTCAGGTGGGAAGAGCCTGAAAATCGAAACTACTGCACTCGCAGTTCTTGCGATTATAAAAGTTGAAAAGGGCTTAACTCAATTAGAAAAAGCGATGAAATTTATTGCTCAATCAAAAACGGATTATGGATTTGGTTCAACTCAATCCACCGTTTTGGCGATGAAAGCGTTGATCGAACATGCTCAATTTTCTACAAAATTAAATACTGATGGTGTCGTCAAATTAACGATTGATGGAAATGAAGTAGCTCGTCAAGTATTTACAAGTGAGCAAAAAACGCCTATCGTTTTTGATAAAATCAGTACTTATTTTACGGAAGGAAACCATGATGTAAAAGTATTGTTTGGAGATACGGAAACAGCATTACCTTTTGATTTATCTGTAAAATATTTTACCAACCTTCCGACAAATGATGCAACTTGTAAAGTGAATTTAAAAACAACATTGCAAAATTCTTCTGGAAAAGTTGGTGAAAATATTCGTTTAACAATACAATTACAAAATACGACAAACGAGGTTTTACCGAACACCATTGCCAAAATTGGAATTCCTTCTGGTCTGAATTTGCAACCTTGGCAATTAAAAGTATTGCAAGAAAAACTCGCTTTCGATTACTACGAAATCATGAATGGTTACCTCGTTTTACATTACCGAGGTATGGCTGCTAATGAAATCAAAGAAGTGAATTTAGATTTAAAAGCAGACTTGGCAGGTACTTACGAAGCGCCAGCATCAGTTGCTTATTTATATTACACGAATGAATTGAGAAATTGGAGTAAACCAGAAAGCGTAGAAATTATAAAATAAAATTAGTTGTGCAAATTGAGGGTGTAATTATAAGTTACGCCCTCAATTAATTTGAGGACTATATTTTTTTAAAGTTGTGAAATGGAAAAACCCGTGGCGAATCATTGACACGGGTTTTCTTTTTTTATCACATTTTTTTACCACATTTTTTTACCACATAGAAAACATAGAACTTTAAGTGGCGATAACCTATGTTTTCTATGTGCCTATGTGGTGAAAAAATGTGATAAAATATTGTGGTTTAATCCAATTCAAATCCTAACGTAAAATTAAACCTCCCCAAATTACCCAAAGTCTTCGCTCCTGTATTATCAAATCCAACTCCATAATCCACTCCCAAAGTTCCAAACATGGGCAAGTGTGCCCGAAACCCAACACCCGCCGCTCGCTTCAAATCAAAAGGATTATAATCACTAAAACTACTCCATGAATTTCCTGCCTCCAAAAATGCCAAACCATAAAATGTCGCACTCGGATTCAAGGAAATCGGGAAACGCAATTCCGCCGTAAATTTATTAAAAAGAGGTGTTGCCACAATTTGATCACCCTGCACATTTGACTCAAAATCTTCCGTTCGATAGCCACGAATTGTAACTCTATCAGTACCCGTAAATCCAGCTTGACTATTGCTCAATGCATCACCACCCAATTGGAATCGCTCGAAAGGAGTCGTTCCATTTACGTTATTGTAGTTACCCATAAAACCCATTTTGGCTGCTAATTTTAAAGTCAGTTTTTTACCAACAGGTAAATACTTTTCAGCATCCAATCGCCACTTATGATATTCAATTAGACGATGTTTTTGCTCCACCGTTTGGTCTGGATTTTTCTCAGAAAAAAGAGAGTAAGGAGGCGTGAATTGCATCGACAAAGATACCTTAGAACCACTAGTCGGAAAGATCGGATGATTCAAAGTCGTACGAGTAAATTCGTGAGAAATATTAATATTATAATAGTTTCCATTAGCGACTAATTCACCATCATCTGTTTGGAAAAGACCATTCGACCAACTATCTAAATGATAAATTTGAAAGTTTAAACCAGTTCGAGAAATAATATATTCGTTCCCCAATTTGAATCGTTTTCCCAACTTAATATTTGCGCCAAAAATATTTAAATGTTCATCGAAAACAGATTCTGTTGTTCCATCATTTTTATATTGATTGTAAAATGCGCCAAAGCTCAAAGCATTCGGTTTTCCATTTAACCAAGGTTCCGAAAACGAGAAATTATAAGATTGATATTGCCTTCCACCATATTGCATTCGCAAGCCAACTGACTGCCCATCACCTCTTGGGAAAGGTGTCCAACCGTCTTTTTTAAACATCTTTCGAATAGAGAAATTATTCAATTGTACTCCTGCTGCACCAACAACTCCAACATCACTTCCGCCCCAGCTTCCTGATAATTCAAATTGGTCATTACTCTTTTCTTCCACTTCATATTCGATATCTACCGTTCCATTTTGAGGATTTGGTTTTGGCGTAACTGAAACAGATTCTGGATTGAAAAACCCCATGTTTATTAGACTTCGTTGCGAACGAATCAATTCTTCTCGATTAAATTTATCACCAGGCATTGTTCGCAATTCTCTACGAACAACATTCTCATTAGTGATGTCATTTCCTATAATTGTTACATCACCAATCGTAGCTTGTGCTCCTTCCATAATTTGAATTTCAATATCAATTTGATTTCCATTTAATGCTTTTTCAATAGGTGTAGCTCGAAAAAACAAGTGCCCATCATCCATGTACAATCGACTAATATCTCTTCCGCTTTCACTAAAATTAATTCGCTCATGCAAAAGTTGATCGTTGAAAATATCGCCCTTGTTGATTCCTAAAACTTTAGTCAAAAGTGTATCGGAGTATTTTGAATTTCCTTTCCAAGTGATGTCGCCAAATTGATATTGAATACCTTCTTCGATGTCAATTTTGATATTCAAACCTTCTTCTTCTCTATTAATTTTAGCGTTTGAAATTTTTGCATCACGATATCCAAGAGAAGCATAATAAGCCAAAATTATTTTTTTATCATTTTCAAAATATTCTTTTATGAAGAATGGTTTTTTGAAAAGTTGAGGTTTGCTTTTCGTTTCTATCAATTTTTTTAATCGTTTTTTGGAGACAATTTTATTTCCCGTAAAAGCAATGTTATTTATTTTTACTTTCTTCTTTTTTTCTATTTCAAAAATTATTTGATGACAATTTTTTTCATGAGTACAAGGCAATTTTTTTTGAGAAATTACTACATCTAAAAACCCTTTTTCTTCAAAATATTTTTGAATGATTTTTTTAGAAAAATTCTCCTCTGATTTAGTGATGATGGTTCCTTCGATCAAATGTTTTTTTAGCGAAGCGGTCAAATCTTCTCGTTCCGATTTTTTAATACTTTTGAATGAGAAACTTTTTAAAACAGGTAATTCAAATACTTCAATTTCCAAAAAAACTAAATCTTCCACTCGTCGAGTTTGGTAAATTTGAACGTCTTGATATAGTTTTATTCGCATCAAATTTTTTATCGCTTGAGGAATTTCATAACTCGGTAAACTAATTTTTTGACCAACCTTTAAACCGCTTCTCGCCAAGATGTTTTTTTCACTAGAATATTCCGCCCCTTTGATGTTGATACTGGCAACTTCATAAATATTTCTTGTATCGTTTTGAGCAAACGAAAGTATACTTAAAAGCATCAGGTAAATAGTTGATTTCAAAAATTTAGTATTCATGAGTAGTGATTTTAGATAATAAAGTTTCATCTCAATGCTATACCATTAAGTACAGTTGAGTAATTTTTTTAATAAATATTTAGGAGTTTGAAAAAAATAAGTGAAGCTTTTAAATAGTTCTTGCTTACACTTTTGAGCTATTTGTTTTTTTTATAAAAACGTAGAAAGGAAAAGTTTCGTTGGTGAAAAATAAAACTTGATTTTTTTTAACGAATAATTAAAGAATTTTTCCTTTTATAAAATTATCTTTCCATTGGAAAAAAATAAACTATAAATCTTATGCGAGCGAACCGAATTGCTGTTTGCATCTTCTTTTTTGTCAATGGATTTCTCTACGGAAATTGGACTGCACGACTTCCGACTATCCAAAGTTTTTATGATATTTCTAATTCTATGTTGGGAGGGTTGCTTTTCACTATGGCAATTGGGGCGGTAATTTCAATGCCTTTTGCAGGTTGGTTGACTACTCGATTTGGAAGCAAAACAATTACTCAAGTTGGTGGAATTCTTTCTTGTATTATTATTCCATATTTAGTCTTTACCTCAAATTTAACTATTGTTGGAGCAGCATTTTTCTCTTTAGGATTATGTGTAGGAGCAACTGATGTTGCTATGAATGGACAAGCGGTTTTTGTAGAGCGAGCTTACGGAAAATCAATCATGTCATCTTTTCATGCGGTGTTTAGTATAGGTATGGCATTGGGAGCTGGGGCAGGTGCTGCATTTGCAAAATTTGAAGTAGAGCTACTTTCTCATTTGACTTTGGTAGCAGTTTCGGGCGGGATTGCTTGTATTGCTGCGGCATTTTATTTGATCGATGATACGCCTGAAGTTGAAGAGGGGAAAGAAAAGAGTGGTGGTTTTATTTTACCAACCAAAGCGATATTACCTTTAGGAATAGTAGCATTTTGTTGTATGTCTGGCGAAGGTGCTATGGCAGATTGGTCAGCTATATTTATGAATAAAGTGGTAGGAGAGAGTGAATATTTTAGTGCAATAGGTTATGGTGTTTTTGCCACGGGAATGACTATTGGGCGAATTTTTGGCGATTCTGTTACCGAGAAATTAGGAAAATATAAATTGCTCATTTACAATAGTGTATGCTCCGTTTTAGGACTTGCAATTGTATTGTTATTTGCAACGACTTGGATGACTTTGTTGGGATTATTTTTAGTAGGATTAGGATTAGCGACGATTGTTCCTATCGTTTATTCTTCCGCAGGAAATATGAAAAATGTAGAACCAAGTGTTGGTATCGCGATGGCAACTACAATTGGGTATGCAGGTTTTTTTGTTGGTCCACCGACGATTGGATTTTTGTCAGATGCATTCAGTTTGAGAATTGGGTTAGGATTTATTTTAGTATTATTTACTGCGATGTTGTTATTGGTTTTAAAAATAAATTCAGAGCGACAGAAAATGATAAGATAGTTTTTTTTAGAAAAAGAGATAATTCAAGGGGAAAATAAAAAACAATTTGTTTTTTATTTGAATGATTTTATTTAATTTTATAAATAAATTGTTTTAAATTAAATCGTTCTTAGACAAATTCTGTGGTCAAGTTAAAGCTGAAATCAAAAACGATTAGCGGAAGTGTTGATTTCAATTTTCGCTTGACTCAAAGTGCAGGATTTATCTAAGAATCAAATAACTAGTCTTGAATCGCATGGATAAAATCAATACCTATATAAAAGGCAGAGGTGCCCAAATCAATACTGCCAATCCTTATCATAATTTAGTGTACGATCAAACGCCAATTGACTGGTCAATGGCAGAGGAAGATCATCCTAATTTGCGAACTGAATTCATCAAAGTACACCCCAAAACGATGTTGAATAAAGTAACGAGTCCTGACATTCCTGCAAATTTTTCGATCAATCCATATCAAGGTTGCGAACATGGTTGTGTGTATTGTTACGCTCGAAATACACATCCCTATTGGGGGTATTCGGCAGGATTAGATTTTGAACAAAAAATACTGGTCAAACAAAATGCTGCAGCAATTTTAGAAAAGAAGTTACAACGTAAAAAATGGAAAGCAACTCCATTGATGATGTCTGGAAATACTGACTGTTATCAACCTGCGGAAAAAGAAATGAAAATCACTCGATCGCTGTTGGAAGTACTTTGGAAATATCGGCATCCCGTCGGTATCATCACCAAAAATTCTTTGATTATGAGGGATTTAGATATTCTAAAGAAATTGAATGAGCATAATTTAGTGCATGTTTCTTTGTCGATAACTACCCTCGATGAGAAACTCAGAATGTTGCTCGAACCTCGAACTGCAACTATTCAGAGTCGTCTCCGGACACTCGAAAAATTATCATCAGAAGGTATTCCTTGCAATGTGATGATGGCGCCAATTATTCCAGGATTAAACGATCATGAAATTTTTCAGATGGTTAAAACGGTGGCAGATTTAGGAGCTCGCAGAGTAGGTTATACGATGGTTAGGTTGAATGGAGATGTGGCTGAAATTTTTACCGATTGGATTCGAAAAACAATGCCTGATCGTGCCGATAAAGTATTGAATAAAATCAAAGAAGTTCATGGTGGAAGTTTGGAAGATAAGCGATTTGGAAAGCGAATGTCAGGCGAAGGAAATATTGCTGAAATTATTAGTAAGCAATTTCGAGTGGCGAAAGAGAAATTTCTCAAAGGACGAAGTACGCCACCTTATAATTGTGAAATGCATGAAGATTTTAAATCGCCGCAGTTGAAGTTGTTTTAAAATAATTTTCATTTCAATCTTATTAAAAAATCCTATTTTTAACCTATGATCTCAAAGAAAACAAAATACGGATTAAAAGCATTAGGCTATCTCGCCAAACAAGAATCTGAAGCACCTATCCAAATTTCTACTATTGCTGAAAGTGAAAACATTTCCGTCAAATTTTTAGAAAGTATATTATTGTCCTTGCGAAAAGCTGGGTTTTTAGGTTCTAAGAAAGGAAAAGGGGGCGGTTATTATTTATTGAAGAAAGCAGATGAAATCAAAATTGCAGCAGTCTATCGAATACTGGAAGGCCCCATTGCAATGGTGCCTTGTGTGAGTTTGAATTTTTATGAAAAATGTAGCGATTGCCCCAATGAAGAAGAATGCAATGTCAATCATTTGATGATTCAGATCAGAGATAATACCTTGGCGATTTTAGAAAATAATACTTTAGCAGATTTTATAAAAAATTAAATTGAGCATTGTAAAAAAAATAAAATTATTTATTCTGAGATGAATTAAACTTGTTTTCCTCTAATTACTTTCCTTAAATTTTCCACTTTAATTTTTATTTAAAATATAAAACAGGTGAGTTTGTTGTTTTTCAAAATAAGCTCTTTTTGATTTCTCTTCTCCTTTTGTCTTATTCCTACTAGTTTACTAGGCTTTAACATTTTTGGATTTTGATTTTATTCAAAAAGGGTATAGTTTTGTTTTATATCCTAGTATTCCGATAGGATAATAAATTAATAAAAATCATTCATGATAATCGAACAAGTACTAAAGCGTAATTCAGAAGTTTTGAAGGAAAAGGATCTGGAAAAAAAAACTGAGAAAACTGAAACTACAAAAAGAAGTTTGGCAAAAACAATCAGTTGGAGAGTTATCGGAACATTAGATACTATTTTGATTTCATGGTTGATTACAGGAACATTTGCATTTGCGATTTCGATAGGAGCGATAGAGTTATTTACAAAAATGGTTTTGTATTTTTTTCATGAACGAGCTTGGAATAATATCAAATTTGGCAAATAGAATTTGTTTGAAAATAAATAAGATTATGAAAATCACAGAAGAAAATTTATCAAATCACAATAATTTCCTTCGGAGTAAGTCTCCGTTAGAAATCACTCAATGGGCAGTCAAATTGGCCGAAACCCCTGTGGTTACTACGAATTTTGGACCACATTCTGCTTCTATGCTTAATTTAGTTACTCAAGTTAAAGATGATGTTAAAGTGATTTGGTGCGATACAGGTTACAATACTTCTTACACTTATCGTTATGCAAATGAGATTTCCAAAAAACTAAATTTGAATCTTTTTACTTATATCCCTCATCAAACTTCTTCGCAACGTGATGCACTTTTTGGAGGCATACCGACGGTGGAAAATCCTCAACACAAAATATTTACAGAGCAAGTAAAACTGGAACCATTTCGTCGAGCGATGAAGGAACATCAGCCTGATGTATGGTTTACAAATATTCGAAAAGGACAAACTACCTTTCGAGATAGCTTGGATATATTGAGTCTAAGTAAAAATGGAATTTTAAAAGTGAGTCCATTTTATTATTGGTCGGATGAAAAATTGGAGGCGTATTTAGAGAAAAATAATTTGCCAAACGAGATCAAATATTTTGATCCAACAAAGGTATTACAAAATCGAGAGTGTGGATTGCATATTTAAACCCGCTCTAATTTTAATTTCAGAATTTTAAAAAAAGTCAAAAATGAATCACACATTAGAAAGCGAAGCAATCCATATTTTTATCAAGAATTATTGAAGTTAGGATTCGCAGATCCAGGTTTTAATGCGACGATTGATATTACCGCTTGCCCAGGAACAGACACCTGTAATCTAGGTATAGCAAGTAGTATAGGTATTGCAAAAGAATTGGAACGAGTACTTATTTCTGAATATCCTGACTACATCAATAACAATAACATCGTTATCAAAACCAGCGGTTGTATGAATGCTTGTGGGCAGCACAACATGGCACATATTGGTTTTCAAGGAATGTCGATTCGGACTAAAGATAAGTTGGTTGCACCAGCAGTTCAAGTTTTGTTGGGTGGCGGAGTGCTTGGAAATGGGCAAGGAAGATTTGCCGACAAGGTGAGAAAGTTACCAAGCAAAAGAGGCCAGAAGCTTTGAGATTTATCCTTAATGATTTTGAAGAAAATGGTGCTGAACAATCATTTTTAACTTACTATGATGCGCAAGGAGAAAAATATTTTTACAATTTATTAAAGCCATTGGGCGATACTACGAATTTGACTTCCGAAGATTTTATTGATTGGGGTAATGGAACACAGTATGTAAAATCGATTGGAGTGGGAGAGTGTGCGGGAGTAATTATTGATTTAGTACAAACACTTTTTTTGGAAGTAGAAGAGAAAACTGATTTTGCTTTTGAAGCGATTCAAAAAGGAAGATGGTCAGATGCGATCTATCATTCTTACGCTGCATTTATCAATGGTGCAAAAGCATTATTGACTTCCAAAAATGAAAAAACAAATACGCAAGCAGGTATTATTCAGCAATTCGATGAACTATTTGTTACCTCTGCTAAAATAAATTTATCCACTCGTTTTCATGACTTAGTTTTTCAAATTAAAAAAAACGAACCGACGGAAGATTTTGCTAAAAAATATTTAGAGCAAGCCATCGTCTTTTTAAAAGCCATTGAAAAATTCAGAAAAAATCAATTAGAGAATGTATAACTCAACACCAAGATTAACTGTCGTAGGAGCTGGCCCAGGAGATGAAGATTTGATTACTTTGAAAGCGGTCAAAGTATTAAAAGATGCTGATGTTATTTTGTATGATGCACTTGTAAATCCATTGTTATTAAAACGTGGTAAGCAAGCGAAACATATTTTCGTTGGAAAAATTAACCTTCCTATTGACTTCGGATCATAATTTGCCAGAAGTTTCGCATGATGAAGAAGCGATGTTGTCGGAAGCGTTTTATGTAAAAGACTCAAGTCGATTAGGGTGTCAATTACTGATTACGGAAGATTTGGAAGGATTAGAAATTGAATTGGCGCCTGACTACTGACTCAAAAAAGAGGTCATCCATTTCGCCATGAACAACCTCTTTTGAAGGAAATAAGTGTAATTTAATTTTTATTTCGCTAGGCGCGAAAATTAGGTTTTAACATTTTTAAAAAAGCTTTATATCATCTGTCGAGGTAAAATATTTTTATTAATCTAGGCGTAAAACTAAGGGTTCAATGTGTACCTCACAGATGCTTGAAAATCATTATTGAAGTCAGTAGAATCTTCATCGTCTTGGAATAATTCCGTCAAACCTTTGTTGAATCGAATATCCACCGCTACTCTTTTGGAGAGTTGGTATTCATATCCAACACTTATTCCAAGGTCAACTTTTTCGTAAATAGGAGTGTGGCGAGTCTCCGCCGAACTATTGTCAGAATTGGGATCTTTTACATGGATCCAAGACGGGCGAACACCTGCCATCACACTACTTTTTTCATTTACTTTATATTTAGCTAAAATCGGAAATTCTAATACAGTTAAATTTCTTGCAATAACTTCTTGGTTAGCAACTACTCGATCGAAGGAAGTTGTTTCCGCTGTGATCGTATTAGGAAGTGTCAACATATTTTCTTTATCTTCTTTTGCGGTGAATGGTTGAACAAATCCTTTTCTAAAATTCACTTCTGCTTGTACACTCCATTTGTCATTAATATTATATCCTGCAAAAACTCCAATACCTGGAGAAACTGCACCTTGAGGAATTAATGGACTCCCAGAAACAGCTACTGTTCCTCCTCCAAAAAATCCAGCTTTTACTTTCTTTTTGATAGGTAAATTTACATGAGTGATTTCTTTTTCATTTTCCAATAAAGTAGATATCGCTGCAATTGGTTTTGCTTTTTCTATCCCTTTATCCAGTTTTTCTTCTTCCATTTTCCAAAGTTCAATTGGATTCATTTGAGGAAGTGGTGCAACTGGAGATTTGATATTTGGATTTGTAGGAGCATTGTTATTCTTTGAAGGAATTTGCTGCTGGAAATCAACTTCGTCTATTTTCTCTTCCAAATCAATTGACTTAGTATCAACTGGTTGTTCTTCTTTTACTTCAATTTTAAAGTCAAATGTTTTTTCTAAAAATTCTTGAATCGGTTCAAAAGGAACATACCAAGCCACAGACAACATCGTAACTGCCACCGTCAAAACAATTAAGCTAGATAACCACAACGGAGATCTTCTCGGATTATGTTGATTGAGTTTTTTGTTCAATGATTTCCATGCCTTAGGATCGAAGTCGAACTCATGTTCTTCCAGCCGAAGTTTTAATTTCTGTTCAGATGAATTGTTGATATTTTTCATATTGCGACTCGGATTCTAAATTTGTTAACTAAGATTTTTTTCAACTCTTTTCTAGCGTTTGACAAGTGCCATTTGGAAGTGCCATCGCTGATGCCTAGTTTTTCGCCAATTTCTTGATGCTTATATCCATCAATGACATAGAGACAAAAAACAGTTCTACTAGAAGGAGGTAATAATTGAATAGCTTTGTAAAGGTCTTCCGTGGCTAAGTTGTCAATTGCATCATTGTTGATGCTCGTTTCCTTTTCGCTATTCAAGTCGATCACTTTTTTGTAAGTAATTTGTTTTCTTACATGATCGATGGAGGTATTAAAAACAATTCGAGCAATCCATCCTGCAAAAGTTCCAGGTTCTTTGAATTGATGAATATTAGTGAACACTTTGAAAAAAGCCATATTTAAAACTTCTGTGGCTTCCTCTCGGTGACTTGTGTAACGCATACAGATACCTAACATTTTTCCAAAATACCTTTGGTAAACGTACTTCTGTGCTAGCGGATGTTCTTTTCGACAGCCCAAAATAAGATCCTGTTCGCTGCTTTTTGGTGTAAATTTCATTATTTCGATTGTTCTCTTTTATCAACGTTTTGATCCTAAAATAAGGTTGGGTGGATTCTGAAAAAAAACGAATTACGAATTTCATTTAACAATTTACGATATGTTAAGTGGAGTTCGTAATTACGATTTCTTTTTTTAAATAGGTAATCTGAAAAGCCTTTTGAATTATTGCTCTAGGATAGTTTTAGTTTTATAAATTTTAGCTTTAATATATTGTTCGGTTAAGCCTAGAGTGAATTTGATTTTTGGAAATGTGGTTTTCTTTGAATCTAAGATATGTGGAATGGTCAGATTAGTTGCCTTTTTGAAACTGATTTAACCTCTTTTTAATATAGAAAAGGAAAATTTAACAGATGTTTAAGAGACTATTAGAAAAAAATGAGTCGGGAAGAGTATTTTTTTGCCGTAGATTGGGCTGATTTTTTTAAAGACGATTCTAGTATAAACTAACTAAGAAGTATAAGAAACGGAAAAATGATGTAAATCATAAATAATCTATCCAGCCTGCGGCAAAATTAATTCCCTACCATCACTTTCACAAAATCCGAAATCGTCACAAAATCAAATTCAGTATTAATTACCGAGTTTTCTGTTGCCACAAATCGAAAAACATATTCCCCATCTTCCGAAAAAGTAGCACTAGTAACATAAGAAGTTGGTGAAGTGGTAAAAGTTACTTTTCCAGGTCCTTCGACAACCATCCATTTGGCAGGTAAATTATTCAATATATTACTATTATAGGTAACACTAGCAGAAAGGTTAGCAGTTCCGCCAGAAGGAATGGAAAAATCAGTATTGGAAGTCACATCATATCCAGTCGTAGATGGCGTCCAAGGGAAAGGATTATTTTGCATAGCTGGAAATACGTTTCTCCAAAATTCAGATCGTAATTCATAAAAATCATCAGGACTTCTATGTCCCAATCGAAGACTATGCAATGTGATCTCTTTTTCTCGAAATTGATTGATGGCAGTATAAATAGTTTCCAATGGACTAATCGTATCAGCATAACTGATAAAATTATAAGCTGGTCCTTTAAATCGTTTTGCAAAAAAGATCCCATCATAATATTTAGAAGCATTCAAGGTAGAATCTTCATGAGAAATATTCCCCCAAGAACCACGAGAGTCCCTAATGAATAAGGGCAACCCCGCAGGTCGTTCCCATCGATGTCCTGAATGTCCACAAAGTGCAGAAACAGTTTGAACCAAACATTTTACTCGCTGATCTACGCCTGCGGTCATCAAAGCCAATCCACCTCCTTGACTAATTCCAACCACTCCCATATCTGTTCCATTAAAATCACCTCGAGTAAAAATATAATCAATCGCTCGCATGGCACCTGCAATTGAATGTTTGTAATAGTATAGATCAGGATTTGAAATATCAGTTGGTTCGTAAGAATTTGGATCAATTTCATCAGGTTCTGCCTCATGAATACTGATGCTGATCGAAAGTGCTCCTCCCCACTCAGCAATATTAGTTTCAGGCACACAAATATCTCCTACGAATCCAAAAGGTGGCATTGTCAATATCGCAGGGTATGGAGGTGAAATACCTTTTGGAATAGAAATATATCCATATACTCTTCGATTATTAATATTACCTAAATTGATTCGGTAGGTTTCACTTCTACTCGTACTATCCAAAAATGTCAAAACGGGATCTATTGGAACCGTCGCTAATTCCGTTTTTACACCATCCCAGAAACTATCAAAATCAACTGGTTCGTCGACGTAGCCTTGTAAATCATATTTTGAAAAAATAGCTCCACCAACAATCGAATTACTACCTTGGGTAGCTCGACAAAGTACGCTTCCAGGTTCTTCCAAAACAAAAGGAATCTTGGCAGGCACACCAGGGTTGACGATAATTTTGCCAGTTTGTAGAGGAGGAGTTTTAGGATCAAAACGAATAATATAACTCACCTCTCCCCAAGTATCAGAAATCACTTCGAAGTACATTGTTTCTCCAGCTTCATAAGTTGCATCAGGACGACTGGCATTCACTTGAAGTTGTCCAAAACAAGGAATAGTTGATCCGAGAAAAAACAATAAAAGACTTATTTGAAAAAAGTTTTTATTTTTAACTGAGTGCATAATGATTTTGGATTCAAATATTTTTTGAAAAAAAATGGAAGTTAGAGATTCAAAAGTGGTTTAGGAAGGAGTTAAAATTATTCAAATTTACGTTTTTTTTTACAAAATTAGATTCGTCAGTTTTTTTACAAAAAAGTTATTACAATCTTAAATTTAGTACTTCGTCGAATTTTTTCCGTGATAATTTTTATCATTGTAACTTTGTCGAGTTAATTACAAGCTTTAAGAAAAACGGAAACACCGAACCAACTGTAATGTCGAAAGAAAATCTTTCTGAAATCTTAGAAAAACTACAATCGGATGATCAAGCTGTTTTGAAATCTTTATTTCAACAGCACTATCTATCTGTGTGTAAAAGTATCTATCGGTTTGTCAAAGACAAATCGACCACAGAAGACATTGCTCAGGATGTTTTTATTAAGTTTTGGGAAAAAAGAAAACAGCTCAACATTACTTCTTCCGTCGCAGCATATTTGCACCGAATGGGAACGAACGAAGCGATTTCTTATTTGCGAAGACGAAAACATTTTGAATCTGAAGAAGTCATCGAATATTCCGTTCCCAATAATTTAGTTTCTGGCGAATCTGAAATGTTGCAAACTGAGTTGCAAGAAAATGTAACGGATGCCATCAATTCCCTTCCTCCCAAGTGTCGAGCAATTTTCCAACTAAGTCGTTTTGAAGATTTAACTTATAAAGAGATTGCTGCGAAATTGGACATCTCCGTTAAAACTGTGGAAAATCAGATGGGGAAAGCACTAAGGGTTTTGCGAGGAAAGTTGAAAGGATATTTGGGGGTACTAATAATATTTTTAATTAAATTAATCTAGTTGAAGTGCGATTTGGTAATAATTATTGACTTGACCTAAAACGGTATAATTGATATAAAATGATTCGCTCCACTCTTTAAAAGCTTTGTACTCATGAAGTGGAACATTAAATTCATCAAAGAGTAAAATATCTCCTTTTTTCAAATACGGCGAAAGAGTCGTCAAAACAAAAAGGGTGGAAGAATATAGATCAGCATCCAAATGAATTACTTTCTTTTTTGTTGATTGAAAAGTTGCTAGAAATGGATATAGAGTGGTTTGAAAAACACCTTGAAAGAATTCTGCTCTATCGTCATCCACTTGAGGAGGTTCGTTGCCATTAGACATATCTCCTTTCTTGAATGGCCCCCAGTCTTCTGGCAAACCAGTAAATGTGTCGAATCCATAAAATTTGGAATCAGGATGTGTATTATTTTTTATCCACCATTTAAAAGAGACACCAGCTGCAACACCAAATTCGAGGTAATCAATTCCTTCATTTGAAGGAATTTCTTGGGCAAGAAGAAATTGATAAAGATCAAATCTTCGCCCATAGTCAAAAGTTGAAGAAGGAAAATCAGAATATTTTAAGTCCTTATTTTTAGAAATCCATTTTGAAAGTTGTGATAAATGGCCTAAAAAATTAAAACTTTTTCCCGGTAAAATTCTATGTATTCCAAAAGCATAGAAAAAATATTTTACTTTTCGGATAATCTGAGTTTGAGTTTTTCTATTCATTTTGATCTAGAAACTAAGTAGGTTATTAAAAATAAAGTGCAATTTCTGTAAAAAAAGTCAAAATATTTTTTTTTTGAAAAAAAAATAAAAACAAAATAGGGGTATTCCCCAACTCATGTCGTCATATCATCGCAAGGCACGAAAAGATTATGAAGGAGAATAAATATATCGAATTAATCGCCCAACATCTGTCGGGAGAAATTTCAGAGAAGGATCGAAAAGACCTCATGGAATGGGTAGATGCCGATGCCAAAAACCAAGCGTTGTTAAAAGAAACTACGCAGTTGTGGGAAATTTCTGAAGAATATGATTCCCCTTTTGAAACGAATATGAATGAGGCTTGGAAAAAAGTCGAGCAAAAGATAGAAGTAACAAATGAATCCAAAGATTCGTCAGCCAAAGTAATCCGTCTATCCAACTTTAAACAATTTTTACAAATAGCTGCGGTATTTTTAATCGGTGCAGTCGGATTATTTTTCTTTTTCCAAAATAAAGAACCTGAATTATTTGCTTTTAATACGAATGATGAACAGACGTTAGATTTCTTTTTGCCAGATTCGAGTCGAGTAGTTTTAAATGAAAATAGTCACTTGACTTATCAAGATTTGGAAGGAAAAAGAATTGTAAGATTAGAAGGAGAAGCTTGGTTTGATGTAAAACATTTGGACGCGATTCCTTTTGAAATTGAAAGTGGTGAAGCGAAAACGGTAGTACTTGGAACAGCATTTAATGTGAGAGCTTATCCGCAAGAAGATATCATTGAAGTTTCGGTTGAACGAGGGAAAGTAGCATTTTTTGAAAAAGAGAATAAAGAGAATATTAAAATATTGAAAGCAGGGACAGAAGGTGTTTTTGATAAAGTGGAAAAAACTGAAATCAAAAAAGAGAAAAGGCAAAATGAAAATGCGATTGCTTGGAGAACAATGACTTTGGATTTTGAAAATGTCAAATTGGAAAAAGTTTTTGAGACATTGGAAAGATATTTTGAAGTAAAAATAGAAGCAGATTCGAAAATCAAAAACTGTTCAATTAATGGAAATTATAAAAACCCAAAAGTTGAAGATGTATTAAATTACATTAAAGGTGTTTTAGGTTTGGAATATAAAATCAACGGAACAGAAATAACTATCACAGGAGAAGGTTGTCAATCAGTCAACTAAGAAAATAACCCTTCTTCTTTTTACAAAAACCCTATAGCAACAACTATGAAAAGCCATCATTGGATTTTTATTATGTGTTTACTTTTTGCGACAAATGCCTTGTACGCACAAGTTGCTATGATGGAAAAAAGGGTGACGATTCAATATTTTAATGTAGAACTAGAAGAAGCGTTGGAAGGAATTAGTGAGGAATATGATGTCAATTTTACTTATAGCATTGATCGAATTTCAGTAGATCAAATCGTAAGTGCAGATGTAGAAAATATTCCTTTGTCATTAGCATTGGAAGAACTATTAGAAGAAACAGATATTACTTATGCGAACATTGGCGACCAAGTAATTTTGAAAGTTGATTTGGAAAAAAGAAAATTGCTAGCAGAGAGAAGAGCACAAAAAAAAGTAATTCCAAAACCAAAACCTGCGCCTCCAAAATGGGTCAAGCAAAATGTAACAATGCCTTTACAAATTGCCAATTATCACAGCCCAACGAAATATTTGGAAGAGCCAGAATATGAAATGGGCATTTATCCAGTTTGGGATCCATTTTTCTATAACGTGACTTTAGAGGAAGAGATAGAGTTTTTTGTAGATGAAATTTTTGAAGAATCTCCTGATGGAGAGAAAGTGGCACAGATCACACTTTTTGGAAATGTAGGAACGAATATGAATAATAATTCCACCACCACCAATAAAGTTTCTGCGAATATTCTTTGGGGACATAATGGTGGAGTGAATGGAACAGAAGTCGGCGGATTGGTTAATGCTGTGGTCAATGATGTAAAAGGAATTCAAGTTGCAGGCGTCGGAAATGTGGTTGGTGGAGAAGTGGAAGGAACACAAGTTGGTGGAGTTTTTAATGTCAATAAAGGAACAACTAAGGGAATACAAGCAGCAGGGATTATCAATGTTGGAAGAAAAATAAAAGGAGTTCAAGCAGCAGGTATTTTGAATGTAGCAGGAAAAGGATCAGATGGAATACAAGCAGCAGGAATTGGAAATATTGCAGGGCGAGAATCAAAAGGAGGAATGCAAGCCGCAGGAATTTTTAATATCAATGGAGGAAAAACGAACCTTCAAGTTGCACCAATTATTAATATTGGAAGAAATGTAAAAGGTTGTCAAATTGGTTTAATTAATATTGCCGATTCGATTGGTGGCGCTTCGATTGGCTTGATCAACATTGTGAGAAACGGATATAATCGAGTGGAGTTTTCAGGAGCAGATGTGCTTTATTTTAATGCAGAATTGAAATTAGGATCGAAAGGGTTTTATAATATCTTCCATGCGGGTTTCCGTCCATTAAATAAAGATGAAGGTCATTATGCTTTCGGATATGGATTTGGAACTTTTATCAGAACAAAAAAGAAAAGACTTTCTCATAACTTAGAAATTTTGGCAACGCAGATTCTTGATGTTGATAGACCAGCAGATTTGGGCGCACCTAGTTCTAAAAAATTAAACTTGCTCAATCAATTTCGATGGACGATTGATTTTCGAATAGGCAGACAGACGAGCTTGTTTTTTGGACCGACATTTAATGTAATGGTTTCAAAATTAGTAGATCAAACAACTAATGAATATGCATTGGATATTTTGCCATATACGATTTTTGAACAAGTTACAACCGATATAGAACCAACATATTTAGCAGGTTGGGTAGGATTTAATGCGGGGATAAGATTTTAAAACAACCTCCCGAAAGGGAAAGGGAAAGGGATAATTTTGTGGGAATAATAATTTTACAACTCAAGATTTTTAAATAAAAAATACTTTTTCGAATTACTTTTTGAAAAACGAAATGACATAGTTTCGCTAGGTATTTCTATGGAGTTGATGGAAGTTTAAAAGTAAATTTTACATCAACTTCATCTAGCAGAGAAACAAAGAACTTTTGATTAGTTGACTTTTAATGTTGCTCCGACCTGTGATTTTGGCAAACCGAAATTATGTTGCTTAGGGTGTATTGCCAAAGGGTCGGAGCTATTTTTTAATCAATTAAAGAAACATATAATTAACAATTTAGAACATAATTTTTTATAAATAAAATTTATCGAACATGAAAAAGAACTTAATGTTAATAGTGCTCAGTTTTTTAGCGCTTCAAGGATTTGGACAGACAGAAACACTTTTTAATAGAGCGAGAGTGGTGGGTGCATTTGGTGCTCCGATTACAGAATTTAGCCAATTCAAAGGAGATTACATTGTGTCCTCTGGCGGAGGTGGTGGATTAATTATCGATGATTTTTTTATTGGTGGGTATGGAATGGGAACGGTGGATATCAATGAATTTATTCAAGATGATGAAGAGGTTGAAATGGAAATGGCGCACGGAGGTTTTTGGTTAGGGTACACTTATAAGTCCTATAAATTGGTTCATATTTTTGCTAGTACAAAATTAGGATGGGGTGGAATTGATATCGAAATTGATAACCAAGAAGGCTTCCGAGCGAATGATAATATTTTTGTCGTGACTCCTGAAGTAGGAGTAGAATTAAATGTTTTCCGTTGGTTTAAAATAGCAGGGACAGTTGGCTATCGAGCAGTCTCCGGGGTGAATTCAATCACGGGGCAAAGCAATAAAGATTTTAGTGGAATGTCTGGAACTTTGACATTTAGATTTGGTGGGTTTGGCGATTGGAAAAGAAGCCGAAGAGATCGGAATCGAAGTCGAAGAGATCGGTACGATGATTAATAAATTAATAGTTATTGGGTTTGCAGGGTTGAGTATTAGAATATTAATGAATGGTTTTCCAAATACCTCAGCGCCTGTAATCTCAATAACTATTGATGCAATTTTATATAACATCAAAATAAAACTAAAATGAAAAATATTTTTACAACAGTAGTCCTATGTTTATTTACCCTTCAAGGATTGGGACAATCAGAAACACTTTTTTCGGATGTAAATAAAGTGATTGGATTTGGTGGACCGATAGTAGAATTTAGCAGTTTCAAAGGAGAAGTGATTCCTGCAGTTGGAGGTGGTGGTGGTGTTTTTTTAGATGATTTTTTTGTTGGCGGTTATGGTCTTGGAGGTCTTGATTTTAGAGATGCTTCAGTTGATCTTGAGAATTATCGAATGAAATTAAGTCATGGTGGATTTTGGTTAGGGTATCATCATAATCGAGATAAAGTATTACATATTTATGCCAGTACAAAATTAGGATGGGGGGCTATTGATGTGGATTATATTGGAATTGGCTCACGACCAAATTATAATATTTTTGTTGTTCAACCTGAAGCGGGAGTAGAAGTAAATTTGTTTCGATGGTTTAAGTTAGCTGGGACAGTTGGTTATCGTGGTGTGACTGGAGTGAATGAAATTGAAACACATTCCAACTCAGATTTTAGTGGAATGGTGGGAACGTTAACTTTCCGATTTGGATGGTTTGATTAGAGTTTCTACAGTTTTGATTTTTGAAAAAAAAAGATCGATTAATAAATAGTGTTTTGGTTTAGAGCCTGTCTTTTGAGAGTGAGACAGGCTCTTTTTTGTTGGAGGATGAGGTAACAAAAAATAGATAGATATCTAATTTTAGTTGATGAAATAGCAAAGTGTAATTACCCTCTTTTATCGGTAAAAAAACCTTGTTGAACTTTTTTATAAATATTAGAATAAGAGAATCAGCTAATTTTGAAGCATCAGACTGAGATGTTTTTTTAGTTGATCAACTGGCTAAAATTTTCATAACATTTTTTTAACACAAAATAAAAAATCAGAAATAGGGGTAACCTATTCTTCTGATCGTCATAGAGGCAAAGACATCAAAACAAACAAAAAATTAAATGTCTTTTCTTGTAAAAAAATAATCGCAATCAAATTAAATTTTTTTAGATAATCCGATTTTAGAAAATAGGTGTTGACTTTTTTCTAACAGCCACGCCTATTTTTTTTTGGAAAAATCTAGACCTAAAATCAATCACATTATTTTTTTAAAAAATTAATCAAAATGAAAATCACACTAAAAAATGTATTCATTGCAATTTATGTTTTAGTGCTTTTACTAATCACATTTTCTGCGAATGCACAAACCACTTTTACCCAAACTATTAAAGGAACTGTTATCGACAAAGATTCTGAAATGCCATTGATTGGTGCAAATGTTATGATTATTTCTACCACAGAAATGATGGGAACAAGTACCGATATCGATGGGAATTTTAGAATAGAGAATGTGCCAATCGGACGGCATAGTATTCAAATTTCTTACTTAGGTTACGAGGAGTCTAATTTGCAAAGTGTATTGTTGACTTCTGGAAAAGAGTTGTCGCTCAATATCGAATTACAAGAAGCTTTAAATCAAATGACTGAGATAGTAGTAACTGCTCAGCATGATAAAACCAAACCGATCAACGAGTTGGCAACTGTCTCTGCCCGATCATTTTCTGTAGAAGAAACAGCTCGATACGCCTCTAGTCTTTTTGATCCTGCAAGGATGGCGCAGAATTATGCAGGAGTAACAGTTGGTGGTGGATCGAGCGATTTGTTCAATGAAATTATCGTTCGAGGAAATTCTCCAAAAGGAGTAATGTGGAGATTGGAAGGCATCGAAATTCCAAATCCAAATCACTTTGGAGGCATGGGGAATTCTGGTGGAGGAATTAGTATGTTGAGTAGTACGACCTTGAGTAATTCTGATTTTTATACAGGTGCGTTTCCTTCCGAATTTGGAAATGCAACATCAGGCGTTTTCGATTTGAATATGCGAAAAGGAAACAATGAAAAACGAGAATATTCTTTTATGCTTGGTGCACTTGGAGTAGAAGCAGGATTGGAAGGCCCTTTTGGAAAAAACTATAATGGTTCTTATTTATTGAATTATCGGTATTCAACCTTGGGACTTTTAAATGCAGTTGGGTTGAATCCTGCGGGAGATGTTTTGCCAGCATATGAGGACTTATCTTTTAAAGTAAATCTGCCAACTAAAGGGTATGGAACCTTTGCTATTTTTGGATTGGCTGGGAAAAATATTGCTTCACAAACTGCCGAACCTGACTCTACAAAATGGGAAGATGAAGATGGGAAATGGAGTTTTGAAGAACGACAAAAAGTAGGAACTATTGGAGTTTCTCATAAAATAATTTTAACGCCAACTAGCTATTTACGAACGGTTGTTGCCGCTTCCTCAGATGCCTACGAAGCAGAAGAATCCTACTTTGATGCGGAGAATGATTACAACGAAGTTTTAGATGAGATTGCTATTTTTGATAATAAAATTTTACGTGCGACTACAACTTACACGAATAAAATTAATTCAAAAAATACCTTCCAAATGGGAGGAATTTTTACCAATCAAAAATTTAGTTTTAAGTCAGAGGAGTATTATCAAGATGAGGATAGGTGGGAAAGTTATTTAAATAACGAAGGTGAAACTCAACTCTATCAAGCTTATGCACATTGGAAACATCGCTTCGATGAAAAATGGACTTTGAACTCAGGCGTACACTACACCTATTTTGGTTTGAATGGAAGTCAATCACTTGAGCCTCGTGCGGCAATTAAATTTCAAGCTAGTCCAAAACAGTCTTGGAGTGCTGCAGTTGGATTGCATAGTAAACCTGAGCATGTTGCATTTTATTTCGCAGAAGTTACTGAAGAAGGACAACCTCAAACCTCGCCCAATAAAGATTTAGATATGACAAAATCATTGCAAGCGGTAATTGGTTATGATCAAAAATTAGGAAACAATCTTCGACTAAAAATAGAAACATACTACCAACATTTATATGATGTGCCGATTGTCAACGAACCAGGAAGTACTAGTTCGGTTATCAATACGCAAGACATTTGGGATATTTTGGGAGAAACCTTTAAAGCGTCAAATGAAGGAACGGCTAGAAATTATGGAGTGGATATTACGATCGAAAAGTTCTTTTCCAAAAACTATTATTTCTTGATTTCGGGTTCTGTGTTTGATTCAAAATATACGCCGAACGATGGTAACGAATATCATACCCGTTATGCTTCGAATTACCAGTCGAATGTTTTATTTGGAAAAGAATGGAAAGTAGGAAAAAGTAAAAAGAACATTTTTGGAATTAATGGAAAATCAATTTTTGCAGGAGGAAATCGAATTACACCAATTGACCTAGAAGCCTCAAGAGCAGCAGACGAAACTGTTCGAGATTACAGTCGAAGATTTGGAGAACATGCACCTGCTTATTGGAGATTTGATGTTGGAATAAGTTATAAGATTAATAAAAAGAGAATGACTCATTCCATTTTATTGGACATTCAAAATGTAACGAATCACGAAAATGTCGATTTCCAATATTATAGTTCAGGGGCAGATAAAATTGTCAATGTTACTCAAACGGGATTGTTCCCAACTTTTAATTATCGAATTGAATTTTAAAAAGTAATTCTTTTAAAAACTATTTAATCATTTAATAAAAAACTGAAATTATGAAAAATCTAAAAATGTATTCCGTCATTTTATTGGCGATGATAGTAATGACAAGTTGCCAAGATCGAGGTAATAATGGATTATTTAATTGCATCGAAGGAGAAGGCGATGTCGTCACTCAAGAAATTTTAATTAACGAATTTACAGGAGTGAAATCTAGAGGTTCCTCTCAAGTTTACATCACTCAGGGCAATGATTTTAAAGTCGAGGTGGAAGGGCAACAAAACATCATTGACAATATTGAAACGGATATTCAAAATGGAGTTTGGGAAATAGAATTCGAAGATTGCCAAAGAGATTTTGATGAGTTGAAAATTTATATCACAATGCCAGAGATTAAGAGTTTAGAGGTTTCTGGTTCAGGAGATTTATTTGGACAAGATGTTTTTGTGGTAGAAAATATCAATTTGAAAGTAGATGGATCTGGTAGCATTGATGTAGCCGTTGATGGTGCAACAGATGTAGATGCAAGAATTTCAGGTTCTGGAACAATCAAATTAACAGGAACTACTAATTACCTAGGTTCAAAAATAAGCGGAAGTGGTGATTTAGAAGCATATGACTTAGAAGCGAATATTTGCAATATCAAAATTGCTGGATCAGGCGATGCTGAGGTAACTGTCAATGATGAATTGGATGTGAAAATTGAGGGTAGTGGAGATGTGTATTATATCGGAAATCCAATTATTAATGTGGATATTACGGGGAGTGGAGATTTGAAAAATATGAATTAGAGAATTTGATTTTTTGCTACAGACTTGGACTGACTATTATGACTTTCTGTAACTCTCGTATTAATTTGTAATACAAATAACACCAAACAAGAGAAGTCATAAAAAGTCATAATAGTCAGTCTAAGTCTGTGGCAAAAAATCACTCCTCTTCGTTTCCCCTTGTAGCATTTTTCACAAAAGCAGCACCTGCCTCAGATTCAACTCCTTCTTCCAACAATCCATTCACCCAATCCTTTCGATTAAAATGCATCGCCCATTCAATAGGCGTTTTTCCCTCAGTAACTTTATTCAAATCAACATTGTGAATTGCCAAAACTGGAAGTGTTCCAACAGAACCTTTTTCAATCGCTTTAACAATTGGCGAAGTTCCATCCTTTCCTCCAAAATAAGGATCAGCCCCAGCAGTCAAAAGTAAGTGCAACATTTTTGGATCTTTGTAAGCTAAAAAAGTTGGACTCAATAATTGATTTTTATCATTCAATAAATTAGCATCTTCACCAGGATTTTTATCTAAAATAAATTTCACTAATTTGTGTGCACCCATACTTACTGCAAGTGTAATCGGTGAATGATGTTGCTCCAAAACCACTTTTCCAACATTTGCACCTTTGTCAACTAAGTCAATTACTGCTTTGGTGTTTTTATAAAAAATGGCAGATAACAAGGGAGTAGTTTTAAACTCTGCATCGATCTCATCCATGTTTTCTATTTTCTCCAAAAACATATCTACAGCTGGTTGATCTCCATTTTGGATCGCGGCGATGAGTGCGTTAGCGGCTCCTTTATTTTCAACATCATAAGTTTTTTCCAAACGAGCAATTGCAGCTTCAGCATTTGCTTTTTCTTTTAATTCCTTTTGCTTGGCTTCAAAAGCATCTTTTTGTTCTCGTAATTTTTGAGCTTCATCTGCTTTCGCTTTGATTTCTTCGTGAGTAGCCTTATCGACTTCAACTTTTTCCAATCGCTTACCTTCTTTGAAGCCTTCCATCTGATTGAGTAATTCGGCAAAACCTTTTCTTTTCGCCTCATCAATTGGACTATTTCCACTAGGTTCTTTTTTATAAATATTTGCACCAGCTTCCATGAGCAACTGAACATATTCTGCATTTCGCCAAGAGACTGCTTTGAAAATCGCAGACTCTCCATCCTTACCAACTAGATTAGGATCAGCTTTTCCTTCCAACAAAATTTCGATAATGTCTGTATTATTATTGTCAACTGCGATGGGCAATGCTCTCCTTTGAATACCATCTTGAAGGTTAGGATCGATACCTGCGAAGATGCAACGAGCAACCATCTCTGTATCGTTTTTTCTCACAGCATTAATCAAGTCGTGGATTTCGAGGTTAAATTTATCAGAAATATATTGAGTTCCTTTTTTTAAAAATTGTCCAGTTTTTTTGAAAAAATCTTCTGCCATTGTTTTGTTTATTTGATTCTTAGACAAATTTTGTATGATTGAAATTGATCTAAGAGTGATTTATTTTTTTGTAAAAATAGGATTTTTCATTTTGGCATTTAAAATTAATAGCCAATTTCTTTTTTTGAAAAAAAATTAAATACCTTAACGTTAGTGTGAAATAAACACTTTAAAAATATTCTTTTTTAGAAGTTATTTATTTCAAAATAGAAACAATATAAAATCAAATTTTAAAACGGTATGAAAAGTCTCGACAAACAAAGAATCAAACTCGTTAAAGGAAAAAAAGAATACTTCAAAGGGATCGGTAAGGTCAAATTCGAAGGACGAAAATCTGACAATCCATTCTCTTTTAAGTGGTACAATGAAAAACAAAAAGTAGGAGGTAAATCAATGAAAGATCATTTTCGATTTGCGATTGCTTACTGGCACACCTTCTGCGGAACAGGTGGTGACCCTTTCGGCGCACCTACTAAAAAATTTCCTTGGTTAGAAAATCCAGACCCCATCCAAAGTGCAAAAGACAAAATGGATGCCGCATTTGAATTCATTACAAAAATCGGAGCACCTTATTATTGCTTTCACGATGTGGACATGGTGGACGAAGGAGCAACTTTAGCAGAGTCGCAAAAGCGGTTAGAAATATTGACTGATTATGCTTTGGAAAAACAAAAAGCATCAGGTGTAAAGTTACTTTGGGGAACAGCCAACCTTTTTTCTAATCCAAGATATATGAATGGTGCAGCAACCAATCCTGATTTTAATGTAGTAGCTTATGCAGGTGGACAAGTGAAAAATGCCTTAGATGCTACTATCAAATTAGGTGGAGAGAATTATGTTTTTTGGGGTGGCCGGGAAGGTTATATTTCATTGCTCAATACGAATATGAAAAAAGAAATTGACAACCTTGCTCGATTCCTTCATGCAGCCAAAGACTATGCTCGAGGGCAAGGTTTCAAAGGAACATTTTTTATCGAACCAAAACCTTGTGAACCTTCGAAACATCAATATGATTATGATGCTGCAACGGTGATAGCCTTTTTGCGAGAGTATGATTTATTGAATGATTTCAAATTGAATTTGGAATTTAATCATGCGACTTTAGCAGGTCATACCATGGCTCATGAAATGCAAGTCGCTGCGAATGCTGGATTGCTCGGAAGCTTAGATGCTAATCGAGGCGATGAACAAAATGGTTGGGATACTGATCAATTTCCAAATGATTTATATGAATTGACGGAGTGTATGTTGGTCTTTTTACAAGCAGGTGGATTGAAAGGGGGAGGAATTAATTTTGATGCAAAGACTCGTCGAAACTCAACTGACTTGGATGATATTTTCCATGCGCATATTGGAGGAATGGATGTTTTTGCCAGAGCATTATTGATTGCAAATGATATTTTAAAAGAATCAAAATATGTTGATTTAATGAAAAACCGTTACGCATCTTTTGCAAGAGGGAACGGAGCCAAGTTTGCCAAAGGGAAATTAAGTTTAGAAGATTTGTCCAAAATCGCTACTAAAAATGGAGAACCAGAAATGCGAAGTGGCAAGCAAGAAATGTTTGAGAATATAATCAATCAATATATCTAAAATAGTTTTCAAATTGTCTAATACTATTTTATTTTAATAAAAATAAAACCCACATAATGAATGTCATGTGGGTTTTGTTTTTTTCAAAAAAGATTAAACCATATTGTTATATTGAAGTCTAACTTTTTTCTATTCAATTTTCAATCGAAAAAATTATATCACTAAATGAGTATTCGAACTAAAATCCTATTACCAATTTTTGCTTTCCTATTTTTTACCCATTCTATTTTTGCGCAACAACCCAATGTCTTATTTATCATTGTTGATGATATTGGAGTTGGCCCAATTCCCAATTATTTACCTAATTCTACTAAGGCAAATATGCCACATTTGGAAGCGATGATGAATGAGGGAATCACTTTCGATAATGTTTGGTCGAATCCAATTTGTGCACCAAGTCGAGCTAATGTTTTGACTGGGAAACATGGTTTTCGCACCAATGTTTTAAATGCAACTGATTTGGCAACACTTTCACAAGATGAAACTACGCTTCATGAATACATCGAACAATCATCTAATGGAACTTATAGTAATAGTTTAATTGGAAAATGGCACTTAGGTGGAGGTGGTGGAATGAATGCAAATTTGGACTATCCGAATGAATCTGGGATTGAATATTTTGGCGGAATTATGAGTGGAGGTGTTTCCGACTATAATGATTATCAACTAGTAATTAATGGACAATCCTTCAATAATACAACTGATTATATCACCACCAAATTTACGGATTTGACCATCGACTGGATTAATGACCAAGACCAACCTTGGTTCTGTTGGTTAGCTTATAATGCTGCGCATACACCTTTGCATTTGCCGCCAACGAATATGCATACACAAGGAAATTTGCCAACTGACTCAGCTTCGATTGCTGATGATCCATTGCCTTATTTTTTAGCGATGATTGAGAGTATTGATTTTGAGATGGGTAGACTGTTTGATAATATTCCATCTGATGAATTGGAAAATACAGTCATCATTTTTGTAGGCGATAACGGTACCAGTCAGAATGTAATAGAACTTCCTTATCCTGGTAATCGAGGAAAAGGAAGTTTGTACCAAGGTGGTGTTCATGTACCAATGGTTATTTCTGGAGCAGGAGTCACTCGAGCGAATGAAAGAGAGAATGCCTTGGTTTCATTTTCAGATTTATTTTCGACCATGATAGAGTTGACTGGAACACCCCTTTCTCAAATTCATGATAGTTATAGTTTTGCTCCATTGCTAACGGCACAAGGAGATGGGCAAAGAGAATGTATGTACACCGAAGTTCAAACAGGAGGGAATTCTGATGGCTGGGCTTCTCGTGATGAAACCTATAAATATATCAGTCTCGCAAATGGAGGGCAACGATTTTATAATTTGATAGATGATCCTTATGAGTCAGATAATTTATTGCCGGTGAATACTTTAAGTACAACGGAGTTGGTGGTTTTTAATAAATTGTCAAATCATTTTGATGTCATTAGTCCTGTGGATAATTTAGAAAAAGAGGAAATAGGATTTAAAATTTTTCCAAATCCAGCAAATGATAATTTATTTTTGGAAATGGAAAGTTTTGAAAAACAATACTTTTACATTTTTGATATTTCAGGAAAAGAAATGAAAAAAGGAGAAGTGAATTTTAAAAATGAAACCATTTCCATTGATGGTTTGAATGCAGGAATGTATTTTATTCAAGTAGGAAATGAAGTGAGGAAATTTGTGAAAAATTAAATGGTTGCTTGTAAGATTAGATGTAAGTTGGCGTCCACCAAAACGCACCCAAACCATCTAACATAATTATATGTCTAGCTATTTAAACAAAAAAACATGAAAAAAATATTGATTTTACTTATTGCTATATCATTTATTTTAGGATGTGAAAAAGAGGCTACGGTTAATAAATGTAATATTTTACCAACTTTAGAAAAAGTAAATGAGCTTATTGATAAATGCAATGAGAACCAATTTAACTCAAAATCTGAAATAGAAGATAACCTGATTGGTGAATGGGCATTAAGCGGAGTAATATCTGATTGGATCGACTTCGAACCTATCTCAGAATGTTTATTACTTACAATAAATAATGATTCTTTTATCTTAAAGAATCTTGAAACTAATGAAGAATTTTCTTCAACTTGGGAAATGGTATCTTATGAAGTTAATGACCTTAAAGTTTTTTATTTAGAGGCAAATGATCAAGAGTTAAGATGGAAAGTAGGAATGCAAAATTTTTCAAAAAATATTATGTATGGATCTGGGAATGCTGATGATACAGATACTTATGTGTATAAAAAATTGAGGTGACGATTGATCAATAAATAATCTTAAAAAGTAAAGTTATAACTACTTAAAGTCACCTTTTGTGAAAAGAGTATTCCATCATTTATTTTTCATTTTTGGTAAAATCAAATGATGCCAAGACAATGAGAAACTATGTGGACTTAACTCTTCAAATTTTTTATTGGAAAAAAAAGTATAACCATAATTAAATTGAAAGTATGCTAACCCAAATCCAATCATCGGTCGAAAAGCAAAGCTCGAAGCATTTTTTTTAAAATAATACAAACCGTTAATTCCAATTTTTCCGCCGATTCCAAAAATATATCCACCTTTCCAAGCAGCAACTTTTGGTGCAATAATATTTTTAGTTGGCAGATATTCAAAGCCAAAAAGATAGGCTTTTGCATTACCTCCACCTTCGCCAGTTTCAGCTTTCATTTCGACTAAGTTTAGTCCTACCGTTAAATATTTAAATCCATGAATTTCAGGAGATAGTTGAAGCAATTTACTTTCTACCCACCATTTTCCATGTCGAATGGAATAGTATCGAGTATCAGGTTTTTTGAAAAAAGTAGAATCCATTTGCCCAGAAGCTAAAGTTAAAATAGTGAAAGTGGAAAAATGTAAGAGTATTGTTTTTTTAGAAAAAAAATAGGAAAGTATTCGCATATTTTACGATTTAAAAACAATTCGAAATTCCGTCCATCCATCATCGTTGGTCTTTAAATTAAACTGAGCATCATGATTAGAAAGTACTTCACGAATCAAGGTTAAGCCTACACCTTGACCATCCATTTTAGTACTAAAAAAAGGAGTGAACAATTTCTCCACATTTTCTTTTGAAATTCCGGAACCATTGTCTCGTATTAAAATGGTTTTAGGAGATTCTTTGGATATGACTTGTATAATTCCTTGATAATCAATGGCTTCGATTGAGTTTTTAATAATGTTGACTAAAACTTGTTCTATTTGTTTTGCATCAATTGAAGCAAAAAAATTGTTTTTTCCTAAATGATATTCGATGGAAATATTTTTAGTTTTGGCCTGAGATTCCATCAATTTGCCAATATTGTGCAATAATTCATTGATTTCGATTTGTTCCAAATGCGGTTGTGGTAATCGAACTACTTTTGCAAAATTTCCCATAAATGAACTCATTGAATTATTTCGTTCGATAGCGATTTCTAAAGACTCTCTTTCATCTGAATTCTCTTCCGTATTATATTCCACATGAGTTTGTAAAATAGAATTAATTGCTCCAATAGAATTATTCACTTCATGTGCCATCATACGAATAATTTTTCCATACGCTCTTTTTTCCGCTTCTAAAATTTCTTTCGATAATTCTTGAATCAAAATAAATTTTCGTTTAAATCCTCGATGGATAAAATGAGAAACTTCACATTTATATTTTTCAAAACCTTCCGTAGAAATGATGTTGGCTTTGCCTACTTCAAGTTGAGCAATTTGTCGTAAAATTGGATTTTGGAAATTAGAAATCGGTTGTTGAATGGCACGTTCATTTAACTCTAAAAGACTCATTGCTCGTGGATTAATATCAGTTATGTTTTCATCATAATCCAAAATAATAATTCCGTTAGGTGAAGCACTAATTAATTTTTTTAAGAAAAAATGTTGCTCTTCCACTTGAATTCTTTCTTCCCGAATATTATCAATCATACTGTTATAAACATCAATCAACTTATCCATTTCCTTCGAACCAGTTTTGACAAACTTGATCGTAAAATCTTTATCTGTAATTGCATCAGTCCCTGAATACATAAATTCCAAAGGACGAATAAAAGATCGATACATTAAGTAGGAGAGAAATAATGAAAATAAAATGGCAAATTCAGAAAGTAGAAAATACATTTTTTGTTCACGCAAAACCAAGAAACATAAATAGGCAATTGTGATATGAATGATTGCGATGAACAAAAAATATTTTATCCTTAAACTCATTTTTATAATGATGATTGGTTAACTGTGAATTTTTAGTTGTCGTAAGGAATATTGAATTTTTCCAAACGACGATACAAAGCACTTCGGGTTATTCCCAAAGACTTCGCTGTTGCACTAATTTTATTTCGATGGTAAGCTAAGGCTTTTTTGATCATTTTTACTTCCATCTCTTCCAAAGAAATTTCACCAACGTCAGGTAAATTTATTTTTTCTCCCCGAAGACTTCCTCGGTATTGAGTTTGAAAATCTTCTGCCGTAATTGTTTTGTTATTAGAAACTAAAACTACTCGTTCTACTAGATTTTTCAACTGTCGAATGTTTCCATGAAAATCTTGTTGTTCTAACCATTGTAAGGCTTTAGCATCAACGGTCAATTCAGGATTATTATAAATCTCTTTTAAATTTTCTACATAAAAATTAACGAGTAAAGGAATATCTTCCCTTCGTTCTCGCAAAGGCGGAATTTGGATTTTGATCAAGTTAATTCGGTAATAAAGATCTTCTCGGAATGAATCGTTGGCAACCATTTCTTCTAGGTTTTTATTGGTAGCACTCACGACTCGAACATTAATTTTTTTTGCTTGGCTACTTCCTAAAACTTCAAAAGTTTGTTCTTGTAAAACTCGCAATAATTTCACTTGACTACTATGTTCCAAGTCTCCAATTTCATCCAAGAAAATAGTTCCTGTATCTGCCATTTCAAACCGCCCTTTTCGATCGGTTACGGCATCAGTAAAAGCACCTTTTTTATGACCAAACATTTCACTTTCAAAAAGAGAAGAAGAAATTCCTCCTAAGTTGACTTTAACAAATGGATTGTCGGCACGCAAACTTTCATAGTGAATCGCCTCGGCAATTAATTCTTTTCCTGTTCCACTTTCACCCAAAATGAGAACACTTGCATCTGTCTTACTAACTCGTTTTGCCAAATTTAAAACATCCATTAGTCCTGCTGATTTTCCAATTATGTGTTCAAAATTCTTAATTTTTGAATCAGTCGATTGATTGACTTCTTTTTTATTTAAGGCTAATAAAGTTTTGATCGATGAAAGCATTTGCTTGTTGTCCCAAGGTTTTGCGATAAAATCTTTTGCACCTTGTTTCATTCCTTCAACGGCCAATTGAACAGTTGCCCAACCAGTCATCAATATAATTGGCATTTGTGGATGCGCTGCAATTATTTCTTTGAGCGCACTCATCCCTTGTCGCCCAGAAGTGTCGATGGCAAAGTTCATATCTAATAAAATCAATTCTGGTTGAAATGAATTGATGGTTGCTTCTGCCTCTCTTGGATGATGAATGGCAGCGACTTCGAAACCTGATTTTTTCAATAATAATTTTATCGAAGAACATACGGCTCGATCGTCATCGATGATTAATATTTTATGTTTGTTTTCCAATTGGATATTTTTTTAGTTTTCGAAAATGGGTTTCTGATTTTTTGCCACTGACTTGGACTGACTATTATTAAGACATTCCCACTTTATTGCGAGAATATAAATTATTATGTTGGGAGAGTCATAAAAAGTCATAATAGTCAGTCCAAGTCAGTGGCAAAAAAAAAATTAATCCTCATGCAGCACCATTGCCGGATTCACCATTGCCGCTTGCCGACTTGGGTAAAATGCACAAATCAAAACAAGAATAAGAATTACTCCTGCCGATGAAAGCATGGCATAATAGTAATTAATATTTTCGATATCAAACAATTTCATGATTGGAAATTGTGCTGCGAAAAATAAACCAACAAAAATTCCAATCAACGTCACCATGATAATTTCAGTAATAAATTGAAAAGAAATATTTGCTCTAGTTGCTCCGACTGTTCGGCGCAATCCAATTTCTGAACGACGCTTACTGATGTTGTACCATAATACTCCGAATAATCCTAAGGCAACATTGATAATCAAAAATCCGCTGATACTCATCAATGCGATCATTGGAGTCCAAGTAGATTGACTTCTTTGGATTCGACGTTGTTCTAATTTTCTAATAGAAAAATCTGCTCTTTTAGTAATTGAGGCAATTAACTTATTTAATTTTTCTTCCGCATCAGGTTCGACTCCATCTTTCATTCTAAGATGAGCAACATAAGTTCTCTCAGAAGTAGAAGGTATGTAAACAAAAGTTCCTAATCGTTCTTCATCAAATTCACCATGGTATTTATAGTGATCTACAACACCGATTATTTTTACAAATTCACCAAAGTCTCCATCATCATCTAAAATAAATAGGCTGTCCAAAACAGGTTTACCTGCAAAACATTGCTCCCGGAATTTCTTTGTTATTAAAACAGGAAAATACTTTGAGTCTTTATCTTCCTTCGTGAACCATCTTCCTTCAATAATATTTAAGCCAGCAGTTTTTGCGTAATGTTCATCATTAAAAAATATACAGGTTTGGAAATCAAAACCATTATCATCATTTCCAGTTGACCAAGTATTTCCTGAAAAAGGAAATGCTACTCCAGAGAATGAAGCTGATTCTACTTCAGGCATCGCGTTTAATTCTTGTAATAAAAGCGTTTTCATTTGAGCAACCTCTGTTGAATCGCTACTACTAGGAATTCTTAAAGATGCTGTCCATATATTTTCCGTATCAAATCCTAATGGCGAATAATACACTCGCATATTTGAAATGATAAATGCAAAAACAGCAAACATAATCATAAATGAAAAAAATATTTCGAGAAAAAGTAAGAAGTTCTTTTTCTTTTTATTCCAGATTAAAGTGAATATATGCTTGATCATAATTGGTTGTTTTTTATAGCGTTAACAATATGCACACGTGACATTCTCCAGGCTGGAAGAAAACCTGATAAGACCCCAAATCCTAAACAAATCAAGAAACTGTAAATGAAAACTTTGTAGTTAAAACTTAAAATAGTTCCATTGAGAAAATTACTTCCATTGATTGTATTGAGTAATAAATAAGCGAGAATAAATCCAATCACTCCTCCAATAAAAGTCAAAATTATATTTTCAAAAACAAATTGGAAGAGGATATTTCCAGAGTGTGCACCGAAGGCTTTTCGTACTCCAATCTCTGAAGAGCGTTCCATAATTCTACTAATATTAAGATTGATTAGATTCAAAGTAGGTAACATGAAAAATAAAGTCAGTAGAAAAATTAATGCACCGACAGCATATTTATAGCTCTCTTCTGGCTTGTCCATTCGCATAATTGTCCATGCATATCTTTCTCCAAAAGTAGCTGGGAAATATTCCAACTGATCGTGTTGTTCAGGATTTGGTAATGGAATAACTTTCGATCTTTTTACTAATTCTTCTTTGACTTGATTAGTTTTGTTGGCACTCTCTGCGAGGAAGGTAGCACTAAACGAACCATTAAATCTTTCTCGATTTAATACCTCAGGTGCAGCATTGGTGTAAGGAATGAAAACATCAGATTTTAAAAATCCAAAAGAATTATTTACTCGATCTACGACTCCAACTACTTCATAATTTTTTCTATCCAACTTGATTTCTTTTCCTATTGCTTCTTGAAGATTTCCTTCAGAAATTCCAAAATAAGACTTGCAAGCTTCTTTATTGAGTACTACAACTTGTGCTTGATTATCTAATTGCTGATTGCCAAAAGGTGCTCCAGCTAGAAACTTAAAATTATAAATATTAAAAAAATCGCCATCCGTAAAGGTGGAAGAAAAAGTCAATTTATTACTATTGATAAAAATATCAAAAGACTGTCTTGACATATAAATTGTTCGATATTTTACAAATGGAATATCCATCATATGTGTATTCCAAAATTTAAGACTTCCTGGGCCACGTGATATGGAGCGACCAGAATCTTCATATTTATACCCAGTCGTATCATATCGCATCACGCCATCCATCATCGTACTATCCACTTCTGGAATAGTATCTTGATATTGCTTGAATGTTTCAATATAATCTAAATAAACGAGTTGATCTTTTTTCCCTAAAGGAGCATCACCTCCTAACTCTGTTTGGAAAAAAGCCGTAATCAACATCAAAATCATCAAAGTGAAACTGATGCCGAAGAGACTGATGAAAGTGAAAAATTTCCGCCTTCCCAGTACTTTTATTGCGAGTGTAAAATAATTTTTTAGCATAGTAATTTTTTTCTTTTGTTTAAAAACACTTCTGATACGTTGTTTTAAGAAACCTGACTCCCATCAAATAATCTCACCAACCGATTCGTCTTTCTCGCCATCGTCTCATCATGCGTTACCATGATAATGGTCGTCTTTTCATCTTGATTTAATCCCAATAAAATATCCATGATTTCATTTCCCATCACACTATCCAAATTACCAGTTGGCTCATCGGCAAGTATGATACTTGGTTTTCCAACAATCGCTCTTGCGATGGCTACTCTTTGTTTTTGACCACCAGAAAGTTGTCCTGGAAAGTGTTTCATTCGGTTTTTCAAACCCACTTTGGTCAATGCTTCTTCTGCCATTGCTCGACGTTCTTTTCCATTAATTCCACTTCGATACAACAAAGGCAACTCTACATTATCAATCACAGAAAGATCATTTATCAAATGAAAACTTTGGAAAATAAAACCTAAATTTTCATTTCTAAGTTTGGCAATTGGTTTTCCATTATAATCTTTAATGGTATTTGGTCCGATGGAAATAGAACCTTCTGATGGCTCATCGATCAATCCCATGATATTGAGCATGGTACTTTTTCCACAACCAGAAGGGCCCATCACAGATAGGAATTCTCCTTCTGCTATTTCTAAATTAATGTTGTTGAGTGCTACCGTTTCGATGGTTTTGGTTCGGTAGATCTTGCTGACGTTTTCGAGTTTTATCATGATTCTAAATTTTATAGTTTTTATTTTAAAAAATTGGAGCTAACAAGCACGTAGTAGTTTGCTAAAGCAGACGGCGACGTGTTAGTTGTTATCAAAATCGTAAAGAGTCATCGTTTTTAAATCATAGTAATTTTGCCAATATTGACTGAGTGTAAAAATATATTCACGAGCCGTTTGGTCTTTTTCTCTTTGTGCCAAAGTAAGGTCTGTGATACTAATTGCACCGAGAACAAAACTCTCTTTGATAATGTCAAATCGCTCTTGAGCAAGCTGTTTCATTTCCTGATTGAGTTGAAGTTGCTCTTGTAAATTATTGAAAGCATCAACCGTCTGTTGAATATTTGCTTCGAGCTGTAACTTATTTTGAGTGATATTTTTTCTTAAAAAATCGCTTTGTGCTTGTGCTAAAGTGACTCTTGATTTTTGTGCACCCCAATCCACAATTGGAACATTTAATTGTAGTTGTACAAATTGTTGTTGTTGTGGATCTGAATAAATATCTCCAACATCTGTCGCACCTCTCGTTAGTCCAAATGATGCAGATAAATCAGCTTGGAATCCGCCTTCTCGTTTTGCTTGCTCCACATCTCGATCAGCTTCCATTTGGCGACGAGCATAATTGATTTGCTCAAATCTGTTTTTTAACCCTTCCCGTAAAGCTATTGTTAAGTCAACGTTTATAAGGTTTTCTACATTTGGAGCAATAGGGTTAATCAATTCGCCATTATGTTTTTTTCCTAAAAAAGTATAAATCGAAGAGGAAGCAAATCGAACGGATTGTTCTGCTTGCTTTTTATTTTTATTGGCAGAAGCTAATTCAAATTGAAGTTGTAAAAGTCCATTTTTAGAAATGATTCCCAATTCATATTTTTCTTTTGCAATGGTCAAAAGCGTTTCATTACTTTCTTTGTTGGAAGTAGCGATTTGTAAATTTTCATAGGCAATTAATAAGTTGAAAAATAAATCTGCTGCATTATTATTAATGCTTTCAATATCAGCCTGATATTTTTTTTCAGCTTCTTGCAAAAGAATTGGTTGAATTTTTTTATCCCATTTTAAAGCATTGAACCCGAAAAGTGGTTGAGAAAAACCAATTCGAAAAGGTGTCCCATTGTAGAAAACTTTATCATTGGTAAAGTCATCAAACCGCTGCAAATTTGATTGAACAAAAACGCTTCCTCCTGTCCATGGAATCGCTTGACTTAAATTCAAACCCAAAGCAGAATTATTATTATTGATCCTTGGAAAAAGAATTGTTCCATCAGGTTGTTGTGCTTCTGCAAAAGTGTTAGCGAAGTTTGGGAAATTCGCAAAGGCAGAAAGTTGGGGTTTTAAACTTGCTTTAAAAATAGAATTATCTAATTGCGCAGATTGTAAATCTACTTTTGCCGCTTCTCCAGCAATGGAATT
>JBGCFD010000169.1:0-45003 GCA_045106765.1 Saprospiraceae bacterium | reverse complement strand
TTCAAGATGGAATACGGAATGAGAACAAAATGTAAGAATTTATCTAAGGCGTGTGTATGAAGAATTTATTCTTCATTAAAAAAAGCTACTAATGAAAATTAGTAGCTTTTGTTTTTCCTTTTTTATGATAAAAAAATCAGAGATCCTGACCTTTACCTTTCGACTTTTAACAACACCTAAAGTAGAGACAAGGCATGCCTTGTCTCTACACTATTAATTACTTAATTAAAATTTAAGGTCTTTTTCCCAAAGAAATCATATTGGTAAAAATTCTATAAGCTCCTGGAACTCCCGCAGGTAATTCTCTAAACCATGAGTAACCTGTGTAGACATAATAACCTTTTCCATATTTGGCAATCAATAATCCTCCATCCAATGCAGGTTCATTCGGATCATTGGAAGAAAGAATCGCTTCAAAATTTTCGTCCCATTCATCTGGAAAATATAATCCACGTTCTTGAACCCAGCCATCAAAATCTTTAGGAGTGATTTTGTTAGGATAATTCATCACATGATGTTCTGGTTTTAAGATTCGAACCTCTGCTTCTTCTACTGCTACTCGACCTCTAGAAATACTCATAGGATAAGGAGCAACCTTTTCTTTAGGTAATTTTAATCGATGTCCTGTATTGTATTGCACAATCATAGTTCCGCCTTGTTCAACATATTCAAATAATTTGTCTTGATAAAACTTGATTCGTTCAATTGTATTATATGCACGAATTCCTAAAATGACTGCATCGAATTTTTTCAAATTGGAAGGAGTGATATCTTTGTCTTCGAGCAAAGTTACGTTGTATCCAATCTGTTCTAAGTTGATTGGAATTTCATCTCCAGCGCCCATGATGTAGCCGATATTTTGACCTTCTTTTTTCAAATCAATTTTTACGACTTTTGCTTCAGAATTTTTCACAACAGTCTGAGTTGGAATATGATCGTACTCAATGGAAATTAATTCTTGGGTATAAACTTCTTCTCCAATTTTGACCAAAGGAGAAATGAATTTTACTTCCTGATTCTTTGGAGGAAACAATTTAAAAGTAAAAGATTGTTCTTCCCCTTTCATATCTAATTCAAAATCAACTCGGGCAGGTTCTACTTTCCAATTTTGATCTGAACATAATTCCAATGTTCCTTTTACATCTTTTTTTCCTGATTTCAATAAAACAGTTACCTCTTTTGGCTGATCGTCAGAGAAGACAAAAACTTTTTCAGTTAGGTTCGCAAAAATTGGAATCGTTACTTCAAAAGGTCGATAAATTTCTCCTTTTACAGGATCTGTTTTCTTATAAATAACTTCTCGTTCAATGGATAGTGGAAGCCCTTCGACATTCAAATTAAATCGAACTTTAAAATTGCGAGGTGTATTTGGTAAACCTCTAAGTTCTTGATTTTCAACAGAATACATTCCCAAACTTGCCTTTTTAGTCAACCAATATGGCCCAGTTAAAGGCATGTCATTTGGTAAGTTTAATTTTTTGAAAAATTTAAAAGTTTGGTTGCCATCTAGTTTTAAATTCAAAGTAGAATCCATCTTAGTTGGCAAATAATTGACGCTTAATAGTTCTACATTTGCTGCAGAACGATTAATTACTTCCATAGATAATTCTACTTGCTCGCCTGGAGTAGCTGAGTAATCATTGGCTTTTGCTTCTACAAATAAGCCCATTGAACCGATGATGATATCTTTTAATTCTTCTAATTTTATATTTTTATAATAACTGTCAGGTAACTTAGAAATCATTTTATAAGCTTTCGTTAACTGAGGTAAACTTGCTGCTGGATTTCCATAATTAAAATTACGATCTACTTGTTCCAATAATTTTCCAATGGCTGCACCACCTTTTAGTCGAGTCCAAGAGGTATTGATTCCATCAAAAATATCTTCTTTATTTTTAGGCATATCTCCTTTTAGTAATTCCAAATATTCCATTTGTGCGCCACGGGAAGGAGTAGAACCCATTCCTTGACATTTGTGCATGCTTCGACTTTCAGCAGCAATTTCATTATTAGACTTTCCTTTTATGGGATAGTAAACTCCTGCGTCTACTCCAACCATTCTTGATTTATCGGCTGCCGCAAATTTCTCTCTACTTCCATAAAACCACCAAGAAGTATTCATAAATAGTCGTTGGGGTTGCCAAGTATCAACATATTTCAATTGCTCTGGAAATTTATTTTTATCTCCAACATAATCAAAAGCTTTGTGCGAAAGAACTGCCGAAGAAGTATGATGACCATGTGTTCGTCTTCCTGAATCATGTGAAAAACGATTGATTACTACGTCAGGTTGGAACTTACGAATCGCCCAAACTACATCAGCCAACACTTCATCTTGTTCCCAAATTTTTAGGGTCTCATCAGGTTTTTTTGAATATCCAAAATCATTGGCTCGACTAAACATTTGCTTCCCTCCATCTACTCGTCGAGCAGCCAAAAGTTCTTCCGTTCTGATTACACCAAGCAATTCTCGAATTTCTGGGCCGATCAAATTTTGTCCACCATCACCTCTTGTTAAAGAAAGATAGGCGGTATTCATTTTAAGTTCGTTGGAAAGATAAGCGATCATTCGAGTATTCTCATCATCAGGATGCGCAGCGACATAAAGTACAGTTCCTAGGACTTGGAGCTTTTGAATTTTTTCATGAATATCGCCTGAGGTTAATTTTTTAGGCGTTTGAGCGATTGTATTTTTTATTAAAAAAATACTTAAGAAAAATAGCAATGCGATATTTAAAATTTTCTTCATTGTGAATTCTTTTTACATTTTATTTGAATGACAAATATAAAAAGGATTAAATGGAAAAAAGGTTTAAATTAGAGAAGTTCGCTTCGTTGTCAAAGGACAGACTTGTGTAATATATTGTTACGTGGTGGTCTGCTTTAGCTGACCTAAAAAAGGAGCGCAGCGACATTTCTAAAAAGATTAAATCTTTTAGAAAAAAATTAGCCTGTTCTATTTTGGATTTTGTTGTTGATATTTTTTGATAAAAAAACTCGCTTTGCTCTTTTCTTAGGTCTGCTAAAACAGACTTCCACGTGCTAAAAAGAAAATTTTAATCGAAAACGATAAGCTAAATTATTCTCTAAAGTTGGGAAAGCATACTGCCCAATGCGATAATAAATTCCTCCTCCAATTCCTGCGTACATAATGTTCAGGTAATTAAATCGTAATAAATTATCAATTCGTAATCCACTTTCAAAAAAACCTTTTTCCATGGTTTTAAAGTCAATTCCTTTGTTACTTTCTGGGTTTTTTAGAGATCCAAAACCAATATTTTGGACGATGGAAAATTCAGGTTTGAAATTTTTATATTTTAAAAGGAGTGTTTCGAAATTATGTTCGAAAAATAAATGGACAAATCGATCTGATAAAAATTCGTAAATATCCATCGTTTGGAAAGAGTTATCGATTTCTAAAAATTGAAAACCTCGACCGATTCCACTTGCAGTAAAAAGTTGATTGTAGGGAAGTTTTCCATTGGTCATTCCAGCTTCGATCCGAAAGGAAGTTTTTCCTAAACCTCGAGTTCTAAAATGATCTTCGATTGATAATGCAATTTTTTGAAAATCAAATTCGCCTTGCCAAATGCCTTTAATTCACTTTTTATACGACAAGTAAAGTAGGGGGAAACGAGATGGTGAAATTTCAGTTCCGATCACTCGAACTATTTTTTCGGCAAATGCAAAACGTAAATTAAGTCCCAACTCTGTGAAGGTAAATTTTTCAAAATTTAGGTCACTTCCATTAAATTGATATTCATATTGTGGTTGCCAAATGTTTTGTCCAAAGGATAAATTAAATCGGACTGTATGTTTAAATTTTCCTTTGAGATGAACAGATTTATTCTCCCAACTGTCCATCCGATTGGCATATAATTGTCTGGAAATAAGCTGAGGTTCATGTGATAAAATGAGTGCAGCAGGTTCTTGTAAATCTTTTTGATAATTGAATTGTAATTGGAAGTTATTATCAGCTGATAAATTAAATAACAATGCTCCTCCGTATTTCCATTTTTTATCTTTAAAACCAAATCCGCCATAACCACTTAACTCAAAATATTTGCTGAGTCGATCATTGGTACTCAAGCCCAAACCTAGCCGAGTTCCTTCGAAGTCATTGAAAGTCAACACTTTAGGAAGTAAGATGTCGATTTTTTTTATAGGGAGTCGACCATTTATAAATGCTTCATTGGCTTTTAAGATTTGATCAAATTTTTTTTTCTTTCCAATAGAATCAATGACAATGTAGGTCATTTCTTCTTTGGGATTGAGTATTTGTGGGCGATAGCTTTGCCAAATAGAATCAACTCGTTCGTTAGCATTTTTTGCCGTTGTGTAACCTTGAATTTTAAAATCTTTTTTCTCTAGTTCTGGATTGATTTGAACTTGAGAAATATAGCTTTTCCCACTCATTCGAGTACCGATATATTTGTGTGGATATTTGGAGGCTTCGATGACAAAATTGAGTTGCTCGGGAAACCATTGTTTGCCATTTATATGTTGATAGCGTTGCTCAATTTTCATATGGATAAAGGATTTATCATTGGGTTCAGCTATAACATTTTGTAGAGCATATCCATTGGTATTGATGTATAAAACACCTTTTAATCCTTCAAAATTTTTTCCTTTTCGAGGATGATATGAAATAATAAAAACGGAATCTGTTTTTTGTAACAATGTATCTACAATAGTGAAAAAATATTTTCTAGTACTGTGGGGACTGATTGGATTGAGAAATGCTTTGTCTAAAATTTCGATATGATCACCGTAAAATGAGAAAGGTTGAAAGTCATTTGCTAACGCAACAAAAGATGGATCTTGAAAACCAGAAACTCGATTATGTAAAACGTGTTCTTTGTTTTTTTCGGGAAATAAAAAACTTCGCTCACTTACAGATTCCATGATGAAGAGGTGAGCAGTATCTGTATCTCCCAACATTTTTTCGAAGTTTTCAGATTGGTTTTTTCGAATTTTCTTTTTAGAGTTTTGGTGTTTTTTTTGGAACTCTTTAATTTTTGTTTCATCTGGAATTAATTCAACAATCATTTTATTGTAGGTGAGACATTGGAAAGATTCCATTTTTTCAGGATTATTATTGTCTCGATTTTTAATGACTTTCCGAATGATTCGATGGGCTGGATTTTCGCCTGCGATGACAATTGCTTCTTGCAAATCAAAAGTGGTAGATTTCATTTGCAAGATTAATTTTTTCCCAAAATCCTCTTTTCGGACAGGGTAAATTAATTTTTCAAAGCCAACAAAACTTAGAGTTATAGTTTGGATAGGTTCTGTTGATTTGATGATAAATTTCCCATCAATATCTGAGCTAACACCATCGGTTTGATTTTTATTGATTAAAATATTGACGAAGGGAAGTGGTTCGTTCTTTTCATCAATTACAATTCCTGTGAGTGATAATTGACTAAAAATGAGAGCTTTATAAAGAAAAAATATGGATGTGGAAAATATTTTTTTGAACATTGATTTGTTGTTTTCCTAAAAAGGATTTTCGTTTTTATTTTTATTAAAACCTATTTTTGGAAAACTTATTTTCTGATTGGTCTAATTTTATATTGTTTTGAAAGCAGATTTTGGAAAAGACGAATATGTTCTTATTTTTATGTGAACAGTAAAAATAATCGAATGACTTTAGTAGAAATTAAAAAACAATTGAAATCCTTGGTGGTTAAAGATTTAGAAAAATCTTTGGATAAATTTGAATCTATTTTGAATTCAGAGGCTTCTTTTTATAACGGTATTATCATACAGCAAAGTAGTTTTAATGGTTTGAAAAGAGAAAAAAATCAAGGAACAATTTCGCATGAAAATGCGAATATGCGAGAAGCTCGAATTAGAAATGCAATATTATCAATGATTGATGATCTTGAAGAGGAAGCTGTAGATATGGCTGCGGTAGTTTCGGCACTTGCAAAGCAAGAAGAAAAGAGAGCTGTAGATATTCCTAAGCAAAATCTGAAGAATTCAGGTATTTATGTTTCTTATGCGTGGAAAGGAAAAACAGAAGATACAGCTGACCTTGAAGCGGTTGTTGATAAATTAGATGAATCACTTAAGACTAGAGGTATTACGATAATTCGAGATAAAAGAGATCTCGGGTATAAGGGGAAAATAAAGGAGTTTATGGAAGGAATTGGACGAGGTGATAAAATTATAGTAGTGATAAGTGATAAATATTTGAAATCGAAAAATTGTATGTTTGAATTAATTCAAATATATGAAAATAAAGATTTTGAAGAACGGATATTTCCTATCATTTTGAGTGATGCGGATATTTACGATCCTTTAACTTTATTAGATTACATTGATTATTGGGATGATAAGGTAAAAGTCTTAAATGATAAATTACGAAAGATAGCATCAAATGCTAATATGATTGGGATACAAACAGAACTAAATAATTATGTTAATATTCGAGCCTCGTTTGATAAACTTGTTGCTGTATTACAAGACATGAATGCGCTGACTCCTGAAATGCATCAAAATCAAAATTTTGAAGATTTGTATCAACAATTAAAATCTACTTAACTATCTGATTAACTCTCTAAAATAAAAAAGTGGAATTATCGAACCTAATCGACAACTCCACTTTTTTTATTTTTAAACGATTTGGAATCGTTTATTTTTTGGGTTCTTTTAATTCAAAAGTGTCCAAAAATCCAGTATGAAATTTCCCAGATTTAAATGATTCATCGTCCATCAATTGTTGGTGAAAAGGAATCGTTGTTTTGATACCTTCTACAATAAATTCATCTAAAGCTCTTTTCATTTTTTTGATACATTCTTCTCTTGTTTGTGCTCGACATATCAATTTGGCAATCATCGAATCATAATAAGGTGGAATTTCATATCCTGCATAAACATGTGTATCTACTCGAACACCGTGACCCTTTGCACTATGGAAAGAGGTAATTTTTCCAGGAGAAGGGCGAAAGTTTTTGAAAACATCTTCAGCATTGATTCGACATTCAATGGCATGCATAGATGGAATATAGTTTTTTCCAGAAATTGGCTCGCCTGATGCAATTTTGATTTGTTCTTTGATCAGGTCATGATCAATTACTTCTTCGGTAACTGTATGTTCTACTTGGATACGTGTATTCATTTCCATGAAGTAGAAATTTTTGTGTTTATCCACTAAAAATTCTACTGTTCCCACACCTTCGTAGCCAATAGATTCCGCAGCCAGAATTGCAGCTTCTCCCATTTTTTTACGAAGTGCTTTAGTCATAAAAGGAGAGGGAGCTTCTTCTACCAATTTTTGATGTCGTCGTTGAATCGAACAATCTCTTTCTGACAAGTGACAAGCTTTACCTGATTGGTCAGAAGCAACTTGAATTTCGATGTGTCGAGGTTCTTCGATAAATTTTTCGATATAAATTCCATCATTAGTAAATGATGCTTTAGCTTCTTGTTTGGCTTGATCCCAAGCTTCCTGAAAATCATCTGGTTTCCAAACGATTCTCATACCCTTTCCCCCACCACCAGCAGTTGCTTTTAAGATGATTGGATAGCCAATTTCTTCGGCTAATTTTAACCCTGATTTCAAATCTTTTAATAAACCACCAGAACCAGGAACTACAGGAACACCTGCTTTGATCATAGTTTCTTTAGCAGTAATTTTGTCTCCCATTTTTCTAATGTGTTCAGGAGTTGGGCCAATAAATTTGATACCATATTCTGCGCAAACTTCAGCGAAATCAGCATTTTCTGCCAAGAAACCATAGCCTGGATGCAAAGCATCAGCATTAGTAATTTCGACGGCTGCCATAATTCTAGGAATACTTAAGTAAGATTCAGCAGAAGATGCTGGTCCGATACAAACTGCTTCGTCGGCAAACCTTACATGAAGACTATCTTTATCTGCGGTGGAGTAAACTGCAACGGTTTTGATTCCCATTTCTTTGCAAGTTCTAATGACTCGCAAGGCGATTTCTCCCCGATTAGCGATGAGTATTTTTTTAAACATACTATTCTTGGATAAAATGAAAAAATACGAAATGAATTGAAATGTAAAAATATTTACATTCTAACTATTTCGCCATTAAATCATTGGATTAGACTAAATAGGTTCTACTTCAAATAAAGGTTGATCGTATTGAACAGGTGATTCATTGTCGACTAGAATGTTAACAATTTTGCCACTTACTTCTGATTCAATCTCGTTGAATAGTTTCATAGCTTCGACTATACAAACTACACTTCCTACTTCTACGATTGACCCAATTCCAACATAATTTTCTTTATCTGGTCCAGCAGATCGATAGAAAGTTCCAACGATTGGAGACTTAATCAAGAGTGTATTTTTGTTTTCGCTTGCTGGTACTTCAGCTGGAGGAGGTGCCGCAGCAGGCGCAAGAGGTGCAGGTGCCGCAGCGACAGGTGCCGCCATTGCGGCAGGCATAGGAGCTGGAACCGAAACTACTTGGGGAACTGATGATTGTAAATTTTTAATATCCTTCGCTCGTACTTTTCCATAATTCTTAGTACGAATAGATATTTCAAAATCACCTTCTTTTAATTTGAATTCTGTCAGATTAGATTTATTGATGAGCTTGACGAGCTCTTGTATTTCACTAAATTTCATATTGCTCTTTGGTTATTTATACGTTCGTGTTGATGTTTCTTCTATAACTGCTTAAGTTCAAAATATGTTTAATTTTAAGAAAAAAAACAGGAAATTAAGTAGTGATTAAAGTTAGCCAAATTTTTTAGAATCGAAAATTTAAGGGATAAAAATCCACTTATGATTTTGCTCTCTCTACGTAAGTTGCCGTACGTGTATCGATTTTAATTTTTTCACCTTCGCTAATAAAAAGAGGAACCCTAATTTCAGCTCCAGTTTCTACGGTTGCAGGTTTGGTTGCATTAGTTGCGGTATTTCCTTTTAGTCCTGGCTCAGTATGAGTTACTTCCAAAACAATATATTGAGGCATTTCGATAGTCAATGCAATTTCTTTTTCAGCATGAAAAAGCATTTCCACAGAACTTCCTTCTTTCAATAATTTAGGATTAGATAGCATATCTTCTTGGATACTAATTTGTTCATAGGTTTCATTATCCATGAAATTATAACCCATATCATCTTTATATAAAAATTGGTAATGTCGTCTTTCTACTCTAACGATAGTAATCTTATGACTTGAAGGCCATGTATTATCTACGACTTTCCCATTTGTCAAACTTTTCAATTTAGTTCGAACAAATGCAGGTCCTTTTCCCGGTTTTACATGAAGAAACTCAACAACAGTATAAATATCGTTACTGTGTTCAATGCATAATCCGTTTCTGATTTCTGATGTATTTGCCATCTAATTTTAATTTTTTGCCAACAGTTAATTTTTGTAGGCAGGTTAAAAAAGCGGCGCAAATATAAGGATTTTTAGATGGAGTTAAATCTTTATTTTTGAATTTTTGAAATTTTTGAAATTATTGGATTTGAAGGTTGAAATGGAGATGGTTGGGCTGGATCTTATGAATAAAAAAATTACGACAGTACAGACAAGGCACGCCTTATCTGTACTGAATTAGGGGATTAAAATTTTCAATGCCTTCGGCAAAATCAAAAACTCCACAGGCGTTTCTCCAATGTATTCCCCATCCACTTCTACACCTGTTGGTTCGTTATCCATGGTTTCTACTCTAATTTTTTTGGTGAAAAACCCCTCCACTTTTGAATGTTGTAAAAGAGAAGCATTGTAAAAGCGATATGTATTTATAATGACTGCTAGTTTTGAAAGTTTTCTCGCAAAGGTCAGAGCAAATTTTCCATCATTAGGAATAGCATGTGGAACTAATTGCATTCCTCCGCCAGAATATTTACAAATACCAACATTGATGATGTAAAAGAAATCAACCACTTCCTGTTCATCAAAAATTAATTTAGCTCGATGAATTTTATATTTAAATAATCCACGAAGTGCAAGCAGTAAATATTGGATTTTTGGAAAACGCCAATCCTTACCTTCTGAAAGTTGAACGCCGAAAGCATCATAAGCCATTCCTGCCACATTGATAAAATAGCGATCTACTTTTTTTTTATTAAAAAAACAACTGACAAAACCTGCATCTTGAAAAGTCGTTTTTTCATTTTTCAACATCTCTATCCAAGTTTTTAAATGCTTGGGGATTTTATGTGTTTTGATCCAATCATTTCCAGTTCCGACGGGTAAAAGAGTAAAGATAATTTCAGCCGAAGGGATTATTTTTTGTTGTAAAATTCCATTAGCTACTTCATTACCAGTTCCATCGCCACCGACTGCGATGATTTTTCTAAAACCATTTTTGATAGCATCTTTGGCTAGTTCCGTAGCATGATTTGGGTGAGCTGTTTTTTTTACAAAAAAATCAATATTGTTATCAGTTAAACATTGTTGTATCTCCTCTCCCCATTGTTTTTCCAATCGACCTCCGTTGGCTTTTGGGTTGACGATGATAAACCATTGGTCTGATATTTTTTTTGACAAAATATATTGTTTTAGATTATATGATTATCTTCCGATTTGGATAAATTGATCTATGGTAAATAATTGAAATTCTATTTTTTTATCCGAAAAAAGAAATCACTCATAGATTTTTATTCTATTTTTTGAGTTTAAATCTATATCATTGGATTTTAAAATGAAAACTATTACGTAAAAACTATTTTCACTTTTAAACGAAATTCGTATACTCAAAAACGAACTTGTTTAAGAACCAACTGATCAAAAATATATATGAATATTCTAAGTCTAGAAAACGTAAGGAAAACTTACGACAAACATGTTGCCGTTGACGGGGTGAGTTTTAACATGCCCAAAGGTTGCGTGTTTGGAATGCTTGGCCCAAATGGAGCAGGCAAAACTTCCCTCATCAGAATCATCACGACGATTACTCAAGCAGACAGCGGAGTGGTGCTTTACAATGGTGAAAAATTAAATCAGAATCATCCTTCTAAAATTGGCTACATGCCAGAGGAACGTGGGTTGTATAAAAAGATGAAAGTCGGCGACCACCTCGTTTATTTAGCTCGCCTCAAAGGTTTGTCAAAAGCGGATTCGTTAAAAGAAATCAAATCTTGGTTTGAAAAATTTGGAATCGAAGATTGGTGGGACAAAAAAGTGGAAGAACTATCGAAAGGAATGCAGCAGAAAATTCAATTTATTTCTACGGTTGTTCATCGACCTGGGTTGTTGATTTTGGATGAACCATTTTCAGGTTTGGATCCCATCAATACAAATTTGATTAAAGATGAAATTGACGAATTACATAGAAATGGAACGAGTATTATATTTTCGACTCATAGGATGGAGCAAGTGGAGGAAGTTTGTGAATTTATGGTTTTGATTAATCAAGGGAAAAATGTGCTCGAAGGTTCTGTAAAAGATGTAAAAAATCAATACAAAGAAAATTTATTTAAAATAGATTTTGATGGCGAAATTCCTTTAGATGCTTTAGCGCAAACCAAAATTATTTCGCAAAAAGATCATTCGATTACAGTTCAATTAAATGAAGGTGATGACTCCAATGCTTTGCTACGACACCTGATTCAAAAGAATGTACACATTCATTCTTTCAATGAAATCCTACCTACTTTGAATGAAATTTTTATCAGAAAAGTAGCATCTTCTAATCTCGAAAAAACAACTAATCTCGTTCTTTGATAAATATTGACTTAAGAACACAAAATTTATCAAAGGACTAAACTAATAAATTATGGATAAACTTTGGCTCATTATACAACGCGAATATTTGACTCGAGTAAAAAAGAGATCATTTATTCTTGCGACGATACTTACCCCTTTGGCATTTGGATTATTTTTTATTGTGGTCGGTTTTATTTTTTCTTACGAAGATGGGGATGTAAAACAGATTGCAATTAGTGATCCAGGCAATGTATTAAGTGTCTCAAAAATTCCCAATACAAAATCAATCACTTTTACAAAGCCTCAAAAGGATTTAGAAGAGTTGAAAAAAGATGTGGAGGATGAAAAATATTCAGGAGTGATTGCGATTCCTGTGGTGAAAAATTTATATGATAAAAGTATTGAGATAAATTATTTCTATTCCGAGAATGAATTAGATATAGATTCCAAATTGAAAATAGAGAGAAGTTTAGGTCGATTTTTTAGAGAATATAAAATCAAGGAATTAGGTTTAGATAAAAAAGAATTGGAAGCTTTGGAAGGTGATATAAGTTTAAGTCCACGATCCCTTTTGAATGAAGAGAAAGATACTTCCATGAAGGCTGGCGTTGGTGCTGCATTAGGTGGATTTATGGGATTCATCATGTACATAACTGTATTTATTTATGGCATGATGGTGATGCGCTCGGTGATGGAAGAGAAGGTAAATCGAATCGTGGAGGTGATGATTTCATCAGTCAAACCTTTTCAACTGATGATGGGGAAAATTATTGGAGTAGGTGGAGTAGGGCTGACACAGGTAGCGATTTGGGCAATACTGATTCCTATCATTAGTATTACTGTTCAGCTGATTTTTGGTTTTGATCCAGAGGCGATGAATGAAGGAGCTGCTGGAATGTCAGGAGCAAATATGGATCAAGATGATATACAAATATATGCTGCTCAAGTAATTGCTGAATTACAGTCTCAAAATTGGTGGTTGATTGCTCCTCTTTTTGTGCTTTACTTTTTGGGTGGATACTTTTTATATGCTTCTATGTTTGCAGCGGTAGGTTCAGCTATGGGAGATGATTTAGGAGAAGGTCAAGCATTGACTATTCCGATTACAATTCCAGTTGTACTTGCTTTGTACATTATGATGGTTGCAGTAAAATCACCGAATAGTAGCTTAGCAGTTTGGGCCTCTATTTTTCCATTATTCTCTCCGATTGTGATGCCATCAAGGTTAGCATTTTCTCCACCTGCTTGGCAAATTGCATTGTCGGTGGTGGTGTTAATTGCGACGTGTATATTTTTTGTTTGGCTTTCTGCCCGAATATACCGAGTTGGAATTTTGATGTATGGAAAGAAAGTAACTTTCAAAGAATTAGGGAAGTGGATGTTTAGAGCGTAGACGGAGAATTAAAAAAATTAATATTCAAAAGAGCTTCCAGATTTTTAAAACCTGGAAGCTCTTTTTTGATTTAGAACTCTTCATTGATTTCCATTAGAGAACGAAAAGCAACATATTTTCCTTGATAGCGATCGGTGTGATCTTTTTGTAATGCTGATGAAAATTGCTCTTGGTATTTCTGAAAGGTTTCCATGTTGAGAGCGGTATATTGAAAAGAATAAGTTAAGCCATCCGTTTCGTCACTTCCTAATAATCGACAAATTTTACTTTCTAAAAACATTCCTGTTTTCATCACATCTGGAACGTGAACTTCGGTCATCCATTTGAGCCATTCATCGTGAGTGGCATGCTCGATTACTATAGTTACATTATAAAATATTTTTTTCATCATTTAATTTTATTCAAAAAATAATGGCGCAAAAGTACCAACTTTTGCGCCATTATTTAGAATTCAATTTTATAAAAAAGAAAATTACTGAATGGTATCACCTCGTAATTTTCTAAATCGTTTTCGAGATTCTACAGCAAAAGTACTTCCAGAAAAGTCAATGAAAATTCGTTCGTACAAAGCTTGCGCTTTATCCAAATCATTTAATTGATTTTCATAGAGGTTAGCTAATTTAAACATCGCGTTATCTGCTCGGATCTCTTCGGTATGTTCATCAATTATTTTTTGATAGATAGTTTCTGCTTTTTGATATTCTCGTTTCTTTACTAAAATGTTAGCTTCTAAATAAAGCATATCATCTTGCAAAGTATGTCCTGGAAACATTGTTTTCAAAGAATCTAACTTTACGAATGCATCTTCAAAGCGATTTTGGAAAACCAATAATTCTGCTTGTGAATACATCGTAATTGGAGTAGCAATCGTATCTAATCCTAAATTATCCATGATGAAAATTGATAAGTCTAAAGCATCATTCGCAATCAATTTTGAAGTAGATGCTTTTAGTATATCGAACTGTGCCTGTGCCCATTGGTAATCGCCTGCATAGTATGAAAGTTTAGCATTTCGAAATCGTGCTTCATGACCTAAGATGTCATCTTTAAATTCTTTATCCACTTGAGAGTACAATAATGTAGACTCCCAAACCTCTCCTTTCATTAAATAAAAGTCAGCCAAACTCAATTTTCCTTTAGCTAAAATATATCTATTCAATCCTTTGAATTCAATCATTTCTTGCAGCAAAGAAATTGCCTTGTCCAAGTCATTTAAATAAAATGCTTCCAAATCAGCTAACTCAGCAACAATTGTAGCTGTCGATTTTCTTTTTCCAAACTCTTCTAAAAAAGATTCATATTCCCCTTCTAAAATTTTTAAATCTTCATTGGTGTAATCAAACCCTTCGACTAATTTTTTTCGTTTGCAAGTCAAAGATTCTCTTTTTGACTCAATATAATAACTTGACATATGTCCTTTTTCTGCAACGATATAATCGTAAGCGGAGATGGCAGCATCATAATCTTTGTCGTTGGCTGCTATTTCGGCTAAGCGATAAATTCGACCTCCATTTTCTTTTAGCCTTCGATCCAAAGCTTTTACTTGACGGAAAGCATTTTTGTAATCTTTCTTTTGAATAAAAACCCAAATCAATAATTCAGGGTAAGCCACAACATCATCACTATCTTGAATTCGAGTATATAATTGAGTTTGTAATTCCACAAAATCATCATCACTTAAGTATCGTTGAAAAAGTGTTTTCATCGAATTCAATCGACTTGGATTATGAGCTAAACTATTGAGGTAACTCGTAATCATTTTTTCAGTATCTCCTTTTCGACGATACAAATCACCTAAGTTGTAGGCAAAAATATTTTGATCTTTTAAAATGTTAGAACCCTTTTCGTAGGTTTGAATGGCAAGGTCATATTTTGTCAAATTGATGAAAGCGTTGGCGAGGCGAGTAATAGAAAATCGATCTGCGGGCATTTTTTTGATCGCTTTTTCATATTGTTTGACGGCTTCGTCATCTTTATATTGTCGCTCATAAAGATTTCCATAAGTCACATAAAGTTGAACTTGTTTTGGGTTTTTCTTAAGCTGTTTTTTGATTACTTTTTCAGCATCTGAATATTTTTCAAGAGCCAACATACAATCCATGTATCGATTGAGATAATAATCGTTTCTATTACTTTTAGTAAATAATTTTTTATATAAGACACTTGCTTTCTCAAATTCTCCATCAACAAAATATTGCTGTGCTAATTTAGAGTCATTATTCCCCGGTTGTCCTTGAGCAAACAAAGGAGAAGAAAAAGCTAAGAGTATAATTAGTAGTATCCGCATTTCGGTATTTATTTTATAATATTAAAAACGTTTTGGCTGCTGAAAAGTTGCCATTGTTGCGTTTTCGCAAGATGAACCTTTTTAGAGACTAAAACAAGATTAAGTTTTTACTAATTAAAAGTACAAAATAAACGAAAAACGGTTGCTCCGAAATATTCGAAACAACCGTTTTTTTGTATAATTTATAGGAAAATTATCCTTGTAATTTAAAACTTACTGGAAGAGTAAACCAAACTTTTACAGGTTTACCTCTTTGTTTCCCTGGAACCCATTTTTGTCCCATACTATTCATCATGTTAACTACACGTTCAGCTTCTTTTCCTGTCCCTCCACCTGGATCTCTAAGAACTTGTACTTTACTCACATTACCTTGTTGATCTACCATGAATTTTAGAATAGCTCTCCCTTCGATTCCGTTTTCACGAGCAACAGCAGGGTATTTAATATTACTATAGATGAATTTTAACATCTCAGCATCAGAACATTCTTTCAATTCTTTTTTACTTTTTCCTTGACCCTCACAGCCAGGGAAACGAGGCATATCTTCTACTACTTTAAAGATTTTTTCCTCTTCAGGTTCTTCCACAACTTCCTCTACTTCAGGCTCTTCTTCCTCCACAGGTTCTTCATCTGGAATATCGACCACTTCATCTTCATCAATATCTTGATCTAAAAATGTTGGCTCATCTTCTTCCATAATTTCTTCTTCAGGAACCTCTTCAATTCCTGGTGGTGGTGGTGGTGGTGGTGGTGGTGGTGGTTCCGCTGTTCGAGGTGGTTCTTGCTCAATATCTTCATCTATTTCCATTGCATCGTCTGGAATGAAAACTTCATCAGGGAAGCTCGTCCAACTAAATGCCAAAACAGTTAGTGCAAGTGAAGTGATTAGACCGATGTTAAAAATAGTACCGCTTTTTCGTAGAACATCTACAGGCGCGTACTTATTTCTTCCATCAAGTGGAGATTTTTTAGGTTTGTCTGCAAATTTTGCAGTCAACTCTCCTGAAGTAGCATTTTTTGACATCTGGGTTCTTACCAGAAAAATAGCTCCAATTAGGACAGCAATCATACCAAGGAAAATATACGTAACCGTAAGTCCCGAGTTTGAAAGGTCAACGAATAGCAAAAAATTAGTCATATTTTTTCATTAAAAAATTAAAAAAAAGTAGTCCAGTAAATGAACCGATAATATTAGCAATTATATCTAAATATTCAAAATATCTTCCGGGGAAAAAGGCATATTGTATCACTTCCATACCTATTCCATAAAAAATACTGATACTTAATGCAATTTGAACTCCTTTTTCTTTCCATTTGGAAGTGGGGAAAATAAATCCTACTAATAATAGAAAAGTGAAGATTCCATAAATCCCAAAGTGTCCAATTTTGTCCATCGAAAATAAATCCCACCAAGACTCTGGTAAATTAATTTTACCTTTTGTAGAAAAATATAAAATCAAAAATGACCAAAGTATAGCTGGAATTAATTTTTTAAACATTCAATCCTCTTTTGGTTGAGTTACTTTATTAGATGTAATTAAAAATATTTTTGGTGTGTGGTGTTTATTTTTTTTCCAAATAAAATAAACAGTTATAAACTTATGAGTAATAAATGACGATAGCAATTCATCATTCATTGCTATAAAAACCTTAGGTTATCAATCCTTCGTAATCTGCTGCACTCAATAGCATTTTTACTTCTTCAGGATCTGAAACTTTGATTTTTACAATCCAACCAGCTTTATATGGATCTGAATTCAATAGACCAGGATTATCACCTTCTGATTCATCTAGCTCAGAATTGAACTCTAAAACTTCACCACTAAGTGGCATAAATAATTCAGAAGTCGTTTTTACAGCTTCAACTGTTCCAAAAATACCGTCGGCATCAATGTTATCTCCAACAGTATCTACTTCAACATAAACGATTTCACCTAATTCGGCTTGTGCATAATCGGTGATACCTATATATGCTATATCATTATCTTCCAACCGAATCCACTCATGCTCTTTGGTATATTTTAAATTATCAGGAAAGTTCATTTTTTTTAATTGATTTTATTAAGAAAGTTTTTTTATGTCAGTCCGCCAAAAATAGGAGAATTTTTATTCGTTTTATAAATATGGCCAGAAATTTTTTTGTCTAAAATAGGAGTCAGCAGTCAGGTCGTGCGCTGCGCTTACTGTCAGTAGTCAGGGGCTTCGTGTTTTCTCCACTATGGAAATAAAATCCTGGGGAGTATCAGAAGTCCCTGAGACCTAACAGTTAAGCGCAGCGAACGGCCTGATAAAAAAAGAGTTGCTCCAAATTAATGAAACAACTCTAATTGTTTTATGATGAAACGATTTTTCAAAATCGTTTTATTTAAATCATATTTTCAGGACGAACCCAAGCATCAAAATCTTTCTCCGTCAAATAACCTAACTTCAAAGCTGCTGCTTTCAAAGTGGTTCCTTCTTTATAAGCTTTTTTCGCAATTGTAGAAGCCTTGTCGTAACCAATATGAGTATTCAATGCAGTTACTAGCATCAATGAATTATGTAAATTTTCTTCAATTCGTTGATAATTTGGAACGATTCCTTTGGCACAATTTTCATCAAAACTTCGGCAAGCATCTCCAATCAATCTTGCTGAAAAAAGGAAGTTAAAAATCATCATCGGCTTAAAAACATTTAATTCAAAATGTCCAGTCATTCCTCCCACATTAATTGCTACATCATTTCCAATTACTTGAGCCATTGCCATGGTGAGTGCTTCTGATTGAGTTGGATTTACTTTTCCAGGCATGATTGATGAACCAGGTTCGTTGGCTGGAATGATTAATTCGCCAATTCCACATCTTGGACCAGAGGCTAGCATTCGGATATCATTTCCAATTTTCATCAAAGAAACGGCAACTGTTTTCAATGCGCCATGAGCTTCAACGATAGCGTCGTGAGCAGCCAATGCTTCAAATTTATTTTTCGCAGTAACAAATGGAAGTCCAGTTAACTTGGCAATTTCTCCAGCGACATGTTTTGAATATCCTTTGGGCGTATTCAACCCCGTTCCAACTGCAGTTCCTCCTAATGCTAATTCTGATAAATGTTTTAAAGTATTTTTGATCGCTGCAATTCCATGATCGAGTTGCGAAACATAACCTGACAATTCTTGCCCAACCGTCACAGGAGTCGCATCCATGAAATGTGTTCGACCGATTTTCACTACTTTTTTATATTCTTTTGCTTTTGCTTTTAAGGTGTTTCTCAAAGCTTCCATTCCTGGAATTGTATTTTCTACTAAAGCTTTATAGGCAGCAATGTGCATCGCAGTTGGGAAAGTATCGTTGGAGGATTGAGATTTATTTACGTCATCATTTGGGTGCAAATATTTTTTTTCATCCATCAAATCTCCTCCGTTCAAAACATGTCCTCGATTCGCCACAACTTCATTCACATTCATGTTCGATTGTGTTCCCGAACCAGTTTGCCAAACGACCAATGGAAATTGGTCATCTAATTTCCCAGTTAAAATTTCATCGCAAACTTTTCCAATCAGTTTTGCTTTAGCTTTCGGCAAAACACCTAGAGCTGCATTTGTATTGGCAGCAGCTTTTTTCAAAATTCCAAATGCTCGAACTATTTCGAGTGGCATTTTTTGACCACCTATTTTAAAATTCTCGATGGAACGTTGCGTTTGTGCTGCCCAATATTTGTCGGCAGGGACTTTGACGATTCCGATGCTGTCTTTTTCTTTACGGTATTTCATTTTTTGGTAAAATATTTTTTAGTGAAATGATAGGCGAAGATAAGATTTTAGAAATAAAATTGTTTTTGATTATGTTGTTTTCTATTTTGAGAAATGTTTTGGTTTTAAAAAAATATAAAATTATTAAAATGAAAAAACGCTTTCTCTCTCTCGCTTTGTTTTGCTTTCTATCGAATTTTTTTTTTGGACAGTTTCCTTATAATTATTCAAAGCATTTTTCTAATCATAAAGAGAAACCAGATTTTTTTTATGATTTTTTGGTAAAAAGAGATGGAGTAAAAAAAATAATTAGACATGATTTTGGTTCTGAAATAAAGAATTTACTTTACTATGTATATATGTCTTTTTTTGTATTCTGATATAAATCTACTCGTAAAGTCTGATATTCCCGTAGTGCCACTTCCAAACAATCCATCGCCCGATTCAAATCATCACAATTCAAAACATAAGCAATCCGAATTTCCTGCTTCCCCAAACCTTCCGTTGCATAAAAACCTGCACCTGGCGAAAGCATAATCGTTTGGTTCTCATGAGTGAATTCTTCCAACAACCATTGGCAGAATTTATCACTATCATCAATCGGGAATTTGGCAAAAATATAAAATGCACCACCTGGTTTATTGCAAGTAACCCCTTCCATTTTGCTTAATCTTTGGAAAAGTAATTCTCGACGTCGATCATATTCGGCAAGTGCTTCGGTTAAGTAATTGCCATCATTTTCCAAAATTGCTTCGGCGACAAGTTGTCCTAACATTGGAGCACATAATCTGAATTGTCCGAGCTTAATAATTGCATTAACAAGTTCTTTATTTCGAGAAATGATTGCTCCAATTCTTGCTCCACAAGCGGAATATCTTTTGGAAATAGAATCGACAACTGCGACATTATTTTCCAAGCCTTCCAGGTTTAAAACAGAAAAAAAATCCAATCCATCGTAGCAAAATTCTCGATAGACTTCATCGACAAAAAGGAAGAGATTATGCTTTTTTACTAATGCTCCTAACTCTTGCAATGCCTCTTTTGAATACAAACAACCAGTTGGATTGTTTGGGTTGCAAATCAAAATTGCTTTGGTTTTATGTGTTATTATTTTTTCAAAATCAGTAGCACTAGGCAAAGCAAAACCAGTTTCAATACTTGAGGTAATTGGCTTGATCGCCACATCTCCAATTTCGGCAAAACCAATATAATTGGCATAAAATGGTTCTGGAATAATGACTTCATCGCCTTTGTCCATGCAACTTAATACTAAAAATAAGATGGCTTCAGAAGCTCCAGTTGTCACTAAAATATCTTCTGACGAAACTTCAATATCAAATCGTTGATAATATTCTACTAATTTTTTCCGATAAGAAAGCACACCTTTTGATGAACCGTATTTTAAGATTTTAATATCGGTATTACGGATTTTATCAAAAGCAACTTGCGGTGTTTCCAAGTCAGGTTGACCGATGTTGAGGTGGAATACTTTTTTTCCATCCGCTTTGGCTTGGTCTGAAAAAGGGGTTAATTTTCTAATCGGAGAAGAGTAAGCCTGTGCCACTCTTTTTGATATTTCAGGCATAATTTATTATTTGAAATGGAACTTATATCTTAAATGCTTGGTTCGGTCTTTTGAAAAAATGCAAAACTAGAAGTTTTTGTATTGATTGTAAACGATAAGGAGATGATTTTGCTTCAAAATAGAAGGTTTTCTATTCTAATTTTTAAAAGTTTTTTTTCTAAAATCAATGAAATAAAATTTTCCTATTTTTATCAAAAAAGCATATCTTTGCACCTCGAAATTTGAAACTGATATATTTTCAAGCATTATGAGTCATTTAAGGCAATTTACTATTCCAATTCAAGGTCTTAAAATAGGGATTCACGAATATGATTTTTTGATTGGTGATGAGTTTTTTACACATTTTGAAGACTCTCCAATTGAGCAAGGAACTTTTGAAGTAAAGTTCATCATTGATCTTCGAGAAGATATGTTGGTACTAACTTTTGATTTTGAAGGAAGTATCAAAACAGATTGTGACCGATGCTTAACTGCAATTGATTTGCCGATTGAAGGAGATGAAGATTTGATTATCAAATATGCAGAAGAGTCGGATGACGAAATTGATATAGTATACATTGAACGAGGAGCGGCGGAACTAAATGTAGCTACATATATATACGAGTACATTTGTTTAGCGATGCCGGTGACGAATATTTATAACTGCGAAGAGGAACCTGAAAATATATGCGATCTGAAAATGTTGGATTATTTAGAGAGTAAAACAACAGAAGAGTCAGAAGAAAAAAAAGAAGATGAATCTTCTAATTCTCCTTGGGATGAATTGAAGAATTTTAATAAAGATTAATTTTTGAATAATAAATTGTGAATTGTTTTTTGAAAAAAGCAAGGAACAAAAACTAAATAAATAAATTATGGCACATCCAAAGAGTCGTATTTCCAAAATGCGTAAGCATAAAAGAAGAACTCACTTAGGCGCAGCAATGCCAACTATTGCTACTGATAAAACTACAGGCGAAGCACACATATATCACCGTGCTCATTGGGTAGATGGAAACATGTACTACAAAGGGAAACTTGTAATTAAAGCGGCTGACGAAGAGTAGCATTTTGTGTTTTAAAGAAAAGTTACAAAGCTCCCATCCCATTTTTTCGGGATTGGGGGCTTTACTGTTTAAATACTTTCGAACTTTAGAATAACGAATATCGAACAAGGATTTATGATTTGAGAAGTTTTGACGATACTTCTCATAGAAAATATAAAATTAATATCGTCAAACTTTTCAAATCCTTGTTCTTAAATCGTTATTCGATATTCCCATTTCTTGTTTCCAAAAAAAATAAAATGAAAAAAATCCACAACTCAACCAACGCACCTTCTCCAGTCGGACCGTATAATCATTCAACTATCCATAATGGAGTAATGTATATGAGTGGTCAAATTGCACTTGATCCTACAACTGGAGAACTAGTACAAGATTCTATTGAAGCGGAAACGCATCAAGTGATGAAAAATATTAAAGCGATTTTGACAGATGCGGGTTTGACTTTTGAAAATATTTTAAAGGCAAGCGTGTTTGTTTCTGATATGAATATGTACTCTCGAATCAATGCAGTTTATGCAGAGTATTTTGATGAGGCTACTGCACCTGCTAGAGAATTAGTGGAGGTAGCAAATTTGCCGAAATTTGTAAATATTGAAATTTCAGTAATTGTAGCGGTAGACTAGATTTTTCCGTTTAACGATGGACGTTAGACGTTTTACGTTTCTTAACTGGAATTAAAATTAATTCAACAATCGAGATTATGGAAAATAAAAAACGAATTCTTTCCTGCATTCAGCCAACGGGTAATATGCATTTTGGTAACTACTTTGGTGCGGTTAAAAACTGGGTGGATCAGCAAGAAGATTATGATTGTTTTTACGGAGTGGTAGATTACCACGCAATGACCATGCCCTATGATCCTAAGAAATTGCGAAATGCAACATGGGAATTGATTTTTAATTTGATGGCAACAGGTGTAAAAGCAGATAACCTTTTTATTCAATCGTTAGTGCCTGAGCACGCAGAGTTGTGTTGGATTTTTAATTGCTTTACTTCTTATGGAATGTTGCAACGGATGACACAATTTAAAGATAAGAGCAAGCAAAGTAAGGAGAAGGCTGATGAGTTTATTTCAGCGGGGTTATTGGATTATCCAGTTTTGCAAGCAGCAGATATTTTGATCTATCGAGCAGATTATGTGCCGATTGGAAAAGACCAAGTTCAACATTTAGAACTGACTAGAAATATTGCCCAACGATTTAATCATCAAATGGGTAAAGAATATTTTGTGATGCCAGAGCCATTATTTACAGAAGTTCCAAAGGTACAATCGACTGCTGATCCTACTCGAAAAATGAGTAAGAGTGCTGGAGAAAAACATTTCATCAATGTTTTTGGTGAAGAGGCTAGAATTAGGAAACAAATAAAATCTGCGGTAACGGATACTGGCGAAGTGAAAGAAGGAGAAATGAGTGCGGGTGTTGCTAATTTATTTAGCCTACTAAAAGCGAGTGGTCGAATAGATGCGCATACTTCATTGATGGATGATTATAACTCTGGTGCGTTGAAGTATTCCGATTTGAAAGAATCCGTTGCAGATGGTTTGGTAGCAATTAGTAAAGAATTTAGAGAAAGGAAAGCAGAAATCGTTTCGGATAGAAAAGAGATGAAAAATAAAATAAAGCAATCTTCTTTTGAAATTAGAAAGACGGCACAACAGACGGTTAAAGATGTAAAGGAGTTGGCTGGATTATCGAATGTTAGATTTTAAACTCCGAACTCTAAAGGGGGGAGTTTCTTTTCAAATTTATTTTTCACTTTCATTGATTTAAATTTTTTCTTCGAATATAGGTTGGGGAATTATTTTTTAAAAGAATAATTCTCCAATCTTTTTTACAAAAACAAAATAAAACGGTAGATGATCTAAAAGAGGCGTTTTAGTTTTTCCTTCAAAATTGGTTTTACTTTCATTTCTTTTGAATATTCATGGAATCGTTTTTATCCAGAACGATTCCAGTAACTAAAATTTCAATTTTTTTAAATCAATGGAAGTTATCCGTTAATTGAAAAGAAACCCAAAACGCTCCTTTAGGGGTCGGGAGTATATTTATGAAAATAATTTGCATCGGTAGAAATTACAGCGATCACGCCAAGGAACTGAACAATCCAGTTCCAACCAAACCACTCATTTTTATGAAGCCACCTTCGGCTTTGTTGGTGAAAAACAAACCAATGTACATTCCTGATTTTACAAAAAATCTTCACTACGAAGCGGAGATAGTAATCAAGATTTGTAAGAATGGAAAATATGTGCAACCTGCTTTTGCTAAAAAATATTACAAAGAAATTGCTTTTGGGATTGACTTTACCGCACGTGATGTGCAAGACCAATGTAAAGCAAAAGGTCATCCATGGGAGATCGCAAAAGCATTTGATAATTCAGCAGCTCTGAGTGAATTTATTTCATTGGAAAAGGTAAATAAAGAAGAAGGAATTAAATTCCAAATGAAAAAAAATGGAGAGGTAGTGCAAGATGGAAATACAAAAGATTTAATTTTTGATTTCGATTTTTTGATTACTTATGTTTCAAAATTTTTCAAATTACAAATGGGAGATTATATTTATACAGGAACGCCTGCAGGAGTTGGACCGGTTGAAATTGGAGATCATTTGGAAGGATTTATAGAAGGAGAGAAATTGATGGATTGTCAAATTCGCTAAACTAAAATTTTAATTTTTTCACTTTTGTTTTTATTAAAAAAGTATTCCTATTTTTGCACCTGATTTTAAAAAATCACGTTTAATTTTTTTAAAAACTAAAGCCCTGTGACAGAAGGGTATTTTTATAAAACACAATTTAAATTTTAACTATGCCATATTTATTTACTTCTGAATCTGTTTCTGAAGGACACCCAGACAAAGTTGCAGATCAAATTTCAGATGCTTTAGTCGATCATTTTATTGCATTTGATCCTAAGTCAAAAATCGCTTGCGAAACATTAGTTACAACTGGACAAGTTGTATTAGCAGGTGAGGTGAAAACAAAAACTTACCTTGACGTTCAACAAATAGCAAGAGATGTGATCAAAAGAATTGGTTACACTAAATCTGAGTATATGTTCGAAGCAAACTCTTGTGGAGTGTTCTCTTCGATTCATGAACAATCTCCAGATATCAACCAAGGTGTAGAAAGAAAAAAAGCAGAAGATCAAGGTGCAGGTGACCAAGGAATGATGTTTGGTTACGCTACTTCTGAAACAGATAATTACATGCCTTTGGCGTTGGATTTGTCTCATAAAATCTTACAAGTTTTAGCTGACATTAGAAAAGGTGGAAAGCAAATGAAATACTTGCGACCTGATTCTAAATCACAAGTAACGATTGAATATTCTGATGATAATCAACCAATTAGAATTGACTCAATTGTTGTTTCAACTCAACATGATGACTTCGATGCTGATGCAAAAATGTTAGCAAAAATCAAAAGTGATGTTGTCAAAATTGTGATTCCTAAAGTGAAAGCACAATGCAAAGCAAGTATCAAGAAATTATTTAATGACAAAATTACTTACCACGTAAATCCTACTGGGAAATTCGTTATCGGAGGACCACATGGAGATACTGGTTTGACAGGAAGAAAAATTATTGTAGATACTTATGGTGGAAAAGGTGCTCACGGAGGTGGTGCATTTTCTGGGAAAGATCCCTCAAAGGTGGATCGTTCAGCTGCTTATGCCACTCGACACATTGCTAAAAATTTAGTAGCAGCGGGTGTTGCTGATGAGATATTAGTTCAAGTATCTTATGCGATTGGAGTAGCAAAACCAACTAATATTTATGTAAATACCAATGGTTCTGCCAAAGTAGAAATGTCTGATAGCGAGATTGCAGGAGTAATCGAAAAAGTATTTGACATGCGTCCTTACCACATCGAAAAACGATTGAAATTAAGAACGCCAATTTATTCTGATAGTGCTGCTTATGGTCATATGGGGCGAACTCCTGAGAAGAAAAAAGTTTCATTTACAGATGGTTCTGGTAAAACTAAAACTATGAACGTAGAAACTTTTACTTGGGAAAAATTAGACTACGTGAAGAAAGTGAAAAAAGCATTTGGCTTGAAATAAGCGAATTGTTTTTTACCATCGTATAAAAAATTAGGAGCTAACCATTTGTTTGGTTAGCTCCTTTTTTATTCAAATTGGAGGTTGAAATAGTTTTATTTCACAATACTCAATTTTTTTGTAACAATACCTTCACGTGTTTGGATTTCAATAAAATAAATTCCACTTGCCAATTCTTCTGTGGAAAATTCTAAGTTGTTTCCAGTTTTAGTTTTCACAGATTTTAATTCACCTGTCGTTGAAAAAATACGCACTCGTTCAATGTCTATTTTTTGCGAAGCGATAAAAAATGCATCATTAGCAGGATTTGGGAAAACAGAAATTAACTCGTTTAATTCTATAGAGCTAAGACTCGTCGTTTCTTCAATCGGAGCAATTGTAGTCATTCCTTCCACCAAAATTTCTTCTTGAGAAAAATTAATTAAATGATAATTAGTGATCGCAAAATCAGCAAATACATCATTCGTTGTTCCACCAAAATTATTTGAACCATTTCCATCCCACAATAAAATATCATCTTCTAAAGTAATGATGAATTCTCCAAAAAGTCCGTAGCCGTCCATTTCCATTCCATCAATCCGAGTGATCGCCGCATCAATTCTCCCAGGACTATGGAAATCAAATTGAATCGAAATTGCATCAGCATCCACATCACCTAACCAACAATTATCAAAGTTGATTGAAGCGCTTCCTGAAACAATGACTGAACTATCATACTCTATCGAAAAACCAATTCCGTACAATCCTACCACAACATTGCTGACATCTCCCAGAATAATATCCAAAGCAATTGTCTCTCCTTCAATCAAAGTATCAGGTTCTACATAAAAAGGCGTGACAACTGAAAATCCATCACTAGGAGGAAGATCTGTAAATTGATTTAAAATATCTGGGTCAGAAAAGTTATGAGTCAAACCAAAATTTTGCGTAATCGCCATCGTATCAGCAGCTTCGATAATTCCATTTCCATCGGTATCGATATGTTTATAATTCACATTGGCAGAAGGCGTTGTTTGCGACCAATCGAAAGAAGGTTGACCGAACCAATCGAAAGAAGCATTCTCTCTAGTCGTCCCAACTGAATCATAAGCCAAACCAATATTTAATAAATCAAAATGATTGACAACCATATTCGTATCCGTATCTCCTGGCCACACACAATCATTATCAATAAATACATCCACGTCAGCCGAGGCAGTACATCCAAATTCATCAGTCATCGTTAAACTATAAGTTCCTCCTAGCGATTCAGTTACATTTGGTATTACTGGATCCATCTCTGTGGAAAGAAATCCACTTGGTCCAGTCCATAAAAATGAAAGGCCTAAATTTCCATATAATTTTAAACTATCCCCTTCACAAAGTGGCGCATTGGAAAAATCTAATAACCCAAAGTCGAGATAATTCTGTACGGTAACAGTTGGCCCTGCGGCATTAAAAACAACTGTTCCACTTCCATCGGTGATGGTCAAAAAGTAAGTGGTCGTTTCTGATGGAGAAGCAGTTGGGTTTGGAATATTTGGATCATTGATACCTGTAGTAGGTGACCATGAATAATTAAAATCAACCATTGAAGTTTCGTCAGAAAGGGAAACTATTTCTCCTGCACAGATGGTCGTGTCATTTGAGAATTCAAAACAAACATTTTGAATAATTTCATAATCTGGAGATACGAATATACATCCATTAGTATCAGTAATGGTTACATTATATGTTCCTGGAGCAAGACCATTTGAAGGAAATCCTCCATTTGACCAATTATAAGAATAAGGAGCTGTTCCTCCATCAACTGTAATCTCAATATTTCCATCATTTATTCCTGCGCATGAAATATTGGTAACAACTACATTCGTAATTTGAATAGGAGCTGGTTCGAGTACTTCAAAGTTTTCTACTATTTCACATCCATTAATATCAATAATCGAAACAGTATAAATTCCTGGAGATAAACCACTTTGATCCTCGGTAGTACTTCCATTTGACCAAGTGAAAAAATAAGGTGTACTTCCTCCCGCAATATCAATATCGATTGCTCCATCATTTCCTCCAAAACAAGTAGCATCAGTTATAGTCGTTTGAGTAAGAGTTAGTGGATTTGAGATTGAAGCATTAAAATTTTCGATACTTTGACAACCATTATTTAAGTCTGTAACTGTTATTTGAAATGGACCATCATCAGGATCAATTTCACATGGCAAATTAGTGCAAACGACATTTCCCATTCCATCTAAAATTTCAACGGAACAATTTAAGCAAGGTGCAGCCAAATCAATCATCACCATTCCGTTCGAGCAAACAGGCGTAGTGGTAATACTTGTTGATGGAAGATTGGTGTCTGCACTTACAGTTACTTGATCGGAAGCTGTACATCCATTGTCATTATTAGTAACAATTAAAGTGAATAGTCCAGGCGATGATACCGTTGGATCTAAGGATAAGTCAATAGTTGAACCATTTTCGTCAACCCATTCATATGAGATAGCTACACCTGCGCTGGATCCTGATCCGTCTAAAGTAACAGTTACATCGTTACAACTTAAAACCATATCAGGCCCAGCATCTGCAATGGGAATATTAGTATCACTAGTCACTTCAACAGTAGTATTCGAACTACAACCACTTACCGTATTAGTTACCTCTAACGTGTATGATCCTGGACTATCCACAATTGCATTAGGAGTAGTACTTCCTGAAACAATATTTCCATTCGTCGTACTCCAAATATATTCGAAATTAGGTCCTACACTTGATAGACTTCCATCAAGCGTCACCGTGGTATTGCTACAAGAAAGCTCATCAGGAGGAAGAATCGTGCAAATTGGAATCGCAGAAATTGAAATATAATCTGTCTTACATTCTGTATCACTCTCACCTGCACTATTAGTCACCGTCAAACAGATTGTAAAATTTCCCGAGATCAAATAAGTATGAGTTGGGGAAGATTGCTCAGATGTTGAACCATCATTAAAATCCCAAACCCAATCTGTAATTGGATTTCCTGGCGAAGTGGACTGATCTATAAAATCAACTGTTACTGGACTCGATGATCCGCCACAACTATTAAAAGATTGGGTAGAAAATTCAGCAGTAATTTGCGACTGCAGATTTCCAAAAAATAAAATCAATGAGATCAGGAGAGGTAGCTTTTTCATATTTTATTTTGTTTTAAAAACATAAAGATGTTCATGTTCTACATTACAAATGTAATTCCTTCCATGGTGAATAAAAAGTACACTTTTGAGCATTTATAGATTTTTAAAATTAATTAATTTTATTAAAGTGATTGATTTTATTATGTTTTGTGATTTTTTTTATGAAATTTATAGAAAAGTAGAATACTCGTAAAATCAATTTTTACAAAAAAAAGGAAGTGTTTTACCCTCATAATTCTCTTTTATGAAAAATACAAAACTCATAGTCCTACTTAAAAAACTATCCTCGGCAGAGCTACGTAAATTTAAAGAGTACGTCATGTCGCCTTTTTTTAATAAAAATAGAAAGGTACAACAACTTGTAAATGTATTGTTAGAAAATTCGTCAGACTTCGAATCGGAGGTTTTGGAAAAAAGACAGGTTTTTGAAAAGATATATATGAACCAACAATATAATGAATTGCAAATCAATAATGTCATTTCCGATTTGCTACAATTATTATATGGTTTTTTAGCGCAGCAACATTTTTCCAAACAAACTCTTTTGCAAAAGAAATATGTGCTCAAAGAATTATTTCAAAAAGATGCTCCACAGCATTTTGAAAAAACAATTCGAAGGTATCACCAGTTGGAATTAAAAAATGAAGAACGAAGTTTTAATTATTTTTTAGAGAAAAAAGATTTCTATAGTCAACTCGATCAATTTGTACAAACTAAAATAAAAAGGCAATACGACGAAAATCTCCAACTCGAAAGTGACTCACTTGACCTTAGTTATTTTATCAATAAGTTGCACATCGCTTGCAATATGATTTCTCGAAATATTGTCATCAACGCAAATTATCAATGCGACTTCCTCGATGAGATTTTAGTTTTTTGTGAAAAAAATAAGCACTTCGAGAATCATCCCGCGCTGCAAGTTTATTTTAAAACCATTCAAATGCTCAAGGGGAAAGGAGAAGAGTCTTACTATTTTGATTTAAAAAAATCATTAGTTGAACACTATCGGATTTTTCCAAAAGAAGAATTATTCACCCTTTATAATTATGCTTTAAATTTTTGTATCAAAAAAATTAACAGCGGACAAGATGCTTTTTATCAAGAGATTCTCGAACTCTACAAAGTGTTGTTGGATCGAAAAATTATTTTTCTCGATGGACATCTTTCGCAATGGACTTATAAAAATATAGTAACGACGGGCATCCGTCTCAAAGAATTCGAATGGACTGAGAAATTTATTTACCAATACCAAAATACGCTGGTGGCAAATGAACGTAACAATGCTCTTGCATATAATTTAGCTACACTTTTCCATGCACAAGGCGACTACAGAAATACATTATTCCAATTGCAGAATGTAGAATTTACAGATACCAGTTACCACTTGGGAGCAAAGATTTTACAATTGAAAAGTTATTATGAATTGAATGAAGGAGAAGCTTTTTTCGCACTCGTTGAAGCATTTAAAAAATACATTTTACGCAGTAAAGACTTAAGTGATTATCGAAAAAAAGCCAACGCTAATTTTTTAAAACTAGCCAAAAAGATTTTTCAAATAAAAGGAAGGAATGGAAAAACTGCAGACCAAAAACGCAAAAAAATAAAAGAAGATTTAAAAACCTTAGACCCCATCGCCAACAAAACTTGGCTAGAAATAACGGTTAATGATTAACGGTTAACACCTTACAAGACATTAACCGTTCACCATTAACAATTAACTATTAGATTACTCTGTTTTTCGGATATAAATATCGCCGTTATAGTTTTCCATGGTGATTTCTGCACCTCCGCCATTGACTTTTCCGACTACCCATTTTCCAACTTGGACTTTAAAACTTTTTTTCCCTTGCTTCTTTTCAATTTTTTGTTTTTCCATCTCCATATCGAAGCCTGTGTAAACGTCCCCTTGTTTGTTATTAATTTTGAAAGTAGCTTTTACATCAGGAGGGAAAGTCAAATCCAATCCATCATTATAATTAGTGAAAGCCATTGGTTCATCTGCTTGAACTCGGTCGAATGCGACGGTGATTTTTCCATTATAAGTATCGGCAATAACAGAACCTGAAATCTGAGTTGCGGTGATAGAACCATTATAAGAAGTCAATTCCAAATTTCCTTCAATATTATCAATTTCGAGATTACCCTGATTGTAAGATTCGATTTTTAAATCTATGGTTTTAGGCACTTCAATTTCGAGAATTAATCCTCTGTTCCAATCGTCGGAATTTACTTTTATGCGATTATCAGATTCTGAAATCTCAAGATCGATAGAGGCAATGGTAAGTTTTTTTAATCCATTTTTTGCATTTCTTAATGTAGCTTTTTCGGATTTTCCGAAGGCTGCATATCGAATCAAAATATCTTTTCGATTAGTTCCTGTTATGGCGATTGGGCCTTTGTGAATTTCTACTTTCAAGAACCCTTTTTCATTTGGGTTGCTAAGTGGTACATTTATTTCTTCAAAGTCTTGCGCAAAGATTGTCATAGCACTTGAAAGAAATAACAATGTAATTACAAAAATATTAATGAGTTTCATTTTTAATGAATTTAATTTTAATGAATTGATTATCAGTTGATTGAGTAGGGTGTAGTTTGTTATAATTCTTTGACGTAAACATTTCCGTTGAATGTTTCAAAATCTAAAAGAACTGTTCCGTTACCAATTTTCATATTAGATTTTCCTCCTACTTTGTATTTGATTCCTTTCCCTTTTGCTTTCTTTTTTACTACGGTTGGCTCCATTGTTATATTGTCAATATTAGTAAAAAAGTCGCCGTTAAAAGACTCAAAAGTAAGTTTAGCTGAAAGCCCTTTTTGGAAATAAGCATTGATGTCGCCATTCAAAGAATAATACTTGGAATCCTTACCTGGGTTTTTAGCATACGTGATATCTACATCTCCGTTGATCGTATGTGCATGCGTTTTTCCTGCAATTTTTTCAAGCGCAATGCTACCATTAATATTATTGGCTTTGACTTCACCAGAAATATTTTTGACTAGAACATCCCCATCGTTGACAGTCGAAACATCGATGCTTAGGTCGTAAGGAATTTTGACAACTATATCAAAATTAAAGTGTACTCCGCTGCCCCAATTACAATTGTTTTTCCAAGTTCTCCAATGCCAAGTATTATCATCTGATTTTTCATATCGAACATCGGAGCAAGGTGTTTTAGTATAAATTATCATTCCATCATCTTCCTGATGAATTCCTAATTCAACCTCTCTTTTTCCTTTCTCCAATTTGGCTTGTGTTTTTCCTGAAATCGTTTTTTTGACTTCCAATAAGATTTTTTTTCCGCTGTAACCTTCGACTGAAATATTGCCATTTACATTATTGATCGTTAGTAAATTATTGGAACTAATTTGAGAAAATTGTAACTCCTTTTTGATTACTTCAGTATGCTCTTGAGCAAGAACTGAAAAGCTACATAACAATATAATTACAAAAAATAAATTTTTCATGTTTTAAGTTTTTTAGTTAAGAAAACCGGTGGACGGTTAGTGGTTGACAATCACTTTGCTCGACGGTTCGTCCACCGTCTATCGCCAAGCAAAGCGACTGTCTACCTTTCTTACAAAAGCACTTTTATTTTTTCTTCCAATTGGTTTTTAACTTCCGTTGGAATATCTTTTTTCTTCATTAAACTTTTGAACTCCTCTACTGATTTTTTGTCTTGCAAAAAAACCATGAGTTCTGCCAAAGTCAATTGAACCATTGGTGAATCTTGATATTGGATGGCGTCGATCAATCCTTTCCGCACTTTTGGATTTTGGGAAAAATCTGCCAAGGCTTCGATAGCTGCTAAACGCACATTTACATTTTCATCATTATTCAAAGTTCGCAGCAATGCCTCAACAACTGGACCACTTACATCGGTCATTTCATTACTAATTTTGACAGCCTTTAATCTATCACGAGAAGACTCTTTTTCCAAAAGTGCCATCATCATTGTCTCTTGAGTTTTTTGCAATTGAGAAGCAATTGCATCTATTTGTTCCGTTGAACCTGATTGAAAAAAGTTACCTAAGAATAAACCGATCAACAACGTCATTATTCCAAATCCCCAGTTTGTTTTTGCAATGCTTTGAGGAAAAAGTGAATTCCACCAACTCGTTTTCAGAGCAGCACTATTTGCTACGGCATCTTTTTCTTTTGCTAAATTTTGATAAAAAACGGATTGCATTTCCTTTGAAGGAATTTCTGATTCGTCCAGAGTCAAATTTTTATGGATGGCATTTAAATCTTCCAATTCCTCCAATTCGATCCATCCATTTTCAATATAAGTTTCTAATAATTCATTTTCAGAATCGGTCAAACTAGCTTCTTGAAATTTTTGAATTAATATTTTAGCCGTTTCTTTATTCATCTTGGGTTATTTTTTTCTAGTTCAAAATATTGGGTTCGCAGTCCTTTTAATGCTCGGAATACTCTCACTTTTACCGCACCTTCGGAACAGTTTAAGACCTCACCAATTTCTTTATAATTCAATCCTTGGAGTTTGCTCATGACGATGATTTCTCTTTTTTCTTCATCGAGATTCTTGAGTGCAGCTCGTAGTTTTAAAATTTCTTCTTTCTCTTCTCCCAAATTCAAATTCATGCTAGAAGTAAATTTAAATGCTTGATTGTCAATGTTTTCTGTGCGAGTCCGTTTTTGTTTTTTAAAAAAATCCATATTCACATTCCTTGCAATTCGGAACATCCACGTTTTAAATTCTCCTTCATTTTCATTGAATTGAATTCGATATTTTAGGATACGGAGGAAAACTGTTTGCACTAAATCTTGACACTCTGCTCGTTGATGATAGTTTTGAAAAAATCGATACAGCAAGCGATGATAGCGTTCGAAGAGTAACCCGAGTTGGTCGAGATTACCTGCTTTGACTTTGCACATGATTGTATTGTCTGAAAAAGGATTCAAGTTTTGTTGGTCTTTAAAATGCTTATTTAAAATTGTTTTCAGAGAGGATAACTTTTGATTTATTGGATGGTTACAAGTTACGAGGATTTTTCTTTGATTTTTTTGCTAATGACTTTTTGCCACTAACCTGGACTGACTATTATGACTTTTTATGACTCACTCATAATGTATAAATTAGTTAATTAACACCTAGCAAGAGAAGTCATAAAAAGTCATAATAGTCAGTCTAAGTCAGTGGCAAAAACAAAAAGTCAAAAACCAAAAAAACCTTGCAGAACATTCCACAAGGTTTCCAATCATCTATTTTCGAGAAAATTTAATTCACCACAATTTTTCCAGAATTAATCGCATTTCCATTTTCGGAAATTTTGTAAAAATAAATTCCAGCGTTTAAATTATTTCGTTTTAGTTCAAATTCGGAGCCATTGAATTTTTGTTGCCAAGCCAGTTTTCCAGTTGCATCGTAGAGTTCGAAAAGTCCATTCTTTATTTCTTTTTTCATTTCAAAGATGGCAAATTCTTGCAATGGGTTTGGTCGTACGAGCAGACTGTAATCTTCTTTAATTGGTCGCTGTGTGGATACGGTTATAAAATTTTCTCCAAGTGTATGGAAAGTTTCATTGGTAATTATCGGATCATTATAATCGAAATAAATAGCTGCATTATTTTTAATGACAGTTCCGAGAGGAAGGTCTTCTTTTTGAGAAATTTTAAATTCTACAAATCCATGAGAAGCAGGTTCATTCACATTACTATCAGGAAGCATGATGACATTAAAAGTAAATTCTAAAACATTTTCCCCAAAAATTCTCCAAGTGTAATCATGACTTGCTGCACCAACTTGGATAGAAGGAATATCCAATTCAGGAGCAATCGTATCTCGAATCACGACTGTAAAAGCAGTATCAGTTCCTGTATTTTGAAATCTTATCTGATACTCTAGATCAGTATTTGGACGAATAAAATGTTCGTCATCATACCCCAAAGGAAATCCTTGTTTGTCATTTGGATCGAAGGCAGCAGTTGCAAAAGTACAATCAGTATCTTCAAATGGATTATTATCTCCTAGTGAAAATTGATTTAGATAGCCTAAGCTGAAAGAACCATTTCCATTAGTTCCACATCCTTCTATCCAAGCAGTTGGATAAGGATCGCCTGGTGCATTTTCAACTTGTTCGGCGATCAATTGGAAAGTAGATCCATTTGTTGGAATAGAGAAACTATCAATTTCGGAAGGCATTAATTGGAATTCATTCGTGAATAAAAGAATTGCATCTTCGATTACAATGTATTCATTTTGAGAAGGCATGGTTACATCTCCTGTATTTTCAAGATAGAATGTTGCGGTTGAATCTTCGCAGGTTACATCCACTTCCACAAATGCTCCATTCCAATTTGGATTTGTGATGCAAAAAGTATCTGGGTAAATGTGTGAATCAATGCAAATACTTTCACCTATATCGGTATCACAATCCAACATCAAGTCGATATTGAAATCCCCACATTCTCCAATTGCAACATCTCCTAAATCAAAAGTTAAAGTATTCCCAACCTGAGCAGTCAGATTAATCGAAGAACTAACATAGGTCAAGTTGCTATCAATTTCAATTTCAATATAAGTATCCGAAGCAGTTAGACTTCCTTGGTTACAATAGTTGACATACAATTTATTATTATCAAAGCAAGGACGAGCCAATGGGAATGCTGTACCAACTATTAGATATGGACAATCGATCATAGCTTCTATTGGAAAATCTTCGGTGATGATGCTATTGAGATTAACTGAAACATTAATGTCATTTTCACATACGTCCCAAACTGGACTGGGCGGATAAAGTGTTAAAACATAATCTCCGGTATCAAGTGGCAAGTGATAATTTCCGAAGGAATCAGTAGAAGTATAATAAGTATGATTGCTATTTTGAGCTGCAACAATCCAGTTATACATTCTAATTTCATTACTATCTACAATACAATTTGGTTGCTCATCAACTGCAACTGTTCCTTTGATTTCATTGGCATAGACTCGTCCTAGAGAATCCGTTTTGAAGAGATAAAAAGAAGTAGCATTAGTAACAGTTGCAACACCCATCAGCCCACTATCATCTGTTTCTATGATAGAGTACCCTGATTCGTAAGTAGTACCAGTTCGATTATTGATTTTCTTTTCCCAAACTACATTTCCATTGAAATCTGTTTTGACTAATAGTACATCAGGGGAGCTATTAATTAGATTGTTAATGTTTCCACTCAAAATAAATCCATCACTAACTTGAACTATGTCGTAAAAATTATTTTCAGTATCACTTAAAATTATTTCTTTTTCCCAAAGAATATTTCCGTCGTTATCTAATCGGATTTGTGTTCTCGCATTTTGTGAATTCATATTGAATGCCATAAATCCTCCATCTGCAAGTCCTACAATTTTAGGAACAATGACTGAACTATTACCAGTTGTAAAAGCAGTATCACTTATACTCGTTTCCCATATTTCATTACCACTAGCATCTAATTTTATTACACGTCTATTGATACCGTCTGCGGTAAAGGTGAAACCAGCAATCCCAATTTCACCATTTGACAATTCTGCAATGCTTTGAAGATTGTAATCATCTGATTTTTTATAAGACCAAATTTCATTAAAGTTAGCATCGACTCTTCTAACAATCGATGAGTCAAGTGTAGAGTTGGCATCTTTTCCTGTAATAATAAAATCTCCATTGGTTGTAAGGATGATGTCGTAATAATAAGACGCAATAGTAGAATCGGCCCAATTCAAGAGCGTAACCCATTCTTCATTTCCTAGAGAATCTAATTTTATGACATGATATTGTTCAAAAAAATCTCCTGCTAAATATAAAAATCCATTATCAGGAGTGGAAATCATAGGAGCTCGATAATCAGCCGAATCTAATTGATTGGAGAACAAAATATTTCCCTCAATATCTAGTTTGACCAAATGACTTCCAGCACCGATTCCATTGTCAAATCCTACATCTGAATTAATGAGTAGTGCATAATTGCCATCTTGTGTTTTGACTAGATTTGATGACCTTTCGGTATCTGGTCCAGAGAATTCTTTGATCCAACCTTGTTGTCCAAAAAGGAATTGAGGGATAGCTAAAAGTAGAATACTGATTGAAAGGAATATCTTTTTCATTGTTCTAATTTTTTTAATTGTTTGATAGTACAAATCTTCCCTTTTTCTTATTTAAATCAAACAACAGATTAATCAATTTGTGGAAAAAAAATTTGACTTAATTTTTGTAATTTGACAATATTATTAAGTAAGTGTTATTTTTTTGTGGAAATAAAAAGATGAAATGAATAAGGTTGAAAGCTATAAACTCTATGAAACTATCCAAACCTTGGATAAAAAAGAGATTCGCCAAATCAAACGAATCCTACAATCTCCTTTTTTTGTTTTGAGAAATGACGTAGGTAACTTGTTTGATGTATTGATAAAATACCATTTAAAAGGGAAACCATTTCCTAAAAAGGAAGTCGTTTTTCAAAAAGCTTTTCCTGAAAAAAAATACGATTATGTTTTGCTTCGAGGAACGATGAGTGATTTGTTCGAACTCATTGAAGAGTATTTTTCAATAAAAAAAAGAAGGAGAGATACACTCAAAACTCGTCATCTTTTAGCTGAAATATATCGAGAAAGGAAACTCTCCAAAGCTTATCAATCTGTAGTCAAAAAAACTGCAACGATTTTGGAAAAACAACCTTTACGTAATGAATTTTATTTTCGACAATTGCTCTATTTTCAATTGGAGGAAATGAATTTTAAAGTAAATAATCAACGAACGAAAGATTTTAATTTAGGTGGAATATCAGAGACCATTGATGTTGTTTTTTTAGTACAAAAACTCAAACATGCTTGTACGCAGATTACGCATCAACAAGTTTTTAAGGCTGAATATGATTTTGGATTATTGCCTCATTTACTCCCAAGTATTGAGGATGAAAAATATTTAAAAATACCTGCCATTGCGATTTATTATTATTGCTATCGTTTTTTGACAGAGGAAAATGGAAATGTTTTTTTTGAAAAATTTAAAACGACACTTTTTCAAAACAAGGAATTATTTGATATTTTAGAAATGAAGGAATTGTATTTATTTGCAATTAACTTTTGCATCCGAAAATTAAATCAAGGAGATAAAAAATTTAGTTATGAGATTTTAGATTTTTATAGAGATGGTTTGGAAGCCAACTATTTTTTGGAAAACGGAATGTTATCGAGATTTACTTTTAATAATATTGTCGCTGCTGGAATTTATTCTGAAGAATTTGATTGGATAGAAAAAATTATCGAAACTTATTCTGAAAAGTTAGAAATCGAATATCGAGATTCGACAGTCAGTTTTAATTTAGCTCGATTGGAATACACTCGAAAAAATTATGGTAAAGCAATGTTGCATTTACAAAAAGTGGAATCTAAAGACTTGGTCAATAGTTTAATTTCGAAAACACTTTTGATGAGAATTTATTATGAATTAGAGGAGTTTGATTCGCTGTTTTCACATTTAGATAGTTTTCAAATTTTTATTCGACGACGGGAGGTGAGTGATTTTCATCGGCAGAATTATATGAATGCGATTCGTTTAGTGAAAAAATTGGTATCGTTGCCTGAGTTGGATAAAAAAGCGAGAAAGGCGTTGCGAGAAGAAATAGAATCGGAAGAAGTTTTGACGGAACGGGAATGGTTGTTGGGGAAGGTTTAGTTTTTTTGCCCCAGACTTGGACTGACTAATATGACTTTTTATGACTCCTCTTGCTTGGTGTAAATTAACAGATAGACACCTTATGGGAAAGTCATAAAAAGTCATATTAGTCAGTCCAAGTCTGTGGTAAAAAACTATAGTTTAATAATTTTTTTCACCGTTGATTCATTCTTATATTGAACTTTTAAAAAATAAACTCCACGGGCTAAAGGGCTTAGGTCAATCGGATAATTATTTTGAATATTGTTATTTATGGAAATGATTTTTTGACCTGTAGCCTTAAAAAGTTCGAGTGATATTTCTGCTGGATTTAAAGTAGAAAGATTTATGTTTAAAAAATCAACATTTATTTTTTCGGAAAAAGGATTTGGAGAAACCTGGACGGAATGTTCTAATAGTTGGAGGTCTTCATTTGAGACCATCATATCGATACAATCAGTAAGTTGATTTTTAAATTCATCATAGTTTTGTTCGTTTAAATTAGGAGCGATAAAACCAGATAATGTTGAATTAGATAATTTCAAAAAGTTGGTGTGGCAAATGAAGAATTCTATTGGAGGAAAATTTTCAAGATTGCTAATGTTAGTTATGGTTTGATAAAAATTAATTAGTAAGGTATCTCCAATATTCATATTGGAAAGAGGATCGTGGCAAAATAAACCAGAAAATGATACGACTGTAAGTGTGTCAATATTAATTCCAGCTTGTAGAGTTTCTATGACTCTGACATCTATGTGTTCAAAATTATCGACATCGTATCTATCAAAAATCTCCACTTCTACAATAGTATAATTTTCAGTTACTGTTTCGCAAAAAGATAAGTCTCCACCACAAGTACAAGCGAGAATTGGAGTAGTTTGTAACAATGTAATTACAAAAAACAGAATGGAGGATAAGTTTTTCATTGGAGGTAGTTTTAGTTTTAAAAAAAATAGCCTGACGAATATTTATTTAAATATAAGAAAACCTTATAAGAAGTTTTTCTTATGTTAAATTTATTCGTCAGGCGAAATTTTATGATTTAAACCAAGTTTTAAAACTTGACTTATAAATACCTCCCCAAAAATCCAATCATCGCATTATACACTTCAAAGCGATTCTCTTCATTATGGAACCCATGCCCTTCGTCATATTTGACCATGTAAGGCACATCTATATTTCGACTTCGAAGTGATCGGACAATCTGATCACTCTCGTCAATATTTACTCTTGGATCATTTGCTCCTTGAATCACAAAAAGTGGAGTTGTGATTTTATCCACATGCAGAGCAGGCGAAGCAGCAGTCATATGTTCCTTGTCTTTTTCAGGATGCCCGACCATTTCATGCATCATGTCAAGGTAAGGTTTCCAGTATGGTGGAATCGTATGAAGGAATGTAAATAGATTTGAAACACCTACATAGTCAATTGCACAAGCATACAAATCAGGCGTAAAAGTTACACCAGCCAATGTTGCATAACCGCCATAACTTCCTCCGTAGATGGCTACTTTTTTGGGATCAGCAATTCCTTTTTTTATCAGCCAAGCGACTCCGTCAGAGATATCGTCTTGCATGGTTTTGCCCCATTGTTTAAAACTTTTTTCCCAAAAGTCACGACCATAACCAGTACTTCCTCGATAATTCATTTGCAAAACTGCATAACCTCGACTCGCCAATAATTGGATCTCAGGATTATAACCCCAGGTATCTCGAACCCAAGGGCCGCCATGTGGATTGATGATGACCGAAAGATTTTTTGCTTCCACATTTTTAGGTAAAGTCAAATAAGCATTGATAATCAAATCGTCACGAGTTGGATAAACGACGGGCAACATTTCTGCCATATCGTTTTCATCAATCCAAGGGCTGACTTCCGTTATTTTTTCCAAATGATTTTTTTCTACATCAAAGAAATAATAAGCTCCCAAAGATCGATCTGAATAGGTGCGAATGATCATTTTGTCTTCCGCTCTATTTTTGCTACCGACTGAAATTTCGTAATCGCCTAATTTTGATTCTAAAAATTCACGAGCTGCTTTTGTTTTTTCATCGAGGAAATGATATTGCGTTTTGGCAGTTGTGTAAGAAACGGAGGTGAGTACTTTTCGAGTGCGAGAATAACTCAAGTTAGTCACATCAACAGATTCATGTGAGAAAATTGGTTCGCCCACTTCTTGGCTAGTTGCCATGTCAAATTTGATGACCACACTTTTATCTCGATCTAAATTAGACGCGACATAAACTTCACTTCCATTGTTAAAGTCAAAAAATAAAGGTGAAACGGATACTCTAAAATCGGTTGTAATTACTTCCCTAAAATCTTCCTCTTCGTTGTCTCGATAAAGAATCGTCGTGTTTGTTCCAATTACTTTTGTTGCGATTCTGAGTTTTCCTGCATGGTCGGTCATCCAACCATCGAGTGGATTTGTTGGATCAATATTATCTGCCAATCGATTTAATTCACCGGTATCAACATTCAATCGGTAAGGTTCAAAAAGTTGAGGATTTCGATTGTTCAATCCGATGATGATATGATCGTCATCTTCTTTTAAATCATCAATCACCGAAATTCTAATATTTTCAAAAGGAGTGAGGTCTTTCGGATTCTCTCCATTTTTGTCAACGGCTAGCAGCGTGAAATTTTCATCCCCTCCATTATCTTTGATAAAAATAAGTCGATTGCTATTCACCCAACCAAAACCGCCGATGTCTCGACTGGTTTCAGAAGTGATTCGAGTAGCTTCTGTCTCTCCGATTTTTTGGACATAAATATTTTTACGTCGTTCGTACGGACTCATAAATGCGAAGTGTGTTCCATCAGGCGATAATTGATAATTCGATTTTTTAGGTGTCCGAAAAAAATCTTCGACGGAATATTTATACTCGCCTTGGTTAGCGTCAATGAGTTGTTGTAATTCTTCTGGCGTGGAAGGTAAAGTGGTATCGCCAGGAAGTTCTACGGTTTTTAATTCATCCATTTTTTAACAATTGTTTTTATGTAGGGAGGCTGTCTCATGAGTGAAAAATTAAAACCACCACAGAGTTTTTATTACCACATAGGCACATAGGAAACATAGAATTTTAGGTATGTCTTCTATGTGCCTATGTGGTGAAATAATATTTGGAGGACTGTTTTAATTTTTATTTTTGAGACAACCTCCTTTAAATTTTTTACAAAAATAAAATAATGGATGTAATAAGTGGAGGAATTGAAAAATTAAAATGTAAGGTGTGCGATTAATTGTTTTGTTGGATGCCTTGGCGGATTTGATTTTTTATCAGGAACTATTTGATTTTTTAATTTGCTGTTGTAGCAGTTTTATGATTGTTTTCGGATTTTCTACTTGCTGAAAAGTAGGTAACTCAAGAGCTTGATTATTATCGATATGATAAGTGTGAAACTTTCCTTTTGCTGGTTTTTTCAATAAGAAGGAGATATCTCCAGTATTTAAAGATGTATTATTATTGAGATAAACTCTTGGGATATGTTCAAATGAAATACTATTGATTTGTATTTTTTTATTTACTTTTTGTTTGAAGAAAATCCTGTTTTGGGTAATTGCATATTTTACTTCACGTTGTTTTCTTTTTTGTTTAAAATTAGCATAAATAAATGGGAAGACAATTAGTATAAGAAACATGGATAGAGACAACCATGTTTTTGAACTTTGATAAATTGAGACATACGAAGGTGATAAAAACAATATAAACCAAATTACAACTATGGTGAAATTATAATTTATTACAGGTTTTCCTTCCCATAAAACTTTCTCTCCTTTTTCTAAATAATCAAAAAAGGAATCACGAATAGGTTCATCTAGGATTTGATTTTTCATTTTAATCACTTTTTGTTTTTATTCATGTTTTCTTCAATTAACTGAGCAACAAATTCGAATTCGTCTAGGTCTCGTAAAAGATGTTGGCGACGTTTCATAGGTGCATCTAAATCAAATAGATCAAAAGGTACTTTTTCCGTTCTTTTAGTTTTAATATAAATATCTTTGTGTTTTATGCTAATGTTTTTGATGTTCTCAAAAGGGATAAAGAAAACTTTGGATGTATTTCTATTATTGAATTTATAAAATAGTCTTTTTTGACTAATGGCATAAATTGTATTTTCCCCTTCTTTTACATCTCTGCTTTTTGAAGTGAAAATTAACCAAGCGAAAAAAATATTTATTCCAATAAAAAAAGCAAATCCAATCGAAGTTCTCCATGAGATAATTAATGAAAAAAGAAGGAGAATTAAAATGGCTATTTCAAAACCGTCTAGTGAATAATTTCTTTTTGGTTGTCCACTCCAAATTATCGTTTCTCCTTTTACTAAAAAATCAGAAAAGGAATCATGGAAAGGAGTGTCCAAGATGGTTTTTTTCATGATGCTGAATTTGATTTTTTTATACCTTCTCGAATTAATTTTGCAACTGCTTGAGGATCTTCAATATTTTCCAAAGTTGGTTGATATCTTTTTTCAATTTCGCCTTTGTCTTTGATGGTAAATGTTTCAAATTGAATTTCGTTAGGATTTTTTAAGGCTAACAAAATAGTTCCTCGTCCCGATTTTTTTTCTTCGACGGTGCAATTACTGAGTTGAGAAAATGGGATTTCGTAAATTATTCTTTGCTTGGAATGATTGGATTTTATTAAAATGCGTTTGGTGGAAATTGCAAATTCTACAGCATCAGAAATATTATATTTCCCCGAAAAGAAGTAGATGAATATGGAAAATATAACTAAGGGAGTTAGAACCATATTTGATTTTCCTAGTTCTTCGTAGAAGAAAAAATAAACAAATGGAAGCATGGTGGTAATGAAAATTATGATTTGCTCATTTCGAGAAAATTGCAGAGAATGACTCCTAATTGGACCAATCACATATTTTAACTCAATAGCTGAATCTTTCCAAACAATCGTTTCACCTTTATCCAAAAAATCGGAAAAGGAATCACGAAAAGGAATATCGAGAATTTCTCTATTCATAATGAAATGTTTGCGTTTTTAATACCTTCTCGAATTAATTTTGCAACTGCTTGAGGATCTTCAATATTTTCCAAAGTTGGTTGATGTCTTTTTTCAATTTCGCCATTATCTATAATAGTAAAAGTTTTAAATTGGATTTCTGCGGGATTTTTTAAATCTAAGAAAATAGTTCCCCGTCCCGATTTTTTTTCTTCGACGATACAATTATTAAGTTGGGAAAATGGGATTTCATAGATCACTCTATCTTTTGAATGATTGGATTTTATCAAAATGCGTTTAGTGGAAAGTGCAAATTCTGCGATATGATTTTTGTAGTGTTGCTTGTGAAATACATTTAAAAGAAGAAGTAGTACAATGACCAAAAATGAGGTTCCTGAAGCAGCCAGCTTATCATAAAAAACGATATAAATTCCCAAAAAAAATCCAGCTAGAATAATAATTAAGATTTCGTTTCGATTGAAATTAAATAGTTTTTTTTTGACGGGGACGACTGCATATTTTGGATCGATGGCAGAATCTTTCCACACGATAGTTTCTCCCTTTTCCAAAAAATCAGAATAGGAATCACGAAATGGAGTGTCAAGAATTAATTTTTCCATAACAGTATATTTACATTTTTCGTAGGAGAGCTTTTGAAGTCCTTTTTTTGTGACTAGATTTTAAGTGACTTGGAAAGTCAGACTACGAGTTATAATTTTTTTTCGATACCCAATTTGATATATTCGCTAACTTCTTTTGCATGGTCAATCATTTCTAAAGCAGGTCGATTATCCTCTTCTATACTAGTTTTTAAATCTTTTAAAATAAGTGACGTAGAAGATTTTTTTTTAATATTTAAAAATATTGTTCCGTTTTTTCTACCCAACATATTAGTGTACACACTAGGATAAGTAATATCTTCAAATGGGATAGATTGAAAATTGAGCTGTTTGTTTTTTCGAGTTTGAAAAATAATTCTTTGATTGGTGATTAAATATTTATTGTATTTTCTAGCAAAGAATTTTTCTATTTCTCCATTTTTCAAAGCCCACAAAAATGAGATGATCGCACTCACCAATAAAAAGAGTAATCCTTTTGTTGAATTTTCCATCGCAATTTCAAGGATAAAAGTAAGTGGGAGCAAAATGAGTAAAAAAGTATATCTATTTTTGTAAGGACTTCCTTCCCAAATGACCTTTTCCCCAACTTCGAGTTGGTTGCGAAGTTTGCTGTTAAAATTGTTATCGAGGATTTCGTTCTTCATAATCTATATTTTTGTAAAATGTTTCAAGAGAATCATTCTACAGTAATTGTTTTTTTTGCATTCCTAATTCAATATATTTTGCCACTTCTTCCACATTCTCAATCATTTCCAAACTCACATGAGGTCGCTCGGAATTATTTTGTAAATGATGAGTTTTAAATGGTTTGATTTTTCCTTTTTTCATTTGAAGAAGAATGGTTCCATTATTTTTGACTTCATCGGTGATTAAGATTTTTTTAATTTCAT
>JBGCFD010000017.1:0-3657 GCA_045106765.1 Saprospiraceae bacterium | reverse complement strand
GTTAGGCAGGAATTAATAAAGGCCATTCGGCCAATTAATCCCTGCCTCACGTTGGCGGTGGCGTTTCGCCATTGCATCATGAGGGGTGAATTCATCTTATTCAACCGGAGGAGCCACGGAGTTATAGACCGATAGTTTCTGCTTAGTGGGTTAGGCAACGCTAGCCCTGAGCTGTGTCGAAATGAAAACTCCTCCTAACAATGGGTATCTGTCAATTGCAGATACCCGCCGATCAAGGGTTTCCCTTCGATCAATTCCGAGCTAATGGCGGGGATCTGCAACTGCAGATACCCCGCCAACGTTAGTGGTCATTAGAAATAAAAAAAAGGAACCAATGAATAATGATGAACAATTTCTATTCAATGCAATTCAAGGTGAACAAATAAAGTTTGTTCTTGAAGTTGGATGTGGTTATCCATTCAAATTGATTAAATTATTTCATGAACATAATGCGAATTGGTGTGTAGGTGTTGACGTAATCAAAGAAGATAGTATAGTTGGATGCTCAGATGTCACCAATAAAATTGAAGAAACATCGAAACTTGAATATAGAACAGTTAGCAATTTAATTTATGATTGTGACCCTAAAAGGGAGTTTCATAATTCTTATAAATTATTTTCTTCCATCTGTTTAAAAAAAGAACCTTTGGATTTTAGAGGGTTTGATTCCAGAATTAAAGTTCATTTCAATAAACAAATACAGGGTTATCTGGAAATTAATTCAGATAATTTCAAATTTTTCAATCTTATTATTGTTTCAAAAGTATTATCTCATATTGAACCAAATCAAGAAAAAAATGCTGATTGGGTTTACAACGAATTAGTAAATAGATTGCACCCTAACGGTTTAATTTATGTCAGAGTCAATAGTGAAGATTTTACGGTTGATGAAACATCTAGCATTCGTCATACCTACAACGAAGAGAAAAGAAATGTATTAATAAATCATCCAGATTTGGAAATAAAAATTGGTCTAACTGAATTTCAGCAAACAGGTCGAAATGGAAAAATAAATCGGTCATTTGGATTTGTAGGAAAAAAGAAAACGACCACTAACAATGCATAAAATGTTCATTGCGAGCAAAAGCTCGCAACGCCATTTATGCGAGACCGTTCTCTGCAAGTAAGAGAAAAAAATCTACAAAGAAAAAATTGTCCATGCTAAGTAAAGAATTGTCCATGTTTTAAAATACTTGATGAAAGTAAATTTGTGAATAAATAATTAAAACATTTCAACATGAAAAATTTAAAAGTTTATTCACTTGTTTTTGGAGTTGCGATTTTCACACTCCTTTCACTTTTTTCTTTCACCAATCAAAATTTTAAATCAATGGAAAATTCAGAAAAATTAGGCTTATTTGTAATTGTAAATGCTAAACCAGAAAAAGCAAATGATGTCAAACAATTTTTAATGGGCGCGTTACCACTCGCCAATAAAGAAGCAGGTACTAAATCCTGGTATGCTTTCCAAATTGACGAAACTACTTTTGGAATTTTTGACACTTTCGCAGATGAAGACGGGCGAGATGCTCACTTGAATGGCGATATTGCAAAAGCATTGTTGCAAAATGCGGACGACCTTTTAGTGGACTTCAAAGTTAGCGACATCAATAAACATGAAATTCTTGCTGTAAAGTAAGGACTCTCAAAAATATTTAATAATTCATGTTTGGGGTATTTTCATTTACCCCGAACATGAATTTTAATTTTAATGAAATGGAACTTCAAAATATCAATTCAACCATTCTTACAAAAAGTAATAATGAGTTAGCATTTAAATTAACTTCCTTTGATAATCTGGATGCCTTTGACCATATCATCAGGTATAATTATTATTCAATAATTTTGATTGAAAAAGGAAATATTCAATTAAAAATAGATTTGGATAGTTATGAACTTTTCCCTGAAACATCAATCTGCTTGTCTCCTTATCAACCCTTTATGATGATAAGCAATGAAGAAACAGTTGGATACATGCTTAACTTTCATCCAGATTTTTTTTGTACTTATAGACATCAAAATGAAATAGAGACAGAAGGTGTACTTTTCAATAATTTTTCTTCTGAACCGTTTTTTCAAGTTAAAAATCTACCCAAATTAATTGAATATATTATTAGTATGAATTCCGAGATACAAGCAAACAAAATTGGAATCCACGAAGTGATTATTTCATCCTTGAAAATATTTTTAATCAATTTGATTCGAGAAAAACAGGATAAGGAAAATTTGCAAAAGACATTAAAAGTAAATGAGAAACCAGTATTAATGCAAAGTTTGGTAGATTGTATTGAAGAAAATTTTAAATCTCTGCATACAGCTGGAGAATATGCAAAAATATTATATGTAACCTCTCAACAATTAAATAAAGTAGTTAAATCAAGATGCAACATTTCTTTGTCTCAACTAATAGCAAATAGAATTATCATAGAAGCGAAAAGAGAATTATATTTAACCTCAAAATCAGTTAAAATAGTATCTAACGAATTAGGATATAATGATGAGTTTTATTTTAGTAGATTTTTTAAAAAACAAGTTGGTGTCTCTCCAAAGAGATATCGTGATACAGTTGGATTTGCGAAAATGGAATAAAAAACCAGCAGAGAACATTGGCTAAAACGGCAATAGCTCCCATGCGGTCGCTACTGCGTGTAGCCGAAACCGTCAGTCTGTGAAAAAACTAAAATGTGATTTTTGAAAACCAAATTTAGTTTCATAGAAGCTTCGTTCTTGATAATTACTCGTATGTTATTATTTGTAATTGTATTGTTATTAGAATAAAATTTGCCTCGAAAAAATGGATAAGAGGTTTTTTCACAGACTGCCGTTGTCGGTAATTAAAAAGAAAAAAATAAAAGCTGTAAATCAATGACAAAATGGAATTTAAAACAAGAATGGAAAAAAGTAACTTTAGTAATTGGGGTAACTTTTACAATTCTAATTTTAGATTTAATAAATGGTTCAAGTTTAAAATTTATGGAAATTACTGGTCCTGAATGTTTAGCAACACATATATTTCAAATTTCAATTTTAGCATTAGTTGTTTCAGTTTTCACCAAAAAAGAAGTTAGAAATAAAATTCAAAAGTGGAGTTTGATAATAATTATCCCAACAATTTTAGCAATTGCGTTAGAAAATAAAATTGAAGATTATCAATACGAAAAGACAGGTAAAAGTTTAGAAGAAATTTGTTTAGCTTTAAAAGCCTACAAAAATAAAGAAGGAAAATATCCTCAAAAATTAGAAGATTTAAAACCGACATTTTTAAAGGAGATTCCAAATTCTGGTTTCGGATTGTTTGACTCAGAAATAAAATATGAGCTAATTCAGAATGAAGAACCAAGAAGGTTTTATAAAGTGAAATTTGGATTTATTTGCGAAGCGGAAGTTTGTGGAAGAGGAATAAACTTTTCAACTTGGGCAAGATGCTGAATACCAAAAATGAAAAAATAAAAACTACCGACAACAATGCATAAAACGGCAATAACTCCCATGCGGTCGTTACTGCGTTTATGCGGAGACGTCAGTCTGTGAAAAAACTAAAATGTGATTTTTGAAAACCAAATTTAGTTTTATAGAAGCTTCGTTCTTGACAATTACTTATATATTATTGCTTGTAATTGTATTGTTATTAGAATAAAATTTGCCTCGAAAAAATCG
>JBGCFD010000168.1:0-41519 GCA_045106765.1 Saprospiraceae bacterium | reverse complement strand
GCTACTAGTTTTATTTCGTTCATAAAAATAAATATAGCACTTCAGCCTTTTATTTATTTGGCTTGCTATATCTGTTTCTTGAACGCTTGATTTCATTGATTTTTAACTATTGATTCGCATTATTAATAATAATTAATGAATAACATAAGCTATAAAAAACTTCTTACTTCAACATCTTGGCTCTTTCTTGTAATTATTTTTACAAGCATTAGTTTAGAGTCATTTCTTTTTCGAATAGCTGATTACGATGTCTACCGAGTATTAAATACTTCTTTTTTTGATCTATCTATTTTAATAATAATATTGTTGTTTCAATATTTATTGATCAGAAGAGTTCCCACTTATATAAATACTATTATTCAAGAAATTAGAAGTTCAAAGAATAATGGATATTTCACCTTATTTTTAATTTCGTCATCCTGTCTTTTTTATTCATTAATACCATTCAAATTTCCTTTTTGGACATTTCTAATCATTCTTTTTGTTCTAGTTATATATTCAATAGTTTCCAATTTTTTTGGAAAAAACCCATTTCATAAAATGATTATTCTTATACTATTCACAACAGTCTTGAATAGTACGTTAGTTTTTTGGATGCATGAGAAAGTCAATGGTGGAAAACATATTAGCTATGCGCAGCAATTAGCAGAAAGGAGCGATCCTGTAGCAGAAGGCATCTTGACTGAGTTTGCGGAATTAGGTAAAAAGTTCTCATCAGAAATTGATAAAAAATATTTTTGGGAAAAACAATGGATTAATAATGATTATCTTTCTTCCAATTATCGAATTGAGATAGAAGAAAATTTTTCGGATGCTTCTACCATTTATTACCAACCAATTCTGACAATAAATGAGGAATCAATTCCCGTCTATAAAATATTTTTACAAGATAATTTAGTCTTAAATTTCAAACTGAATACCCATTTTAGAAAGAGTATCTATTCACCAAATCTCCCCTTTAAAAATTTAAAAGATTTAGATAATTTTCAGTTTGCAGTTATTAATAAATCAAAAACTATCTTATCAAATACTCATGTTTTTTCTCCTTATATTTTAGATGTCAAGTTGCCAGCAATTGGAGAAGGAGAAAAGATAGAGTTGGAAGGTTTTGATGTTTTAGCTTATAGATATTCTCAAGACGTTTTTGTTTTGATCGGAGAACCTTTGTCTGAAGTTCAAGTTTGGATTTCAAATTTCGCTTACTTTTTTACGTTATTATTAGCCGTAATTATTTTTATTGGAATGATAAGTATTCTTATTCAAAAAAGAAACTTGATATCCTATTGGCAAGAGTTACCAATTCAGTTTCGAATTCAAATTATTTTAATCGGAGTCACTTGTTCTTTATTCTTCATCATTGCTACGACTACATTTCTCTTTTTGCAACAAAACAATTTTGCCATTTCTAATGAAAGACAGATTTATATTTCCGAAACACTTAGAGATGAAATTTTGGAAGGGAAAAAACAATACAATTGGAAGTTAGAGAATTTTAGTGTCGATGTTTTATCAGAATTAGCGGAAAGGAAAAAATGCGATATTGATATTTATAATCCTAAGGGAAAATTAATTAATAGTTCCTATGCCTCTGCAAAAAATAGTCCTTCTCCAACAACTATCAATCAAAAAAATCTCAACCAAATTCAATCAAATTTATCTTTAATTTTAGTAGAAAAGCAAACGCTTCAAAAAAATAAAGCAGCTTACCTTCGTACCTATTTTGGGATATTTCAAAATGATGTATTGGAAGGAATTGTTTCAGTAAATTCCTTTGAATCAGAAATAGGAACATCACAATATATTCCAGTTGTAATGGATAAATTATTGAATGTATATGTCTTCTTATTACTTATTTCATGGGGTGGAGGGTTATTATTAATTGGTTTGTTAACTCGTCCATTAGAATTACTTGCGAAGCGTTTAGGTGAATTTAAATTAGGAAGGCAAAATGAAAAACTTATTTGGAAAGGAGATGATGCGATTGGGCAACTTATCACCGAATATAATACTATGGTTGATACTGTAGAAGTTACTACTCAAGAATTAATTAAATCGGAAAGGGAAGGGGCATGGCAAATTATGGCTCAACAAATTGCTCATGAGATTAATAATAAGCTGACACCACTAAGACTTAATATTCAGTTTCTAACGAAAATAATTGATGAATTAAATCAAAAAGAATCTGATTCTATTCAAAGAATTACGAATGGATTAATTGAGAAAATAGATGGACTTTCAAAAATTGCGACTCAATTTAAATTGTTTGCGAAATTAGAATCTCCAGAAATCAAACCTATTGAAATAAATTTCTTTATCAAACAATTTTTAAATAGTCATGTCAAAAATGAAAACATAGATTATGTATGTGAAACAGCTTTAGAAAGCTATGATAATTCTATTATAAAAATGGATACAAATCATTTAAATGAGGTCATGAATAATTTAGTACAAAATGCTGAGAATGCTATTCTTCAAGATCAAAGGGGGATCATTTCTTTACGATGTAAAATTCAAGAAGATTTGATAATGATAGAAATAGAAGATAATGGAAGTGGAATTGATAGCGAGATTGCTAATAATATTTTTGATCCAAAATTTTCAGTAACATCTTCACAAACAGGATTAGGTTTAGCTATTTGTAAAAGAATAATTGAATTTTATAAAGGAGCGCTTAGCTTCCAAACAAAAGAAGGCAAGGGAACAACTTTCATTGTTACCTTGCCAAAGAATTAAGATTATTATGTTTAAATTTTTATAGATTAAAGTTTATTCTAAATAGAATTATATGCGGAGTCGTAAAACGTCTAACGTTCAACGTCAAACGAATAAACTCTATTGATTTCTTATATTTTGATTCTAGAATTAGCCATGAATTTTTATACTCGGATATAAATCTTCTTCCGATCCAACCATTTTCCTACAGACCAACAGATCATCATAAATAAAATTGCAAAAACTAACGAGCCAGTTTTTGGTCCCATCCACAAAAATAAGTTTTCGTAAGACCATGCGTAAATGGAGGTGTCGCCGATTTTAAAAAAAGAAATTACCTTGACCAAAAAGATAGAAAAGACATAAATGAATAATGGATTTTTTCCAAAAACCTCAAAGAAATTAAAACTAATTGGTTTGGGTTTAAAGTCAATGGCATAGATTAAACCAGCCAACATCGCTAAATTTATTCCGACAGTTAGCAACACATAGGAACTTGTCCATAATTTTTTATTGATAGGAAAACCTAAATCCCAAACATAAGATAGCACCATCAAAATACAACCATACAAAAATAATTTAGCGACCTTTTCATAAGTAATTTCTTTTCCCATAATAATGTAAGCTCCAGCTAAATATCCTCCGATCACATTTACAATAGCAGGGAAGGTGCTCAAAATTCCTTCAGGATCAAATGCAATTCCTTCACCATGATACATGTGACTGTCTCCCAATAACATAAGGTCAATGGTTCGACCAAAATTATTTTCTAAAGAATAATCTCCAAATCCATACATCAATCCCCAATAGCCGAAAAGTAGAACTCCCGATGCAATAATTAGTTGTCGTTTATTTAAATAAAAAATCAGCATAGCTGCAAAAAAATAACACAAGGCAATTCTTCCAAGTACTCCTATAAATCGAGTATTTTCAAATGACTTTCCCACCAATTCTCCGTCAGCCCATTTGACAAATGGAAACCAGGATAAAAAATATCCAAGGAAAAAAATGATCAAGGTACGCTTGGCAATTTTCCCAAAAACATCTCCAAGTGATTTATCAGCCCATTTACTTTTGACAAAGGCAAAAGCAGTTCCGACAGCAAAAAGAAAGGAAGGGAAAACTAAATCGGTAGGTGTAAATCCATGCCATGGAGCGTGTAAAAATGGAGCGAAAATATGTCCTGATTTCCACGTTCCAGGAGTATTAACAATAATCATCAGACATACAGTCATGCCTCTAAAAACATCGAGTGCTTTGAATCTTTGCATAATTTAGTTTCGTTTTGTTGAAACCAAATTACAGTTTTATTTTAATTTTTTATGGAAAGGAAAATAAATCAGCCTTCTAACCATTTTCTGAAATTTGGCGTCTTGGTACTGCTAGTGTATATGATTTCTTTAGCGTAAGTCATTTTTATTGCTAATTTATTTTTAAAATAAGGTTCAACTTTTTCTAAAAAATCTAGATTAATAATTTCACTTCGATTGATTCTGAAAAATTTGGCAGGGTCTATTTTTTGTTCTACATCAGAAAGGGTATAATTCAATGCATGCTTTTTTCCAGAGGAATCTATCGCCATGCAAAAATCTCCATTTGCTTCAAAGCATCCAATCTCTTTGGCATCAATTAATTTAATGCCATCTTTTTTCTTAACGGTAAATCGTTGTTTGTAGGACTTTTTATCAGAATGGAGGATGTTTTGTAGGTCTTTAAGGAGTTGATTATCAATTGGTTGTGTGTTTTTTTTTGCGAAAAGTGTTTTGTATTTTTCATAAGCTTCCTGGAAATTTTCGATAGAGTAGGGCTTTAAAAGATAAGCTATCCCATTGGTTTTAAATGCTTGCAAAACGTATTGATCAAAACCAGTACAAAAAATAATTGGACAATCTACTTTTATTTTTTCGAAAAGTTCAAACGAAATTCCATCCAATAATTCAATATCAGAAAAAATTAAATCAGGCTTTAATTCTTGATTCAAAAAAACTGTTGCCTCTTCAATTGACCTTGCCCAACCCATAATTTTTCCATCCGAAATTTCAGCATGAATAAAACTAATCAGTTTTTGGTAAGCAGGAATTTCATCTTCTAAAATCAAAATATTCATATTAAGATACTTGTTTGATGGTGGGAAGTTTTACAATAAAATTTTCGTTCGACTGAATTTCAATAGGAGAATCTGTCAATAGATGATACCTCGCTTTTAGGTTGGTGATTCCTATTCCTGTAGAATCTACGAATTTCTTTTTTGCATTTATATTGTTAGAAACAATAATAGAGCCTTCCGTGATATTAATGTTAGTTTTAATAGGAGAGGAAGAATTTCCGTGATTATGTTTTACAATATTTTCAAGTAAAGTTTGCAATGCGCCGGGGGGAATTAAAAAATCATTTGTGTTTTCAATATTATTTTTTATTTCAAAAAGATAAGCATCGCCAAATCTGCTTTCGATGAGGTACATATAATTTTTTGCAAATTCTAATTCATCCTCCAACGGAACTACTTCAAAATCTTTATTGGAAATCAAATAGCGGTATAAAGTAGATAATTTATTGAGGTAGATTTTAGCAGCTTTTGGATTTGAATCGATCAAAGAATCAATAGTGTTCAAATTATTAAAAAGAAAATGTGGATCAATCTGAGATTTTAATAAAAGCAATTCAGATTCTTTTTTTTCTTTTTCAACTTTCCCTAAATGAACTTGTGCATCATATAATTTTTTTCCTAAAAGAAATGTGGCAAATATTCCAATGCCTTCGATATGCGTGACAAAACCATAATAAATACCCTTTAAACTTAACAAGTTTCCTTTACAAATTCTAAAAAAACAATGCCATTGAATCTCTAATATTCCCATTAAAAATAGAAACCCAAGTCCATAAAAAAACAATTGAAAAAATTGTCCTTTGGGAAAAAAATTAGCGAAAATTATAAAAACTAAAACATAAACAGATACCGAACAAAATAATATGAAATTGATGTGATCAATAAAAAGTAGATGTAATTTACCTTCTGGATAATCTGTATAATCCATACTTCCAACAAAAATCGAAATTAGAAAAAATAAGGCGGCTAATTTTAGATCTGATTTAGTTAGTTTGAATGTCATGCAAATTTTGATTTGGTTGAGTCGTTTGTTGGAAAATAGTTATTGAGTTATTTTCAAATTAGATATTTTAAAACAACATCCAAATATACTAAATGAGCAACAACTCAATAACTATTTTCCAATCACTAATTCTTTTGAGCTCGATTCAAAACATCAGAAGCACTACTATTATGTCTTTTAGATCCTTTCATGTGTTGGTTTCCAAATTTATAACTGAATTGCATATTGACAACCGGTCCATCCCAGCGGCTATAAATGGAAATATCCATATTAGCATATTTAATATCTGCAAACATATAGCGAGCTAAAATATTTTGTACCCCTAAACTTACTCTTGCTTTATCGTTTAGGAATTTTTTGCTAAATCCAATATCAACTCCGTATAACCAACTCGCATTAATAATTCCATCCTGGCCACCACTATTATACCATCCTGAAAGTTCAGTATTTATTTTTCCAGGAAGCATAAATTCAGTTTGAACATAAGCAGTATAATCCCATTTTGAACGTTGGAAATTATCACCTAAATATTCAGAATCGTATTCTCCATAATTAGCAGCGAGGTAAACAAATCCTGAAACTCCTGGAATAAAATCTAAAGGTCCAGCTAAATTAATATTGAAATTTTTAAAATTTTCCAGATTTACTGTAACTAAGTTAGAAGTCCCCAACTCATCATTTTGTTCTGATACTTCTACGATGGCATCGTTGGTGTGTTTATATTCTATATTAAAAAATGGTTGATTTTGAAATGCCAAATTCAACTTAGCACTATGCGTTAAAGCTGGAGCCAAATTTACATTTCCTCTTTGGAAAGTATATTGATCCAAAAAATATTTGAATGGATTCAAGTCATTGTATCGAGGTCGATCAATTCGATAACTATAGGCAGCTGATGCTGTTAAGTCACTAGTAATTTCTCTTCCAATACTTGCACTTGGGAATAGCTTTTCTATAGGTCTAGGAATTCGTTGATTGGCTGTAATGGAGAAACCTTCTGAATCACTTTTTTCATATCTTAATCCTGCTGTTCCATTCCATTTTCCAAACTTCCAAGTGGTTTTTCCATAACCTGCAAAAATGGTTTCAGTAAAAAGATAATGATTACTTTGTCCCACATTATTTTCCCAAATTGATCCATTTTGGATTTTGGCTTCTAAGTTATTATCCAAGTCTGCATCACTATATTTTAGCCCAACTTGTAATTTAATATTTTTGGAAAAAGGATAAGTATAATCTAGTTTGGTCGTGAAAATATCAGTTGCTCCAATTTGGATGTTTTTTTGTCCATCGAAGATTTCCTCTCCATTTATTTCTGTGGTAGTCAATTCATTTGTCATGTCCGTATTTATTTTTGCAATATTCAAATCGAACTCTAATTTTTGACCAGCCGTATCAATTTCAAAAGTATAATAAGGATTAAAAGTAATCATTCCCCAATCGTCATTTTGAGCATTTTCTGTTTTTAGGTTCCAATCTGAAACCAAAGGATCTCCAAAATTTACATTGGTTGTATTTTCAATAATATAATCAGATTTACTATTGAAATATCTACTAGCAAAACCTACATTGTGTCTTTCATTGATGTCCCATCCAAAGGATAAATTTGATCTGAAACCATTGGAAATACTAGGATCGTTGCTTTCTTGAGTGTAAGTATCTTCACCTACTTTTCGAACAAGTTCCATCGAATCCCACCACGAATTTCTACGAAAGCCAATGCTTCCTTGAACGTTCACGGCACCTTGATAATGGCTCAAGGATAAGCCGGTTTTGTATCTCCAATATTCCCCTTTTCCTACTCCGACATTTACATTTCCATTCGTACCATAAAGACTATTTTTTTTCAAAATAATATTTAAAACTGGACCAGTTCCCTCCGCATCAAACTCAGCTCCAGGTTGATGAATGACTTCTACTTTTTTGATATTATCGCCTGGCATATCTTTTAGTAAAGATTGAACATCCATGTATTTTGTCGTTTTTCCATTGATCAAAATCGTCATATTACTTTGTCCAGCCATTCTTAGCTGGTCACCTACGACAATCATTCCTGGCACTTTTTTCATGACATCCAAAACACTTCCATTCAAGCTGGTCAAATTGTTTTCAACATTAACAATTAGACGATCAGCTCGCTGTTCCAAAAGTGGTTTTCTAGAAACAACTTCTACTTCTGATAGCATGGCTGCATCTTCAGAAAGTGATAGATCAAACGTTTGACCATTATTTTTAGGAAAGTTTATAACATTACTTTTACGGGCGGAAAAACCAAGCATAGTTGCTTCTAAAAAGTATGTTCCATCTTTGATATTATTGAATTTAAAATTTCCATCTTCATCTGTCGATTCTGCTTCAACAATTGTACTGTCAGTTTGATTATGAAGTGCAACAGTAGCAAAATAAATTCCATTTTTCCCATCTGTTATTTTTCCAGAAATAGAATTTTGGGAGAATCCTGTGTGAGCGAAAAATAGAAATAATATTAAGATTTGAATTGGCTTTTTCATATGTTTTTAATTTTTATTAGGTTGATATCAGTAAGTTTATTTTAAAACAACTTCTTTCTTAAAATGTAGAATCCATATGAATATATCTTGTTCCATTTCCTTTGATATTAAAAGATTGGTAAGTCCATTCATTATCAATTTTTCTAAATTTTACTTTTACTTTATAACCTCCATAATTGAATTTCAGGATGGAAAGCTGCCCTCTGACTTTAAATTTTGTCACATCAATAAATGCTTGTCCATCTTCTAAATCTGACTCTTTTAAATTTTCGAAAACATTTACTTTTTTTCCATCGAAGTCAATTTCTAGATTGTTGGAAAATTTTTTATTAGAAACTATAATCATAGGAAGTGCTTTTCCTGCTTCGTCTTTGGCTAGATATTGTTTAAATTTTTCTACATTAATTGATTTTTCGATAACGGCTAAATCTTCAGATTGTCCGAAAGAAATATTTGCTATAGAAATGAAAAGTGAAATTAGGAAGAATGCGATAATTGAGTTTTTCATAATTTATTTTTTTAGAAGTTGAATAATGATGCTTCAAAACTAAGGTGAATCTTATATTTTTGCTTCCCAAAAAAGGTGAAAGCGGTTTTTTTGCCGATGAATTGGGTTAGATTTTGGCTGGCCAAATTTCAATTTTAAAAAGACTTCTCCTGCTCCAAATTCAAATGTTGAAATTTGAAATGGGATTGCTTGATTGTTTGATGAAATTTAGATTGATATAGTTGATATGAATAAAAGATTGGTTCAATATAAGTCCTTGTTCCTATGACGCAAAAAAATAATGATACCCCTATTTTATTATTTTTTTTTTGATAAATAAAAATCACAACATAAAACTTCACTTCTGCGACGAATAAATTTCTATGAGTGATTTTTATATTTAGTAGGAAATATTAGTCAATAACTCCTTGTTTTTTTTGACTTTTAATTTATGTCGTTTCCAACCTTCACCTACTCGCCTGAGTTGCATTTGTACTTGATAATCTTTGTAGGTGAAATTAAAAAAGGCTTTAGTTTTTTTGATTTTAAATTTCTTTACATCAATGAACGGTTCATTCAAATCAAAATCAGGGGAGATTTTTTCATTGACCAATCTAATTCTTTCACCCTTGAAATGGACAAGATAATTTTCATTAATTGAATAATAAACTAACATTTTCAAAGGTTTAAAATAACCGTTTTCCTCCTTTTCAAAGATCTGTTCTAGATATTTTGTTTCCAAAAATTGTTGGATAACTCGCTCCGTTTCATTTAGGATAGGAGTTCTATATTGTCTCTTAATTTTCCAAGGCATTTCAGATTCTTGACCAACTACCCAAGGGGAAAATACTTTTTCAGTAGTTTTATATTTTCGTTGATCATCAGTAATTATTTTTTCTTTTTCAATAAATCTTACAGATGGGGCAAGAGGAATTTTTTGAATAATTTCAGATTTTATTTCTAGAGAGATCGAAAAGAGAAGTGGACTTTCGGGAATAATATTTTTATTAAATTGTTGATACTCAGTTTTTGGTTTTAAAATTTTTGATGTTGGTTTTATATTTTTTGCCGTTGGATTATTTGATTTTTTTGGAGATGAAATATTACTTGATTTCTCTTCTAATTCTAAATTAATATTTTTTGTAGAAGACGATTCTTCTATTTGGTTTGTTACAATCTGATTTTTAACTAATGTATTTTGAGCAAAATTATTAGAGCTTGAAGAAAGGAAAAATGCAATAATGCCAAGCATTGTAGCCGATAAAAATAAAATAGAATTTAAATTGATATTTTTTAAAAACCATCTTTTCGACAAACTAAAAAGGGTAGGGGAAGTCGCAGCTGAAAATACTTCAGCTGTTTCCTCAAATGAAATTTGAGGTGCTTCTTCTCGAACCGAATCGAATAAATAATCAATATATTTATCTTCCTGTTTCATTCTCTATTAGTTTAAATTCCATTTGGTGTTTGATGATTTTAGCCAATTCTTTTCTTCCTCGTGCTAATCTTTGTTTGACGGCAGACTGCCCACTTTCTTGAATTTTCATAATTTCTTTAATGCTAAAACCTGTAATTTCAAAAAGGATAATTGCTTCTTTTTGTAATTCTGGAAGTTTGGCTAAAGATTGATACAATAATTCAATCTCAAATTGCTTCTCTATAAAATTATTAGGATCTGGATGTTGATTAAATATGGTAGGTTCTTCAACATTTATCGCTTTCTTTTTCCGTTTGGAGTTAGCCAGAATTCTGGTACTGATTCCAATTAGAAAACTGAGAAAAGCTTTTTCATTTTTGATTGTTTCCATTTTTTTAAAAGCAATCAAAAGAGACTCGTTGATCAAATCTTCATAAGGCATATCGCCAAAAGCACGTGCACGGCAAAATTTTTCAAACCGTGCATGGACGGGTTGATATAATTTTAAAAAATGCTTTTGCTTTTTGCTTGTCATACTTTTTTGGCCTATTCAAATGGTAAGTGTTGGCAAATGATGAAAAGTTACATTGGTAAAATAATAAATTTGGAAGGGAAGATTTTAGCAAGAAATAGCAGGAGGTGATTTGAATATCGAATAATGAATATCGAACAAGGATTTGAGAAGTTTTGACGATACTTCTCGAAGTAAAAAGAAAAGTAGTTATCGTCAAACTTCTCAAATCTTTGTTCGATATTCGATATTCAAAGTCAGGTTTCAACAGGATAATCTCCATCGCCCCATTCTGTCCATGAACCATCAAAAATAGCTTTCGAATCATGTCCAGCGACTTCCGCTCCCAGCGCAATTACGCAAGCAGTCATTCCTGAACCGCAAGTAAAAATAATTGCTTTGTCGTCTAAATGGAAAGCATCATAAATTTTTTTGAGTTCAGCTTTTGGCAATAATTTTCCATCTTTAATAATTTGAGAACTTGGTAAATTTTGACTTCCAGGAATATGTCCACCTTTGAGATGAGCACGTGGTTCGGGAGCAGTTCCATGAAACCTTCCATTGGAGCGAGCATCTAGAATTACCACTTTATTGTTGTGTAAAGTTGCTAAAACTTCGTCTGCACTTTTGATCAAACTAGCTTGATAGTTGGATTCAAAATTTCCGAGATTACCATCGTATTCTGCTTGGATGGCGATTGGCAAATTAGCATTTTTCCAAGCAGAAAAACCTCCGTCCAAAACTGCCACCTTTTGATGTCCCATTGCTTTAAAAATCCACCAAGCTCGAGGGGAAGAGTACACTCCGTGATGATCGTAAATAACAATGACACTATTATTATTGATTCCAATTTTTTGAACTTCTTGTTCAAAATATTTAGGAGAGGGCATTGTGTTTGGAAGAGTTGCCTCTTGATCCTTAAATGTATTTTGAAGATCAAAATTCCGAGCTCTTGGAATCCGTTTAGTTTTCGCTTCTTCAGATAATTCTTTCTGTCCAACTTTGGTTTTGGTAGCATCAAGAATGACCAAGTTTGGATGGTTGAGATGATTGACTAACCATTCAATCGAAACTAAAGGAACGGGAATATTTATATTATTCATTGATGTTTTTTACTGTTTTAAATATTTGATTATCAGTAGGTTATGATTATTTGCTTTGGTTTGTATCAAAGTCTTGATTAAATTCTACCCATCGTTTTATTCTCGAATTAATAAATCCTTTGACATAAAATTTATTGACAAAAATAGCTGAAAATCTTTCACATTGAAAACCTAAATAAAAAAATAACAAAGCGGTTCCAAAAGCAGGAATTGCTTTTTTTTCTTCCTCCGAAATTACTAAAACTGATTCGTATCCTTGATAAAATTGTTGAAGTTTTTCTTCCATTTTTTCTTGATTTGGTTCAAAAATAAAAAGCATTGTCGCATGATAAGCGATATCTAATGCCAAATGTCCATTCCCACAAAAATCGAAATCAAATAATGTGATATTATTGTTATAATTTATATTTAGGTTGTCTGCCCAGATGTCTAAATGAATCGGGCCTGATCGAATTTGACCTCTTTTTATTTTTTCAAAAAAAGTAAAAAGTTGCTGCTGTGTATTTTTCAAAAAATCGAATTCAGGAGAATTAGAGATTAATTGTTTTTCTATTTTTTTAAAAGAATCAATTAGTAAAACTTGGGGCGTATAAGTGATTCTGTCTAATTGTAATCCTTCTGAAATTTGATGAATTTGCCCCATCATCTTTCCAATATCAAAATGTAATTTGGGAGAAATATTTAATTGCTTTTCACCTTCCGCAAATGAAAAAAGCACCCCAAACCTTTTTCCTTCAGGTGCATTAAAAGATTGGATATAATTTTTATTTTGATCTTGGATTGGAAACGAAACGGAAATGTTTTTTTGTTTTAATAAATTAATCCATCTCAATTCTTCTTCGATTTCTTTTTTTGTCCGCCACTCCAATCTGTAAATTCTAAAAATATATTTCTCAGAATTATCCTCAATTAGATAGGTGTCGTTGACCCAAGTTTTAATGAGTTGACAAGAGACATTATTTCCAAATTGATAATGTGCTTGTAGAAAATTACCAAGATGCGATGTGTCAATTATGGATTGGGAAACTGGACAATATTTCATTTTGCAAAAGTAAAATCAATTCTACAAATAATTAGCATTTTGATTTTAGAAAAAAGACAAACATTTTTCTACCTTTAGTCGACCATCCCCTTTGTGAAAAATCTTCTTCGTTTATTGTGATTTTTTTTAATGTTTGTATAATTTATTCTAGTGAATTTTAGTTTTAAAAAGAATCAATTACCGAAAATAAAACTCGTATGTATTCCTCCAAAATCATCACTATTTGTTTTTTATTATTTTCTTTTTTTACGAATGCTCAAGACTTTCAACTGAATGGTCGAGTTTCGATATTGAATAGTCGAGTCGATAATGGACCGATTAAATATGTCCGAGAGGCTATTATTAGAAATGATTTATCTCCTGATAAAGTTACAGATTATAAAGGTCGATTTGAATTAAAATTTATTGATCATGATCCAAATTCTATGATTAATTTGACGGTGGAAAAAGAAGGTTATGAAGTAGTGAACAAAGATATTTTAAAAGGGATTCAAATTTCTAAGAATCCAACGATTCGAATTTTTCTAGCGAAAAAAGGTAAGGTAGCGAAAAAGGAAAAAGGGTTACTTAAATTTAGTCAAACTATTATTTTTGAGCGGAAAGATTCTATTTTTCAATTGTTGAATCTGATGGCAGTATCTAAGGATAATATTTTAGAAAAATTGGAAAGTAATTTAGGGCAAAAAATTTCAGATGAGATGGAAGCTAAATTATTATTGAACCGATTAGACCAAGATTTGGAAAAAGAATTGCCGAGTTTAATTCGTAAAATGGCTTCAGTTAATATAGATTTTGCTTCAAATCGGTATAAAAATGCAATTTCGTTTTTTCAAAATAATCAATTGGATAGAGCGATTGAAATTTTAGATGAAAAGGAATTAGATACTTCTTATGAAAATATCTTGGCGAGTATCGAGAAGGCTAAAGAAACACCTGCATCCTATCAAAAAATCTTAAATATTCGTAGTATCCAAATTGGAAATATTATTGAAAGTTTTGAGCTGAAAAGAACTTTGTTGAAGTTGGCTTTTCGAGTGGTAGAGGCAGAAGATTTGGGTGAGAAGATTACCAAAATGAAAACTATGATTAAGCTAAATCAACCTCCCCAAATATTAGAAGATAAAAATGAACCTGAAGATATTGTCGAAGTTAATCAAGTTGTAAATATATTGTTAGAAGATTCCATGCATTTGGCTTTGCCTGATACCAATTGGGTGGAATTAGAAATGGAAAAATTAGTTTCCAAAGGAGAAGGAGAGGAAGAATTGACTGGCGATCCCAAGGCAAAAACTATTCTTGAAACTTCACCAAGTAATACTGGAGGATGGACTTTAGGAGTAGATTTTGAGAATACTTTATTGCGTAAAAGTAATGTTGAACCCAATAGAATTCCAATTTATGAGCAGCCAGCTTCTATGTTAGTTTCATCGGAAAAGGTAGTAAATTCAATTCCTGACGAGTCATTGGAAACCACAGAGGATGATGCATGGTTAGCTATTGCTGAGAAGGTTGAATCCGAAGCTGCCAAAGCGCCTTCCGCTGCAATTCAGAAAGAAAAAGAAATCAAAAAGGTGAATCCCAAATCGGAAAGAATGGTTTTTAATGATGTTATCGAACCTAATTATCCAGTTTATAAAATAACAAAAAAAACAAGTCTTAGGCAACAAGCTACCGCTTCATCCAAAGTTTTAAAACGATTAAAAATTGGAACAAAAGTTAAAGTGATTGATCAAGTAGACCGGTATTGGAGTAAGGTGATTCTGAATGGAAAAGTTGGATATGTAAAAGTATTGTTATTAGAAAAATAGGGTTATTTGATTTTTATAAAATGCACATAGGATTTGATAGTTCTATGTGCATCTTTTGTTGCTGATTCTTGTTGCTTTTTTTTTGTAAAAGTATTGTTTTGAAAAATAGTATTGTTAAAAATTATCAGAATAATTTTCTAAATCTTCTTCCCATGAATATGGTTTAAAAACTAATGAATAACCTATGGATTCTATTTTTAAATGCTCATTTAAAATTTTTCTTATCCCACTTTTTCCTCCGAAGTCAGCCAAAAACCATTTGAATAATTGAGTGATATGAATTTCTTTTTTCTCTTCTAAAATATCTGTTTCTGCTTCCAAAAAAGAAAGTGTGGTCATCTGTAATTGAGCTTCTATTTTTTCCAAAGAATAAAATGCAATGGGTGGACAACTTTTTGCCCCGCAGTTTAAAGCAAAATGAATTCGGTAATCAATTTTGTCAACGGCTAATTTTCTAATCAAACTTTTTGAAAAAATATTAGGCAAAAAACCAAGAGAATATTTGAACCGATATTTTCTTAAAATTCCATGTTCTACATCATCTAAAGAAAGTTTTTTATTGGTAATGTTAATGAGTTTTTGCTTATAAATTTCTGGTTTATCTATCTGATTAAATTTTCTAAAAATTTGAAAAAATGCATTATAAATATTTATCCAAAATGCTTTTTTAGCGTTGTCATTATTTAATTCTTTCTCTAATTGATCTAGTGAATAGGTTTCTAATTGAGAAAGAAAACCTTTGTGAGCTTGATTGGTTTTTACTGCTAAAAGTAATTGCTCAGATATTTTATTGATTGACATTTCTTTTTTTTTGCAAAGTTAAAACATATTAATATTTTGAATGAAGAAAAGGAATCCAAACGTCTTTTCCCAAACATGTAATTGATTTGTAAAATTATTCTTATTCCATTCTTTGAAGCATAACAATTACCTTGATTTTTATGTAAATTATATAAACCAATGTAAATTCGCCTTATGAATACATTTCAAGAAATATGGTTTCTCTTTCGTAAAGAACTCACCTTAGAGTTTCGTCAAAAATATGCGATAAGTGGAATTTTATTATATGTTTTCTCAACCATATTTGTAGTTTACACGTCTACCTTTGATGCAGGCCCCAAACAATGGAATATTCTTTTTTGGGTCATCGTTTTATTTGCGAGTGTAAATACTGCTGCGAAAAGTTTTGTTCAAGAAAGTGGTACCCGACAGTTGTATTATTATTCTTTGGTGAATCCAGTTGCGATTATCATTTCTAAGATGCTCTATAATACCTTGCTTCTTTTGGCTTTGAATTTTTTAGCGTACGGTGTTTTTAGTTTGGTTTTGGGAAGTCCTGTTCGTGATTTACAATTGTTTTTTATTGCGATATTTTTGGCTAGTTTAGGGTTTTCGATTACGTTTACATTTATCTCAGCGATATCTTCAAAGGCGGACAATAGTGCAAGTTTGATGGCGATTTTAGGATTTCCAATTGTTATTCCAATATTGATGGAATTAGTAAAGGTATCGCAAAATGCATTGCCAGGAAGTTTTGATTCAGCGATCAATGAGGATATAATGATTTTATTGGCGATAGATTTATTGTTGGGTGGGGCGGCGTTGATGTTGTTTCCGTTTTTGTGGCGAGATTAAATTTATGAATAAGTAATACTCAACAAGGAATATCCAATACCCAACCTTGCGAAGTGTTAACTGATAGGATATTAAATATTCAAAGATCCTAAAACTACCTTAAACTCAAAGAAATTATGGAAAAGAAATTATGGTGGAAATTACTATGTGTGCCTATATTGATATACGTAATCGTTGTTGGTCTTTCAACACCTTTGAGTCCAGGAATCACTTCTATGTCTCAATACACCGCAGTTACAGGTCAGACGTTTAAAGCGAGAGTTACGACCTATAATACATTTCACACCAAAGCAAAAGAAGTTAAAGCTCGATTAAGAAAAGACACTTCGCTTTTTATTGCAGCTCAAAATGTTAGAGTGCTTGATGATAATAATATTGAAGTCACTTTTTCAATACCCGCTTTTATGCCTTCCTCGAAAGAACAAGAGCGGTTTTCATTAGATGTCGATAATGACTTTGATGGTTATGGAACTTTGCCAGGAAAATTTATCATCAAGCAAAATAATATAGACAGTTTACAAGGGGCGCAAGTTTGGAAAAACACCAACTTTGGAGACCTTAGTGAGCGTGGGACAAATTTTCCTTTCCGAGGACTTTTATTTGAAACTATTCGAAATACATTTTTCCATGTGCCTTTATGGTTTGGTATGTTGTTTCTTTTTATTGGGGCTACTTGGAATAGTTTTATGTATCTCCGAACGCAAGATCAAGATCGAGATCGTCGAGCAGAAGTAATGACTATGGTTGGTTTGCTCTTTGGAATATTAGGTATAGTAACAGGTATGCTTTGGGCAAAAGCAACTTGGGGTACTTATTGGACATGGAAGGAAATCAAATTGAATATGACCGCAATTGCTTTGTTGATTTACTTCGCGTACTTCGTGTTGCGAAATGCATTTGATGACTTAGAAAAACGGGCGAGAATTGCTGCTGTTTATAATATGTTTGCATTTGTAGCTGCGTTGATTTTGATTAATGTTATTCCTCGAATGACGGATAGTTTGCATCCTGGTTCAGGAGGAAATCCAGCATTTGGAAAAGAAGACATGGATAATACTTTGCGAATGGTTTTCTATCCTGCGATTATTGGATGGACGCTTTTGGGATTTTGGCTAGCAACTATTTATTATAGGTACTTGAATATAGAAGAGAAATATTTGGAAAGGGAGGATTAGATAATGGTTAGCATTCTAGATTGATTTATTTAAAAAAAATAAAAGCATATGAAAAATTTTTATTCAATCTTAATCTTAGTAGTCTCATTTAATATATTAAACGCTCAGGTGGAATTTCCAATTTTAGATGCGAGATGGTGTTACAATGAATATGGAGATACAAACGAAGATCTAGGAAATTTTTGTTTGACTGCTGTAGAGTTAGTTGAGTTTAATGGTAAAACTTATTCCCAGTTAGAAGTGACTAGTTCTGAATTTCCAACTACTAGTCAAGGAGGAATGTATCGTGAAGAAAACAGAAAATTTTATTTTATTCCCGAGGGGGATACCGAGGAAAAGTTGTTGTACGATTTTAATTTAATACTTGGTGATACCTTTGTGGCAACTTATGGTTTTGGTGTAGATGATAGTCTAATTTTAGAAGTTGAATATGTAGATACTGTAATTACATTAGATGGAATTTCTAGAAAAAGAATTACTTTAACCAATAATATGGGCAATTATGGAATATGGTTAGAAGGAATTGGTAACTTAGAATGGACGACATTTATCTATCCTGCTTATGTAGCTTCTTTATCGGGAAGGGATGATCTTACTTGTCACTCACAGGAGTCAGCTACCATATATCCGAGTGGAGGTAATCCAAATTGTGATATCGTAATCAGTACTTTTGAATTTGAGGAGAATATATATATTGAAATATATCCGAACCCGATGGAAGATCTAATAAATTTTGATTTCAATAACTTTGATGCAAGATTTTTAGAAATAATAAACTTTTCAGGGAAGGTTGTTTTTGAAAAAAAGATTAATCTATCAGAAAATGATTTACAGATTTCAAATAGTTTGGAAGCGGGTATTTATTTTGTAAAAGTGCATAATCAAGATGGAAAAGTATTAACGAAGAAGTTGATAAAAATTTAGACTTTTTTCCTGTTTTTTATTTAATAAAAATAAACATTTGTTTCCTTGTAAAATAAAAAAAATTCACTCACATTTGCCAATCATTTAAAAGTATGAAAAAGTTCTTAATCGTTTTGTTTTCTATTTTATGGACAGTCGACCTGTCTGCCCAAACTGAAAATTTAGATTTCATGCATAGCACCGGGAAAATTTATGTGGTGATTGCCGTGCTGGTTGCTATCTTTATTGGAATTATTGGATTTTTGGTTTATCTCGAACGTAAACTAACCAAATTAGAATCACTTATAGAAGATTAAAAATCAATGACAAGAGAACCTAACTTTTTAGAAAGTGTCAGCCGGAACTTTGACAAGGCCGCTGGACTAACTGATTTGCCAGCAGGATTATTGGCTCAAATCAAAGCTTGCAACTCTGTTTATCAAATGCGTTTCCCCGTCCGAGTGGGTAAAGACTACCAAGTCATCGAAGCGTATAGAGTGCAACACAGTCACCACAGATTACCAACTAAAGGTGGAATTCGTTACAGCCAAAAAGTAACTCAAAATGAAGTCATGGCATTGGCTTCATTGATGACTTACAAATGTGCTATTGTAGACGTACCTTTTGGTGGAGCTAAAGGAGGTGTGAAAATTTCTCCTAGAGAATACACACCCGCAACATTACAAAAAATCACTCGACGATATACTGCTGAGTTGATTCGTAAAAATTTCATCGGTCCTGGGATTGATGTTCCTGCTCCTGACTACGGAACAGGCCCTCGTGAGATGGCTTGGATCTTGGATACTTACCGAACTTTCAAAGGTGACGAAATAGATGCTGCTGGATGTGTTACTGGAAAACCAGTTACTCAACATGGTATCTCTGGACGGACTGAAGCAACTGGTCGAGGTGTATACTATTCGATCCGAGAAGCAATGAGCCATGCTGATGATATGAAAGCAATTGGTTTGACTCCTGGGATCGAAGGCAAAACAATGGCTATTCAAGGAATGGGAAATGTAGGACATTATACTGCTACTATTTCTCAAAAAGAAGGTGGTGTGAAAATCATTTGCGTAGCTGAATATGAAGGTGCCATTTATAAAGAAGATGGAATTGACTTTGATAAATTAGTAAAGCACCGAAAGAAAACTGGATCTATCTTAGATTTCCCAGGTGCTAAAAATATGAAAAGCAGAAAAGATGTTTTGACTGTTAAATGCGACATCTTAGTTCCTGCAGCTTTAGAAGGCCAAATTCATAAAGGAAATGTTAAGCAAGTGAAAGCAAAGATTATTGCAGAAGCAGCCAATGGTCCTGTAACCGCTGATGCAGAGGAAATTCTGTTGAAGAAAAACGTAATGATTATTCCTGATATGTATTGCAATGCAGGAGGGGTAACCGTTTCTTATTTTGAATGGTTGAAAAATTTATCTCATATGAGATTTGGTCGAATGGAAAAAAGATTTGATCAAGCTCGATACAATGATTTAGTTAGTAAGATTGAAGAATCAACTGGTAAAACTATCGGGATAAAAGAGAAAAACTTTTTGACTCGTGGAGCAGATGAAATTGATTTAGTTCGATCAGGTTTAGAAGAAACGATGGTAATGGCTTATGATCAAATTAGAACGATCAAAAAACGTAAGAAAAAAGTAGAAGATTTGCGTTCAGCTGCATTTATTAATGCATTGAATAAAATCAGTAGTGATTATTTATCATTGGGAATTTTCCCATAGTAGAAATATCATTTATACAAAAGAAAACCAACTTCATTTGAAGTTGGTTTTTTTTGTTATGTAACCTATTGAAAGGATTTCAAAATTATCATGTAGGGTAAAATGATTTTAGTTATTTTTAAAACTAGGTTAAACAAAACAGGACAAGAATCTGTAAAAAAATAAACTCATATAGAACTTAAAAAATCAATTTTTGAAGAAAATATTTTTTTATTTATACAAAATTCCTAACTTCACCCTTGCAAAGAGAAAAAATCAAAATACTATGAGAAGATTGGATTCATTTCAATTCCACTCTTCCACTAAAAATCCATTCCAAAACATCTTTTGACCCTCGATTATTATTATCCAAAGACTAAGGTTAATTTGTCTTTAGCTTACTTAAATGTATAAGTTAAATACATCTAATTTTTGAGTAAATCATGTATAAGTGATTTCCTTCAATAATTGATTTTGTTTTATCAATATTGCTATTGATAAAATACAAATACCTGTGTCTTAATTTTATATCCAAGGAACAAATACTTATTACACATTCTCTTTGCAAGAGGTCACCCGTGAATTTTAGATTTTATAGCAATGGAAAAAATTTCAATTTTATTAGCTGATGACCATCATCTTTTTAGATATGGAATCAAGCAAATTTTTGAAAAAGAAGAATTGTTTCAAGTAATAGGAGAAGCTGAATCAGCTGAATCAGCTTTCTCATTATGCCTGGAATTACAACCTGATTTAGTGATAATGGATATATCTTTTCCAGATTCTTGTGGAAAAGAATATGCTAAACGGATTGTTCAATTATTGGAAACCAAAGTCTTAGCATTGACTAGTCATATTGAGAATAGTTATGTAATTGAAATGCTTAGGGCTGGTGCTTCAGGGTATTTAATTAAAGATTCAACCCCCGAAGAATTGATCAGAGCGGTAAGAACTATTCATTCTGGACATAGTTATTTTTCAAGTAATCTTTCCAAAACAATTTTTGAAAATTCTACTAAGGAGAAAAAATTAGAAGAAGTCTTTAATCAATTTTCAGTTACTTCTCGAGAGTTAGAAGTTCTAAGATATGTTTCTGAAGAGATGACAAATAAGGAAATTGCTCATCAACTTTTTATCAGTCCTAGAACCGTTGAAACTCATAAACGAAATTTGATGCAAAAATTAAAAGTGAGGAATGTAGTTGGTCTAGCCAAATACTATTTCCATTTTATACATCAACTTGACCCATCGTTGAGTTAACTTATTCCTATCCTAAACCGAAAAGATTGGTGTACTTGAGTACACTAAGGGAAATTACTTAAGGGAGAAATACGGATTTATCGGTATGGAAAAACCAAAGTAGTTCCCATAACTTTATCGATTGGAATGGCTTATCACACGAGCCCGCCAATATATTTTTTTTAACATAAACAATTTTGTAAACACCAGAAAAAAAATTCTTAAAATGAAGAAATTAACCATTCTTTTCGTATTCGTTTTTGCGTGCACGATGTCTTTTGCACAAACTAATTCAAGTAACACTCAACAAGAGGGAGATGAAAATGCAACCTCTGTTACTCAAGTAGGAAATCAAAACGTTTCTTTTGTACGTCAAACTGGAAATGATAACTCTGTTGCTGCAGTTCAAAAAGGAGCAGCTAATAATGGAGAAATGCAGTACACAGGAAACAATAATGTTGTTGCTTTAACTCAAATTGGAGATAATAATAATAACATCAATCTTTTGACTGGTGATAATAACACCGCAACTTCAACTTCAGAAGGTAACTTGAATACTATTCGTCAAGAAGCAATTACAGATAATAGCAACTTGATTGGTTTCCAACAAGGAAACAACAATAAGATCGTTCAAAACATTACTGGTTCAGGATTAGGTAATAACCAAACTGTAGCAAATACTGTAGGTAATGATAACTTAGTTACTCAAGAAATGAGTGGAGAAAATAGTAATATCTTGGTTGATCAATTTGGAGATGCAAATACTACTATTTTACAACAAACTGGAGTTTCTAACAATGTAAGCGCATTACAAGAAGGAAATAACAATACTATCGTTGGTGCTCAAAATGGAAATAACAATTTCGCAGGAGGACAAAATGATGTAGAGTTAAGTCAAGTTGGAGATGAGAATTTAATCGAACTTTCTCAGCAAGGAAGTATGAATACTTCTGCTACTTTTCAAGTTGGAAATCAAAATGTTTCTTCTAATAATCAAAACGGAGCTAGTCACATTAACTTAGTTAATCAAACTGGTAATGGAAATACAGTAGGGGTAACTCAAACTGAAAATTAATAAAACATTGGACGTTTGACGTTAAACTTTTTATGACTCCTTGCTATTTAGCAAAAGAAACCGTAAAATGTTTAACTTAAAACGTCTAATGAATTTCATACATCATGAAGATTAATTTCAAAGAAAGAATCACAGCTTTTTCTATTTGTTGCTTTTTGGCGACAAGTCTTTTTAGTCAAACATTGACTCAAGATGACTTAGTAAAAACTGCTGATGAATTAATTGAAGCAGATTTGAATGGTAATGGAAACGAAGCCTATGTGAATCAAATTGGAAGAAAAAATACAGTAAGTATTGTTCAAGATCAACAAGGCACTTCTTCTGAAAATTTAGTGAAGGTTTTACAAGTTGGTAAAAGAAACCTTACTGCTGTTAAGCAGGCAGGAATGCTTAACCAGACTGTGGTTCTTCAAAAAGGGAATAAGAATGAATATACTTTGAATTTGGAGGGTTCTGAAAATACTTTCGTTATCAAACAAGAAGGAAGACGGAATGTAATTAATCAGAATTTGACTAATACTTCTAATACGTATATTGAATTGATTCAACAGGGTAACGACAATGAAATTACCCATACACAGGACGGTCTTACTGAACAAAATATTATTGTTCGCCAAGTTGGTGATAATATGTCTGTTCAGGTAATTCAATCGAATAATAATTAAAATATTGAAACAAATAATTAGTCGTAAATAATTGATGTTCAGTTGTTTACGGCTGATTTTTGTTTTTAGATACAGAAGGATTTACTATTTGAGAAAACACTAAAATAATGGAAAATGCATTTTTTGATAAAAAAAATATGCCTCCAAATTCTATTTGGGATTCCATCGCTTTGACTTTTTTTCAAAACAAATCAACAAGGATTTGGAGTAGATTCCTAAAGAATACGATTGTAGTAATTTACATTACTTTTTGTAGTAGTCTATCGACAATCCATGCTTTTGACTCTACGAGTGTAAAAGTATGGATTGATTTTATTGAAGAAAATGATACTGTTTTTGTCAAAGCGCTGGGTATCAATATGACCGAAAATTCTATTCCTATAAAATGGGAAATGGATATTCACAAAGAAACTCAAGCAGGTTATTTTGATAAGAAAATATCTGGAGAATTAGTAGCTGAATCATTTTATCCACACATTATTTCTGAAACAGCAATTGATTTAAAAAGGCGAGAATACTTTGTTATCACCTTCAAAGTCTTTAACTTGAAGAATGATTTGATAGACGTGGATACTTTATTGAGTATTGACGTTGATCCGAGTTTAGTGCAACCTCCCCCTCCTGCACTTCCAATCGCAAAAAAAGACTTACCGAAACCTAGAAACAATCTCGATGCAATTGAAATCGACGGATTGATTCTAGATGAAACAAGATCAAAAATAGGAAGAGATTTTTACGAATTATTTTACAACAGATGGAATCCTCCGTCTGGTGCAAAAGATTTTTTAATTACTATCCGTGAAATGCCAAGTAGAGGACTTGGTGCAAGAGTTTCTATTGAGATAAATGAGAACGTTGTTCTTTATCGGTTTCTTCAACCACGAAACGGATTAATCGAAGAAGAAGCGAATTTTACGATCTCATACATCAAGGATTATTTAATCAGGAGTGAAAATTTAAAACAGGATATGGAAGCAGGAGATACGATGGGAAGCGGAATTTATTAAAAAATAGGAGTTAGGTGAGCGTACAACGATCAACCTGAGAACTGACTCTTATGAAAAAAAGAAATTATGAAGAAGCATTTACACTTTTTACTAATTACAGTTTTTAGCCTTTTGGCATTTTCAAACTTACAAGCGCAGGACTTTGTCTATACGCCTAAGAATCCAGCTTTTGGAGGAGACACTTTTAACTATAATTGGTTATTGAGTTCAGCTCAGTCTCAAAATTTATTGGAGGAAGATGAAACAGGAAGTGGTCTATCTGCACTTGAATCATTTACCCAATCTTTGGAACGTCAAATTTTGAGCAACTTATCTCGACAGATTGCTGGAAGCCAATTTGGAGAATCAACTTTAGATGATGGTACTTATCAGGTAGGTAGTTTCGGATTAGATGTCATTTCAACTTTGGACGGATTATCTATAACGATAACTGATCCTACGACAGGGGAAAGCACTCAAATTATTGTCCCTTATTATTAAAATGAGAACCTTAAAATATACTATCCCTAATTTATTTCATCTATTGTTAAAATTTCAAACCAGTTTTTTACGAATCCAAAAAAAATTAAGACTGATGATTAGTTTTTCTTCTGAGAACTAATTGTTAGTCTTTCTCAATTTTTGATGCTGCTTAAAATATTCAACTTATCATGAAGCGAATTGATTTTTCCATGAAAATTATTTTGACCTTTCTACTTTTTTTGATGTGGAGTGGATGTGGTCGGGTAGTTTATCAACCGATAAAAAATACAAGTGCTCGTCTAGGAGAAGCTACAGAAAGTACTATTCGATTAAAAAGTTTGCCTCCCCCAAAGGATAAAATTGTAGTTGCGGTTTATAAATTTAGAGACCAAACAGGACAATATAAACCTTCTAATACAGGTGCAAGTTGGTCTACTGCGGTGACACAAGGAGCTACTACTATTTTGATAAAAGCATTGGAAAATTCTAATTGGTTTGTTCCGATTGAAAGAGAAAATGTCAGTAATTTATTAAATGAACGTAAAATAATTCGGTCTAGTCATAGCCAGTATTCTGCTGGAAATGGAGGAAATGCTGCGGTACTTCCAGCACTACTTTTTGCAGGTGTAATTTTGGAAGGAGGGATAATTTCTTACGATTCCAATGTAATTACTGGTGGAGCTGGACTTCGATATTTTGGAACAGGTGGCGGTTCTCAATACCGACAAGATCGTGTAACAATATATTTACGGGCTGTTTCTACTAGTAATGGAAAAATCCTAAAAACAGTTTACACTTCAAAAACAATCCTTTCCCAAGCTGTTGATTTGGGAATTTTTCGCTTTGTTAAGTTTGGTCGATTATTGGAAGCTGAGACAGGTTACACCTATAATGAACCCTCAGATATGGCGGTGACTGAAGCTATAGAAAAGGCGGTAGAAAGTTTAATTATCGAAGGAATTGAAGATAAACTCTGGGACCTGAAAGAACCAAGAATGATTGTTGATAGAGCTATTTTGGATTATAAAAAAGAAAGAGAAATGATTCCCAAGACTGATATTTTTGGGAAAGAAATGAATAATCGGAGAAAGAATTGGATGATTGGGGCTTCGTCTTCTAGCCTATATTATATGGGAGATTATCCAGGTTCAAAATTAAGAACTGGCATTGGCTTGCAATTAAAATTTACACCAAATCCAGCTTTTAGTGGTTACTTAAATTATGGACTTAGTGAGATGGCTACGGAGCAATATTATAATGCAGATGTAACCTATCTAGAACTTGGAGGTGAGTATCGTTTACTCCCATTTGATGTTTTTACACCATTTGTTTTTGGAGGAGGAGGACTGATTACTGAAAATGTAACGGGGCGTTTTGATCTTGGAAATCAATTTTATCAAAAAGTAAATATTGGAGGTGGTATTGAATATATGTTAAATAATAATGTTGGACTTAGAGCTTCGGTAGATTACAATTATATTTTTAGTGATGAGTTTGATGATGTTCAACAAGGGAAATATAATGACTTTTATTGGAGAGGTAATTTGGGATTGAATTTTTACTTTGGTGGAAAAATCAAAGGGCAACGAAAGTTTGATTTCAAAAAAAACAAAGATGACTTTTAAACATCCTAAAAATGAAAAATAAAATAATACTTAGCATTGGTTTAATTCTTCTCTTGATTTCATCTTGTAGAGAAGACGATTTTATTCCAGATACATTTGGTTCTGTTTTCGGTCAGGTTTTGGTTGAAGGTTCTAATTCTGCTATTGAAGATGCATCAATCACTACTAATCCTCCAACTAATATCTTATTGACAGATGAATTAGGACGTTTTGCAATGGAAGATATAAAAACGGGAAATTACACTTTGCGAGTGGAGAAAACTGGTTTTGTAACTAAGGTAGAAAACATTGCTATTCTTAATGGCAACTCAATAAATGTAGTCATCAAATTAATACCAGATTCTTTGGCTAATACTCCTCCGACTATTGCGAGTCTGCCTGATCCGATGGATGGAGTAAAGGAGTTGGACACTTCAGTTTCACTAAGTTGGATGGCCGAAGATACTGATGGTGACCCATTGACTTATGATTTAAAATTATTCAATTTCGATCAAACCGAAGTAACTACGATCGCTGAAGATTTGACATTGCCTAGTTTTGAATTATCTGATTTGAATTTCGGGAGTGTTTACTTTTGGCAAGTAATAGTTAAAGATGGAAAGTCTGCACCAGTTAATGGCGACTTATGGCGTTTTGAAACAGCAGCATTTCCAGATCACAGATTTTTATTTACCAGAGTTGAAAATGGAAATTATAATATCTATTCTTCTGACATAGATGGAAACTCTATTCAATTGACTAACAATTCTTCTAATAATTGGCGACCACGTATGAATCCTGCCAGAGATAAAATTGCGTTTTTATCTAACATTGGTTTGGAAACACATTTATATATGATGAATCGTGATGGAAGTGTAGTCGAACAAATTTCTAATCTTCCAGTCATGGGAAGTAATATTTTTGATTTGGATTTTGCCTGGTCACCTGATGGGGAGAAATTACTTTATATGAATGGAAATAAATTGTATACTGTAAATCGTGATGGAACTGGGACGCAAATTTTTGCCGAAGCACCTAACGGATTTGTTTATGCTGAATGTGATTGGACGATTGTTAATGATAGAATCATGGCACGAATGGTTGGAGATAATTTGTATAATTCAATTATCTATATGTATGAGTCGAATGGGGATTTTGTTCAATCTTTATTGACGGATATCCCAGGAAGCACAGGCGGTTCTGTTTTTTCCGTTCCTGGTAATAAAATTATGTATACACAGGATGTTTCAGGGTATGAAGTTCCAGATGGTCGACAGTTGGATGCAAGAATCTTATTGAGAGAATTCACTAATCCAGTTCCTTTAGATTTATCATATGATAAAGTTGCTGGAACTAATGATTTAGATGCTCGATTTTCTCCAGATGGGGCTTGGATAATTTTTATGAATTCAAATAATGATGGTATTTCTCAAAAGGATATTTACCGGATGAAAATAGATGGAATGGATCGAGAGTTACTTTTTGAAAATGCGGAGATGCCAGATTGGAGGTGATTTTTTTTCACTACCATATATTTCTTTTTTCGAAAAAGAATTAAAAACCATTGTTTGAAAATAAACAATGGTTTTTTTATTTGTATTAAATTTTTATTTGCCTATCATTGACTTGAAAACTCTTTTATAAAATCAATTAAAATTTATAAAAATGAATCAAATTTTTTTTCGAAAAATAACTCGAACAATTATAGTTTTTAGTTTTCTTGTTGGAATTCATTTCCAAACCAATGCCCAAGTAGAATTTAAATTCAATCCACCAGCTGCACTTTTTGGTCTTTTCCAATTGGGATTAGAATTCCCTATAGGAACTGATTTTGGTGTCGAACCAGAATTAATATTTGCTGTGAGTGATGGAGATATTGGAGTTGGTTTATTACTACATGGAAAGTATTATTTCAATCCTGACTTTGGTTCCGATAAAATATATATAGGAGCACTTACTGGCATTTTAGGAGGAGGTGGTGATACATTTGCGGCTTTTGGTTTTGAGGTGGGATATAAGTGGATGGGAAAAAGAAATATTCTATTTGAGCTTGGGGGAGGTATCGGTAGAGCCACTTCTGAATTTGGTGTTCTACCTTATGGCAGATTAATGGTTGGTTATCGTTTTCCAAAAAAAGAAAAGAAATAAGTTTGCTTTAAATAAAATTTTATGAGAACTAAAACTAATATAACTCTTTACTCGGTCAGTTCAATTATTTTTTCAAGCTGTAAAAGAAGTACAGATAAATGAAATAAAAATGCTAATCTAATATCGTAAGCTACTCTAATTTTATGGTAAATTAAATAAAACACTTTACCTATAAAAATCAATATTATGTGCACTTATGATTCAAAAGAATTTAGCTCAAAATTAGATCCAGTAAAATTCAAACCACTTTTTCAAATCAAGCCTCTTTTTCATGCAGCTGCCATTTTTTATAATTGGTTGCTAATTGGTTTTGTCATTTATCTGAACATACTTTTCACTTCTTTTTGGTTATATGTTTTGTCTATTGTTGTCATTGGAGCTCGCATGCATGCCTTAGCTATTTTAATGCACGATGCTTCACATTTTCGTTTTTTAAAAAATAGAAAATGGAATGATTGGATTACTAATATCACTATCATGTATCCGATATTTACCTCCATCGAAAAATACCGAAATAATCATTTGGCACATCATCAACATTTGAATACAGATCATGATCCTGATTGGGTAGCCAAATTAGATGTACGTGAATTCACTTTTCCAAAATCAAAAACTGAATTTATGATTACAGTACTTTCCTATTTGGTTTTTTATCAAGGTATTTTAGATGTATTTTGGTTTCTCAAAAGATTTGGAGGAGCACCAATGAAACAATATGCTGGGACGGAAAGTAAACCTTTGAAAATCGGATTTTACATCTTTCTTTTTGGAGCATTAACTTTTTTTGGAGGATGGAAATATTGGTTTTTATTTTGGATTGTGCCTTGGTTGACTACTTTTTTTATGTTTCAATATATCAGAAGTGTAGCAGAACATTTTGGTGATTTAGCTCGTGATCATGAGTTAAATTCTTCTCGAACGGTAAAGACTTCTTTCATCGAAAGATTTTTTATTGCACCTCATAATGTAGGTTATCATTTAGAACATCATCTTTTTCCAGGAGTACCATTTTACAACCTTCCCAAGTTGCATAGATTGTTGATGGAGCAAAATGATTATAGTGAAAATGCGCATATTACTCAGGGGTACACAACGGGATTGTTTAATGAATTTAGTAGATCGAGTTAATTAGATTAAGCAATAAATAAATTAGAAAAATTGAAGCAGTTATAAAAATAGCTGCTTTTTTTATTTAAAAAACAATACATTTACATTTTTATAAAAATTAATAATTCAAAATGGATTCAGAGAATAAATCACTTCGATGGGGGATTTTAGGTTTAGGGAAAATTTCAAATCAGTTTGTCAATGATTTGAAATTAATTGAAGAAATTTCAATTGTCGCTTGTGCTTCTCGATCCATCTCCAATGCTATAAATTTTGCAGGCCAGCATGAAATTGGGAAGAGCTATGGAAGTTATCAGGAGCTTTTTGAAGATGATGAAGTAGATATTATTTATATCGGAACTACTCACGATGCACATGCTGAACTTAGTATTGAAGCAATGAAAAATGGTAAGCATGTGCTATGCGAAAAACCTTTGGCAATCAATCGAAAAGATGTACAAAGAATGGTGGATGCCTCCCGTAAGTATAATGTTTTTTTGATGGAAGCGTTCTGGGCACGATTCAATCCGACGATACGAGCAGTTTTAAATCAAGTGAAAAATAATTCTATTGGAGAGGTCAATTATTTGAATGTAGATTTTACCTTTGCTAGAAAGGATGCAGATGATAGTCGAATGTTGAACATGGAATTAGGAGGAGGTTCATTGATGGATATGGGGGTGTATCCAGTTTTTTTAGCATATATTATTTTTGGAAAACCAGAACAAATTCTGGCAACTAGTAGAAACCATACTACAGGAGCCGACTTGCAAACTTCCGCTATTTTTAAATATAAAAATGGAATGGCAAATATCATGAGTGGCTTTGTTTCTCAATCAGATATGATGGCAAGAATTTATGGAACTGAAGGACGGATTTATATTCATCCAGTTTGGCATGAATCAGAAAATTATACCATCATAAAAGGAAATAAAGGTGATGAAAAAGGATATGAAGAAAAAAAGTACACACTTCCAAAATTCGGGAAAGGTTACACTTATGAAATCGAAGAATGTAAGAAATGTCTTTCCGGAAATAAAATAGAAAGTGATTTATGGTCTCATCAAAATAGTTTAGATTTGATGGAAATTACGGATGAAATTCGAAGTCAGATTGGGTTGAAATATCCGTTTGAGGAATGATTTAAAAACTTGGAAATAAACCTGGATCAATTTCAATCGGATCTCCCAACAAATTTCCATCTCTAACCTGATGTTTTTCAAAAAATAATTTACTTGGGAGAGGAAATCTTTTCTTAGCTAATTTTTTGAGTGTCCAAACTGAATAGGAATAAAATAAATCGAATCCACCATTTCCATTCTCTTCTAATTTATATTCATAATCTTGGAGAATACCAGAAGAGGTTTCAAAAGAATTTGAAATTATAGGGAATAAATCTCTAAAATTTTCGGATTCTTCTACTGTCTTGAAATATTCGGAAGATTCAAACCAGCCAGTTTGATCACATCGAAATCTAAGTTCTTGAAATTTTTTGAATACATTTTTATCATTAGAAGTTAGAAAAAGCTTTATATCATCTAAAATTTCATTCGCTTTTTTTGAATGAATTTTATTTTTTATCTGATAGCTTAATTCAATCATTTGAAGGTAAATTGCTCCTCTAATTGTGATATTCCAAACCAAAGGTTTTAGTTTTCGAATTGAAGCAAATCGTCTTCGATCTTCTTTTTGACTTTCAGTTAGTTCAATTTTTGAATTAAGTGGATTGTAAAATGATGTGATAGTTTCTTTCTTAATAATATCTCCCCATGAGTCATTTTTACGATTTTGATATTTTGAAAAAATATCAAAATCAGGAATCCGTAATTGCAAATCAATTAAAATTTTGAGGCTTATTTGAAGTAGATTTCTTGCAAGGGTATCTTTTATCTCAGGAGCACTTTCACGATATGCTAAGTTTTCAGCAACACCATGTAAGATGGTACTAAATTGACCAGGAAGATTTTTTATTGTTTCTTCTTTGCTTGATTTTAATTCTTTCGAAATATTAAAATTTTGAGGTTTATCATCTATTTTATCCCAACAAAACCAATTTAAATCATCACAAATTTCATCAAATTTTTCACCTTTTGGAGTTGCAATTAATGCCCAAATTTTATCAATATACCAACTGACAAATTCATTTTTGCAATTAAAGTGTTTCATCAAAACATCTAGCGAATAAGCTGTAATCACAAAACTTAATCTATAGGAAAGATGAGAATAACTTTTATCATACTTTTTTGACTCTTCTAAATTTTTATGTAAAATAGAAAAATCTTGTTCTCTGTTAGGTTCTTCAAAAAGACCTAAAAATATTATTGTATTTGTTTTTTTGTCTCTAACTAAATACATGAATGGATGCTTTGCTTCGAAGAGAATATGTTGTTTCATTCTACTGATTCCTCTAATACCTCCATAAAATCTAGTTTTTGATCCCGCTTCAATTCCTATTTCGTTTAATTTAAAAAAGTTTTCTTGAGTAATTTTAGTAATTTTTGTTTCAGCAGGTGTGTTTAACATTGGAAGTAAATCCCAGCTAAGATTAAAAATATCATTTAATCCAATTGCTTTAAAGTTTTCCTTTAATTCGTAATTTTTATCTAATTCAATTTTAGGCAAAACTACTTCCATGTATTCGACTTTTTCGAAATTATTATTCCATTCTAATAGATTTTCTACGGTTAGATTTTTGACGAAATTATTAAGACCATTTTTCTTCTCTGGTAAATAAATCTCAACACAAAGTTGTTCGTCTTTTAATGGAATTTGGATAGCATGAAAATTTTCATTTTGAAAAAATAAGGTTTCGTTTCTTCCTTCAGTATTGTCCTGATTAATGAAAGAAGTTTCGACTTCTTCTCCATTTGCTAAAGTAAAGAATTCAGTTTGATGATTGACAAGATCAAATTCTTGCTTCCATTTAGCTTTTATGTCTAGAGAACTTTGAATAATAAAATCACAAGAATCTTTATATTCTTCAGGAACAGGTTCTAAATTTAGGATGTGATGCTTTCGGATTTTTTTACAAAATAAATCTACAGGGATAACAAAATCTTTATGAAAAATAGTGTTGGCTTGCTCAAACTGAGAGGTAGGTTGGATTTTTTTTATTAATTCTAATTTTTTTATTAAATCAGGATATGAATTGGAAGAGTTTTTTGAATTCAGTAATTCCAAAAGCTCTTTTTGAGATTCACCAGTCGTTCCTTGCGCAATAATATTGATGATGATTTCAAAACAAAAAGGACTAAGTAAAACGTTTTTTTCTTTTTGAATAATCGTTTTAAAGATTTCTAAAATGAAAGAATGCATATTACTTAATGTTTTTTAATCTAAAGAATTCCCCGATGCTTGCATCGAGTGCAACAGCAGCAATGATATCTCATAAGTGAAAAAATTCTTCCACGACTAATTTTTTTTCACCACATAGGCACATAGAAAACATAGAATTTTACCTATGTTTTCTATGTGCCTCGTATGTGGTGAAATTCTATTTTGATATCTATAAAATTGTTTTTTTGATTCTCCGTCAGCTTGCTCTAATCTATGCACACAAAATTGAATGAATTATTTTAAAATATATAAATCATTGAAAACAGATTGTTTAGATAGATTATTTTTTCTTTATTGTTTTTTGAATCAACAAAATACACTATTCATAAAGTATTAAAAGTCAATCATTTATAAACTTGTGTGCATAGATTAGCAGCTTGCTACGGAGTAGTTCAATTAAAAGAGAGTTTGCTGATTTTTACATTCTTCCAGCAACCAAGAAGAACACCAATACCAAAATAGTAAAAAGTAAAAAAATAATTAGTCTCGGATACTGCCTCGTTTTTTGAATATGTAATTCAGCTTCCTCCAATTTATTTTTGGTTGCTAAAATTAAACTTCTATTTTTTTCTCGGATAACCTCTTGTTGTTTTATCAAGTGATTGGTCAAAACTCTGATGAAAATATCATCCGATTGAATAGCCTTGAGTTGATTGATGGTTAAAACTTTTACTTGAAGTGGGGTAGTAGCGATCACATCAGCAGAGCGAGAAGTATTTTCCATCAATGCCATTCCTCCAAAATAATCACCAGCATGATTTTCTGCTAATTTTACATTGTCCTTAAAAATATCAACAGATCCTTTTTCAATAAAAAAAATAGCATCTCCAAAACCTCCTTCTTTGATGATGAAATCACCTGAGGAGTATGATTTGTTAATCAAATGATAGCTAAGGTTTTGTAATTGATCTTTGGAGAGCCCTGTAAAAAGTTGGCTATTTTCCCAAGAAGAAAAATTATTATTTTGATTTGATGGAGTATTTGAATTTGAGTTTTCCAAGTTATTTATGTTTGCTCTAATGTTTATTACAGTCAAATATTTATTGACTTTTTTTGTGATGATTATCCACCACTCAATGCTTGCATGATGTATACTTCACTTTTATTACTTAAAGTATCAGTCATTTTTTTTCTATCTAAAATTAATTCGCCATCTATAAAAATATTGATATGTTTTCGCAATACACCTTGATCGTCAACAAGATAGGTTTTGATGCCAGAGTGTTTTGATTCAATTTTTTCTAACACTTCATTTATATTTTTTCCTTCTATCTCAAGATCATTAAGATCGGGATAAAATCGTTTTAATGCAGAAGTGAATTTTATTTTTGCCATTGAATTTTTTTAATTGAGTTATCCAAATTTACAAAAAAGTGTAACCTTATTTTATTTTGAAAGGAATAACTTCCAGCAATTTTTTATTGAAAATTTCGACTCCTTTTTGATTCAAATGGTGAGCATCAAAAAAGTGTAAGGAATCGGTAAGTTCAATCAAATTATTAAAGTCAGAATATTCTCCATAACTATTCATTAAACTATCAAATTCTGATAGGTTGGAAAAACTATTGTAATAATCTGAAGTGATCGGAGCTTGTACTAAATAAACTTTTGTTCCGTTTGCTGTTAATGATTCAATGTTCTTTGGGAAAACGGTTAGTTGTTTTTTCTTAAAAATAAGTTGCTGAGTTTTAGATGGCTTTTGCTTAAAATCACTTTTTAATTTTTCAACAAATCCTCCTGAAATATAACGATCATTTCCAATAACTAATCCTCCTTGCTTTCTATTTTTTTGGAAAAAAAAATGTCGATAACTGCTGTAAATCAATGAGTTATATATTTTGATATGATTATAATCTATCGCCATTTTTAGCGAAGCGAAATCATTTTGGTCATTCGAAATTAAATCCATCGAAGACTCAATTCCGTCAATGGTAAATGAAATTGGATATACTTCGTAAATCGCAATTGTAGGATTTAACTGATTTAAATATCTGTTTAAAAGTACTTCCGTTTGGATGGGAGTTTGAGCAAGAGAACCTAAATTAAAAGTTGTAAAATCATTGTTATAAAAAATTCGATTATCAAATCCCCGATAAGCATGCGATGATCCAATAAACAATATGTCAACATTTTTTATATTTTTCACTTCTTCAAATCTGTTCAAAGAATGTCCTGCACCACCTGAATTATAAATTAAATTCTTTGTCAATTTCGTAGGAATAAAATCACCGGACAAGCAAATTGCCACGATGTAAAATGCTAGAGCAAAAATCGAAAATCCAAAAATTTTTTTCACAAAATGAATGATTTCTTTTTCTATATTTTAAAATTGAAAATAGATAAATGGACTTTCCTCCGTGGACATAAACATACCGATCATAAAAATCAAAAAGGTATAAAATGACCAACGAAACGATTTTTTCCAATTCAAAAATAATTGCTCAATCGCATATTCACCTTCTCGTCCCATCCATTCAATGATGATAAAAAATAAGATTAACCCTAACATTATTTTTGTGTTTCCATCGTACCAAGGCGAATCAAAAAGAGATGTGGAAAATATTTTTGAAAAACATTCTACCGCATGTTCTATATTTTCTGCTCTAAAAAATACCCAAGCCAAAACCGCTAAGATAAAAGTGAAAAGCATTTGGTAGAAATCATAAAAAGAAGGGATTTTTTTTCCTTTTGCAACAATCTCCAAATGATTTCGGTTTTTCCCAAAAAGAAAAAGTGGTAAAAAATAAATAGCGTTCAAAGCACCCCAAGCAATAAAAGTCCAGTTCGCTCCATGCCAAAATCCACTTACTAAAAAAATGATAAAAGTGTTCCTTATTTTCATCGAAGTACCGCCTCGGGTACGAATATAGTGCGTAATTTACTGATAGTCAGCTTGTTACGCATTTTTATTTTTATGTGATGAAACAATGGTAAAACAATGCCTTTTTTTCATCATAATTCTTCCAATTTTACCCTGTTTCAATTAAGGGACGGGGTACGAACTTTTTACTTCCTTTTTTTCGATTTTCAAATGTTTTACCATTCTTTTTGATTTTCAATTTGTTCTTTTCACTTTCTTCCCTTCTGGCAATTTCTTTAATGCATGGAACTAGTCCTATGTTCTTATATTATTAAATTTTCTATTTTATCCTCTAACCTTAAAATGGTAATTATACATAATGAGGTCTAAATCTTCGATTTTACATTAAAACAATTTGTTTTAATATTTTATCTTTCCTATATTGTCACTTCAACATTATCACACCAAATACTTCCTACGAAACAAAGCTCACACGTAAAATCTGTGGGCTTTTCCTATTACTACATATTATAATAAAACGCTATGAGATGTTTTAAATTAAACATACTCGGATTACAAAACAACAAAAGAAATGCAGATACCATTGAAAAGGATTCAATGGGTAGAATTTCGTGAACATCCAATCTCTCATAAATGTGAAAGTTGAATTATTTGAAATCTACTCGAAAGGATTTAAGCAATCAAAAGAACAGCAAATTTATTTTAATCATCCACTTTATTGTAAGCTTTTACTGGAACGAGTACTGAAGTTGAATTCAGTATTGCTTTCTCATTTTTTGGATTTTCAATGTAAAGCGTTGAATCATCCTTGTAAGTGGTTGACCTCATTAGATTTGTTGTTGGAATATAATGTGGGCGTTTTAATTGAAATTAATTTGGGAAGTCAATTAAATGATGCATTGAATTTGGTAAACGAGAAACGTGCTGAATATCAAAAAGTACCTCACTTTTATCGAGAAGATGATTTTGAAGAGGATAATCCTTATCGAATTGATTTTGTAAAAGTCGAATTGAATAAACTGAAAACTTATCGAGAGAAGAAAGTTTATTTGCTTAGAATGAAAACTGACTATTTACAAAATCAATATAACTATGACAAAGAGGATGGAGTTGACTTTGATATTCAAATAGAACTAGAACTTGATTATCTAAAAAAATTAGAACAGATTGATGGAAGTGAATCCGTTCAATCTAATGCAGTTTGGAATGGTCAAATCAATCAGTTGGTCGATATGTTTTTTCAATGCTTACATATTAAAGCTAGTAATGGAAATTCTTTATTGGAAGTCAGCAACGAACAGCTCGTCCAAATTATTAAAAATACTTTTTGTAAAAAAGATGGAACTCGTTTTTCTATGTCAACAATCAGAACGATACTCAAACCTACTCGATACGATAAGAGACCGAAAGGTCATAAGAAGATAAATGTTGAAGCTATCATTAATAGTTCCCCAAAGAGTCCCCAAGAGGAATGAAGAAAGTCCCCATTAGTTTTCTAAAAAGTCCCCAAACTGAAAGGGGACTTTTTGTAAAGAGCCGTAATTGGTAGATTTTCCAAGAAAAAATTAGGGGACTTTTTGGGGAAAAATAAAAATGGTACCCGGGTACCATTTAGGGACTAAAAAGAATTTAAAAACACCTTTACTTTGCTTCTGTAAAAGTTATTAATTCACATTTAAAATTTCACATTATGGAAGCTATTGTTTTAAGTAAAGAAGACTATCAAGCTATCAAAGCGGAATTGACAGAGATTAAAACTCATGTCAAAAAGATTGCAGTACCCAACGAATCATTTTTGGATAACAAACAATTTACAAAATTGATGGGCATTTCATTTAAGACTGCACAGACCTGGCGGAATGAAGGTAAAGTTGGTTTTAGTCAAGAAGGAAAAAAAATCTATTACCGACTTTCCGACATTGAAAAATTTCTAGATGACCATCACAAGCAACCTTTCGCTATTTCAAAAAAGTTAGATGAAATTAGATTCTAAACTTTCCAATTCCACAATTGTGGATTTTATCAGCAGACTATAAAACAGATTTTTTAAAACCAAAAAATGACTTCTGACTCATCAGAGGTCTGGGAGAGGTATGTCTACCCCGACCCCTAAAGGGGAAAATTAACTCATTTTATCACGATTAAAATTAAACATACTTATGTCAATAATCACTTTATTTCAATACCCTAAAAAAGTAATTTCATCTCAACCTCTTATCACTTTCATCAGCAGAATTAAAAGAGGAAATTATGAAGATATGATTGAAAGATATAGAGATATGTATCTCCGTCAATTAGACACCATTTTTGATTCGCAGCGAAGACAGATTCCAAGATTTTCCATTGCTGGAAATTTCAAGTCTGATAATTACAATTTGAAGTTGATTAGCTATTCTCAATATTTATTTTTTGAAATCTCTTATCTCCATCCAAGAGATTTTGAATTTGTAAGAATAGTGTTACGAGAAAATCCTTATGTGTTTGCTAGTTTTAAAAATGCGTTGGGTCATGGAATTTGTTTTATAGTAAAGACAGATACTGACCTTGAAAATCATGCGAAAGCTTTTAATCGAGCACATCGTTATTTTTCAAAAAAATTAAAAACGAAACGACTTTCCAAAGACGGAAATAATATTGAGCATCTGTGTTTGGTTTCTCATGACCCTGACATGCAATTGAACATTGCTTGCATTCCATTTCCATTACGAGCCCAAGTAAAATACTAACCAATGAAACAGATAACCATATTTAGAAAATTTACTCAGGTTATCGGCAGTCGAACTTTGCCAGAAATTTTGAAAGCGATTCAACAAGGAGTCTATCGAGAGGAAGTCCTCGCCGTGCGTAGAGCGGTGCAACGAGGTGACCAAAAGATAGCGAACGAAACAAAGAAACAGTTGCACGCTTTTACGATTTCTGGACGGTTCGAAGGTGGTCGAACGATGGCTCATTTAAAGGAGTATCACCCCTTTATGATTTTGGATATTGATAAGTTGGACATGATGAATTTAGAGCGAGTGGTTAAGGTGGTTCAAGAACTGCCTTATACTCACGCTTCATTTATTAGTCCAAGTGGCAATGGTTGTAAAATCATTGTTAAAGTGAATTCGAAAATGACTCATCACCTTTCTGCCTATTTACAAGTAGCGGAATTTTATGAAAAAAAATTACGATTGAAGATTGACAAATCAGGAAAGGACATCACTCGATTGTGCTTTTTTTCTTTTGATGAAAATTTATTTTCTAATCCAAAAAGTAAAGCGTTTGTAGTGAAAGATACGATTGTAAAGTCATTACCCTTTGAAACAAAAAAGAAAATGGAGCAACCATCAAATGTATTTCCCTTACCAAAAAATATGGAGACTAATTCTAATAATGATTCTCGATTAAAATCATGTTTGGCTTTTACCAAAAAGAAACAACAGTATGTGGAAGGCAATCGAAATAATTTTATTTATCTTTTTGCGTCAAATTGTAATCGAGAAGGAATTTCTGAAAGTGAAGTTTTGAATTTTGCCAAGCAAGAATTCAACTTGCCTATCGGAGAATTACAATCAAGTATTCGAAGTGCTTTTCATCATCATAGTATTGAGCATGGAAAAAAATCTAGGAAAGTTTCTAAGAAAAAACAATCGAAACAGTATCAACATTTGGATGCACAAGAGTTATTTTATGAGCAAATGATGACCACGCCCTGCTTTCCAAAAAAGGTTTATCAGCAACTTCCACAGTTACTTAAAAAATGTTGTGAAGTGTTTGAAAGTGAGCGAGAGAAAGATGTTTTCTTGACTGGAGCATTGGGGATTTTAAGTGGTAGTTTGACGGAAATGGAAGGGACTTACGATGGTCGAACCGAGTTTAGTAATCTCTTTACATTTATCATTGCGCCTCCTGCCAATGGCAAAGGAGCGATGAAATATGCAGCAATGTTGGGCGATGCTTTTCATCAAAAATTGGCGGAGGAACGTCAAGAAAGCTTGGCTCAATATCGAGTAGAAATGACGGAGTATCGTTCGGCAGTTCGAGATTTTTCCAAAGGAAAAAGAAATGAATTTCCTGAAGAACCTGAAGTGCCAGATTTAAAATTGTTTTTTATTCCAGCCAATTCGAGTTCTGCAATGGTGATAAAACATTTGCAAGAGTCAGATGGTGTAGGAGTGATTTGTGAGACTGAAGCCGATACGCTTGGAAATGTTTTGAAGCAAGATTGGGGTGGATTTTCGGATTTGTTGCGAAAGGCATTTCATTTTGAATCTATCTCTTATAGTCGAAAATCAAATGATGAATACATCGAAATTCGAGCACCTCGATTGTCGGTTGTTTTGAGTGGAACGCCAGGGCAGATTTTTAAATTGATACCTTCTGCAGAAGATGGTTTGTATAGTCGATTTTGTTTTTATGCTTTTAATTCTGGGCTGAATTGGAGGGATGTGAGTGTAACGAACAAGCAGGATTTGAAAATTTTTTTTGAAGAAAAATCGAAAAAGGTTTTGACGATGATTGAGTTTTGGAAAGCACATCCTGCTAAATTCTCATTGAGCAAAAATCAATGGAAAGATTTGAATCAGCATTTTGAAAAACTGCTGCATCAAACAGGCGCATTTGAAAGATGGGAAGCATTGAGTATCGTCAAACGGATGGCGCTGATTCTCTTTCGGATAGCGATGTTGTTGACTGCGATTCGGAGATTTGAAAATCAAGATTGGGGAGAAGAATTGATTTGCAAAGAGGAAGATTATCAAACTGCAAAGTCGTTGGTAGAAGTTTATCGAGTGCATGGATTTTTTCTATTTGGAATGTTGGGTAAAGCTAAAGGTGTGAATTATCAACGATTGCCAAATCGTAAAAAGCAATTTTTCGAAAAATTGCCAGAGCGATTTCAGCGGAAGGAAGCGATTGAAATTGGAAAGAGTTTGGGGCTAAGTCGAACCTCGATTGACCGTTGGTTAAAGCAGATGACCGAAGATTATTTGGAACAGTCCGAATATGGAATGTATCAAAAAATAAAAAATGAGAAAGTTGGGAAAGTTGTTTAAAAAATTGAAATGAGAAAGTGTCTTTGGAAGTTTCCCAACTTTCTCATTTTGAAAAATCAGGTCAGTTATAAATACTTGTAATTGCATTATTTTTCTAAATAGGATTTTATAGTATCAGAAATTAGATGCGATTCAAGGGATTTTGATTAGAAAAATAAAGCTAAAAAGGTAAGCGTGGGAAAGTTGGGAAGTGAGTAAGTTGGGGAAGTTTCCCACTTTCCCAACTTACTCAACTTTCCCACCAACTACTTTTTTCTTTATTCTTTTTTTAGGACAACCGAATAAAATTGGGATATATGTTTTTAGCAGAATCTAAAGTGAAGGTTAAAATAGCTGCTGAATGAAAGGAAAGGTGTAACGAATAAATGGACTTGCTGTGAGCGTTGCTGCTAAGTGGAGCCTGCCTGTTCGGCAGACAGGTTTACGGAACGAAGCTGCAAAAGGATTTGAGGGATTGCAAAAAACAGCTAGTCCATTTTAGGAGTGAAAGATTGACTGCAATGAAGCTGCTATGGAGTGTGAGGAAGCTGTATTAGACTTGGCATTGAAGTTTAGCTGTATGGCTGACGAACGGGTGGAAATATCAAAAAAGCCGCCTAGTATTTTCTACTAAGCGACTTTAATAACCCTCATTTTGAAAAGCTTTTTTCTGACCTTTTACAAATCAAATATTGTCAAGGTCATCGACAATGGTGCATTCGATGTCATCATTTCCAATTCCTGCTTCAATGTCGTCACTTCCAATACCTCCTTTGATTTTGAGCTTTTGGTCTCTGGTTAAAGGGATGAATAAGAGATTCAACTCTTTCAATTTTTCGTGTTTCATAGTGTGTTGAAATTTTTAAATGAATAATGACATCAATATAAAGGGAAGAGATTTTATATTCG
>JBGCFD010000167.1:0-16879 GCA_045106765.1 Saprospiraceae bacterium | reverse complement strand
TCGTCAGAATCTGAATTTGTAGATGTATTGTTTTTTTTAGGTTTTGGAAAAAGCACTCGCCAGCCTTCTTCCAATATTTCTTTTCCATGCGCTTTAAAAGTCACTTGATTAGATTCGCCTCGAACCGTAGTTTTTGCCACTAAACAATCTGGATAAAATGCCCCAATAAATCTTCGAGCAATCGCATCATAAACATTTTGTTCTTGAGAAACTAACCTCTTTTCAAAACCAGTTGGAATGATCGCATGGTGATCGGTTACTTTTTTATCATTAAAAACTTTGGTTGATTTTCGAATTGGTTTTCCTAAAAGTGGTTGAATGAATTGACTGTAAGAATTCATCTTTTGTAAGATTCCTCCAATCTTTGGATAAACATCATTCGGTAAAAAAGTAGTATCCACACGTGGGTAAGTCACCACTTTTTGTTCATATAATTTTTGTACAATTTTTAAAGTTTGATCTGCAGAATACGAAAACCGTTTATTACAATGAACTTGTAAACTCGTTAAATCAAATAATCGGGGAGGAGTTTCTTTTCCATTTTTTTTAATTACATCAATGATGGTAAATGGATGATCTTTTACATTTTCTAATAAAGTTTCTCCATCTTCTTTTTTAAGGAATTTTCCTTTTTCGCAATTGAAAATTACTTCTCGATAAAGTGTTTGTAATTCCCAAAAGGGTTCAGGTTTAAAGTTGGTGATTTCGTGATGTCGTTTAACGAGCATTGCCAAAGTTGGCGTTTGAACTCGACCGATGGAAAGGACTTGTTTGTATCCTCCATATTTTAAAGTGTATAATCGAGTGGCATTCATCCCCAAAATCCAATCGCCAATCGCTCTCGAAAAACCTGCAAAATATAAATTGTCAAATTGATTGGCATCCATCAAATTTTGAAAACCATCTTTGATTGCTTCCGAGGTCAAGGATGAAATCCAGAGTCGTAAAACTTTACCTTTATATTTAGCTTCATTGATTACCCATCGTTGAATCAATTCTCCTTCTTGTCCTGCATCACCACAATTGATGACTACTTCCGCTTTTTTGAATAATGATTTGATGATACCGAATTGCTTCTTGACACCTGCATCTTTCATCAGTCTTGTCTCAAATTTTTCAGGCAACATCGGCAAACAATTAAAGTCCCATCTTTTCCAATGCGCTTGATATTCGTCTGGTTCGAGCAAGGTGCAAAAATGCCCAAAGGTCCAAGTTACTGCATAGCCGTTGCCTTCGAAGTATCCGTCCTTTCGAGTCTTCGCTCCTAAAATGGAAGCGATTTCACGAGCAACACTTGGCTTTTCGGCAATGCATACTTTCATGTAAATGTATTGTTATTTTTTGGAAAAATGATAACTGCAATTTAGGGAAAAGAGGATGGAAAAGGAAGGGAGAGTGTGGTTTTTTTAATATCAGATTAAGGGAATTGATTTAAAGAATTTATTATAGTTGAAATAGAAGTTTCGGAGATCTTTTTCCCCTTGTGCTACTTCTTTTAACTAAAAAAAGAATCCCGAATTTACAATCTGCAAATTCGGGATAACTGGTTTTTTATTAAAAGTTAATTTCGTCGCATAGGTGGTTTTGGATCAGGATTCCCTTTTCTTCTTCTTCCTCCACTCCCTCCACTTCCACTATTTCCACCTCTTCCACTTTCTCCTCCGCTTCTTCCATTTCCACTTCTTCCTCGTCCACCTGATCTACGGTTTCCACCTTGACCTTGAGGTCTAGGTTTACGTTTAAATCTTCTTTGTTGTGGTTTTTTCTTTTCAATGATCTCAGTTAAGTCATCGACGTAAGGTTGGTCGTCGATTACTTCAATTTGTTGTTTGATTAATTTTTGAATATCTTTTAAATAAGCTCTTTCCTCTTCATTACAAAATGAAAGTGCAATCCCACTCGCCCTTGCTCGACCAGTACGACCAATTCGGTGAACATAAGTTTCTGGAATGTTGGGTAAATCATAATTGATGACCAAGGATAAATCGCTGACGTCAATTCCACGAGCTGCAATATCAGTTGCGACGAGCACTTCCAAACGACCTTCTTTAAAATCCTTTAAAGCACGTTGTCTGGCATTTTGAGATTTGTTCCCATGAATAGCTCCAGCTTTAATTTCTGCTCGATTAAGTAATTTTACAATTTTATCAGCTCCATGTTTAGTTCGTGAAAAAACGAGCGTTGCATCACTTTGTTTTTCTTTAAGAATATGGATCAGGAGTTTTGTTTTATTTGATTTAGCTACCATATAAACAGCTTGCTCGACTCTTTCTGCAGTTGCTTGTTCTGGTTTGATCGTAACTCTTTCAGGACGACCTAAAATTTTCCCAGACAATTCAACAATGCTTGGAGGCATGGTCGCCGAGAAAAATAAAGAGTGTCTTCGTTCAGGTAATTTTGAAACGATTTTTCTAATTGGAACAATAAATCCCATGTCTAACATGTGATCGGCTTCATCCAAAACAAAGTATTCAATATTTTTTAAACTGATAAAACCTTGATCCATCAAATCTAATAATCTCCCAGGTGTTGCGACCAAAATATCTACTCCGTCTCTCAAAGCATTAGTTTGTCGACCTTGCTTAACTCCTCCAAAAATGACTGTATTTTTGATGTTGGTGAATTTTGCATAAGTTGAAAAACTCTCTCCAATTTGAATCGCTAACTCTCTAGTTGGAGTCACTACAAGTGCTTTTATTTTACGTCGATTAACTTGTCGAGTTCTATCATTATATAAATGCTGAATTATCGGGATAGCAAAAGCAGCAGTTTTTCCAGTTCCAGTTTGGGCACAACCAAGAAGGTCTTTGCCTTGTAAAAGAATCGGAATGGATTGTTGTTGAATTGGAGTAGGGTGGGTGTATCCTTGGATTTTAAGAGATTTTAAAATCGGTTCTACTATGTTTAAATCTTTAAATGTCATATATATATTTGAATCTTAAACGATGAGTCTAAGTCGTGATTTATTTTAAATAAGGGTGCAAAGGTAGAGGAAATGTTCGTAATATGTAAATAATCATAAAAAAGGCTAAATGATCAATAAATCATTTAGCCTTTTTGTATTTTTTTATAGAAAAATTATGCTTTAGCGAGTTCTAATTGCATTTTTTTCTCTTTCAATTTTCTGTCATATTCGCCAGTTCCTAATTGGTTCATCAACTTAAGGTGGCTAACTACAGCATCTAGAAATGTCTTGTGAGAATGGTAAGGAACATCATATTCCTCCGCAGTTGCTTTGACAATTTTCGAGATCTTTTTGTAGTGAACATGGCATACGTGTGGAAATAAATGATGTTCTACTTGATGGTTTAATCCACCAATGAACCATGCGAAAATAGTACTTCCGTTCGCAAAATTTGCTGTAGTTCTCATTTCATGAATAGCCCAATTATTTTCTACACTCCCAGTTTCATCTTTTACATAAAAATCAACCTCTTCAATGATATGTGCAGGTTGAAAAATATAAGCGAAAATCAACCCTGAAATATAATGCATCACAAAGAATGCTAAAAATGTTTGCCATGCAGCAATCGGTAAAATGTACATTGGAATTAGCAAAGTAACTGCGAGATATAATGATTTTACAGTAATCAATTCAGCTAATCTTGCAGGGAAAGAAAGTCCTTGGTCTTTCAACAAACCTACTCGATTATATCGTAAAAGTTGTTGAAGATCTTTGACTGCAAATCTAAAAATAGATAACAATCCATAAAATAAACTACAATAATATGCTTGATATTTGAAAATAGGTTTTCGTTCCTGATTAGGAGAAAAACGCATCACATTTTGATCTAAATCTTCATCGTGATCGTGAATATTGGTAAATGAATGATGCAAAACATTGTGCTGGATTTTCCAGGTTACGTGATATCCTCCAATACAATTAATCAGATATCCGAGTACATGATTAACTGTTTTATTAGTAGAATAAGAGCCGTGATTGGCATCATGCATAATGGATAAACCAATACCTGACATTCCGAAACTCATAATTATATAAGCTGTAAATATTGGCCAGAAAGTAGTCAACGTTCCAGAAAGCAACACAAAAAGCGGAATGAAATACAAACTGATCATAAAAGCAGTTTTGAGTTTCATGTTTAAGTTCGCATGTTTGGAAATATTTTTCTCCTTAAAATATTTATTGACTCTTCGGTTTAATTCTTTGTAAGATTCAGGTCTGTATTTTTTGTTGAACCTAACAGTAGGTACACTCATTTGTCAAGGTTTTAAGCTGGTAAAGTAATGATGGTGAAAATATAAAATTAGTTACTTTTAAAATCGGCGTAAGCTATTGATTTTAATTCTAATAATAAGTAAACTAGTTTAACTTTTATTAGATGACTTTTATTAAGAAATTAATGGCTAGGTTAAATGGGTGCTTAACTTTGAACGATAAATTGTTTAAAAGCTTGCATTTTAAGATTTTTCTGTAGATGTTTTGTATTGTACGTTCTAAAATATTTCGATTTATAATACCGAATTTTTCATGTTAAACCCAAGTGTTAAATAGGTTTTATTGTTAAATTCAAACTCATCAATAATATCCCAATTTAGTTTTTGAGTATGTGCAAAAAGGGAACGTTTGTTCTCTTTATTGATAAAAGTAATACTTATTGGATATTTTTTTATCATCTCTAATCTCATTTTTTCAAAAAGTGCCTGTAGGACGCCATTTCCTCTATAATTGTTGTCAATACAGATTGGGCCATATTGGAAAGTATTCTGGGTATTTATTCTTTTTCCATCGAAGATTAATTTGGGTAAACTAGCTATCATTACTTTAAACATTTTCCATTGAGAAAAATATTTCCAACTTCCTGCAAAAGCGTAGGCGATAATTTTTCCGTCAATTTCAGTTACAAATAGTCCTTTTTGACCAATAATTTCTCTGATTTGAGTATAGGTGAAAGGAGTGGTGACAAACCCATCTTCTCGTTCTGCTTCTGAAAGATTGGCAAAAAGATTTTGTTTTTGTAACGCCATGACTTGGTGAATGTCGTTGGTGGTAGCTATTCTAGCATCCATTTGAAAACTATTTTTCTTCTTTTTTAAATAAAACTTCGAATGCTTTGTAAACTGCTAGATGAAGAATATCTCCATGAGTTAAATTTTCGAAAAATTGAAAATGGACATTAATATTTTCCTTCTTTTCTTTCTGTAAGATAGCAAATAGAGCTCTTGCATCAGTTTCCATTACTTTATATTTATCCTCATTTCCAACGCCTACAAAAATAGAAAGGTCATTTTGGAAATTAGGTTTGAAAAATTGGGGATCTACTTTTAATAAGGTCTGATCATCCCACCAAAGACTTGGGCTTACGATGACATAGTGTGAAAAAAGTACAGGTTTTTTTAATAGAATTTCCGTAGCAACTAATCCTCCTAGCGATTGCCCAAGCAAAAGTTTAGTTGAATTAGTTTTGTAATTTTTATCAATAAAAGGTTGTAATTCTTTTTCTAAGAAGCTAATAAAATCAGCAGATTTCCCTGAGGTTGGGAATGTTTCTTTTATTTCTTTGACAGAAGTTGGATAAGTGAAATCTCGTTTTCTATCGACATTTGCGATGCCTACCACAATTGATTTTGGAAGCAGTTCTACCCAAGGGAAATTAGCAAACTGAACCATTCCAACAATGTGAATGAAATCTTCATCTGCTGAACCATCGAGCAGATAAATTACGGAATAGGTAGTTGCAGAATCAGGATGATATCCTTCGGGCAAATAAATATTTAAGGTTCTTTTTTCTTTAAGAATGTTGGATTGGAGTTCGACAATCTCACCGATTACAAATGGGTTGTTAGTTTTATCATTTTGTGCAAATGTATTGTTATAAAAAAATAGGCAGAAGGAAAGCGTTAATATTTTAAATGGCATTTTTTGATTTTATTTATTCTTTAAAGTGTAATTTCATTCCTTCGTGTGAAGCAACGAATTTTAGTTTTTTATAAAAATTAATTGCCTCAGGTCTTTTCTTGTCTGTAGTTAATTGTAAAAGGTGAGCACCTCTTTCCTTTGATCTTTTGATGGCCCATAAAAATAATTGCTCTCCAATTCCTTTCCCTCGTTGATCTTTTCTTATCCTGACTGCTTCAATTTGAGCTCTAATTCCACCTTGGTAGGTGAGATATTGAATAAAACTCAATTGTAAAGTTCCAATAATTTCATGGTTATCATTTTCAATGACCATCAGTTCTTGATTTTTATCTTGATCGATATTTTCAAATGCTTCATAATAAAGGGAAGGAAGAGGATCTTGAAAATCTTCTCGGAGTTTTCCCAATTTATCATCAGAAAGCATTTCGATGATTTTAGGAAGGTCAAATTTTGTTGCTTTTCTAAAGGTCATTTTTTTAGTTTAATTTTTTTACAAACTGGGGTTACTTACTTTTTTAATCTAAAGAATTCCCCGATGTTTACATCGGGTTCAACAGCAGCAATGATATCTCATAAGTGAAAAAATTCCTCCCCACGACCGATTTTTTTTCACCACATAGGCAGATAGAAAACATAGAATTTCACCTATGTTTTCTATGTGCCTATGAGGTGAAATTCTATTTTGATATCTATGAAACTGTTTATTTTGATTCTCCGTCAGCTTGCTCTAATTCATGCATGAAAGTTTATAAATAATTGATTTTAAGCACTTTATGAATAGTATATTTTCTTGGTTTGAAAAATAATCTATCTAAATAATCTGTTTTCAATGATTTATATATTTTAAAATGATTAATTCATTTTTGCGTCAATTTTGTGTGCATAGATTAACAGCTTGCTGCGGAGTAGTTCAATATCCAATTTCCAACTTTTTTTTCATTGAAGAAAAAAAAGTAGAATTGTAGGATTCTAGTATCTTGAATTATCCAACTAAAATTTCACTAACCTTTCCCGCCACTTCCAGTCCTGCATTCCTCCCTGTATCTTCCAACAATATCTTTTTATTTTTTTTATCAAATAATTTTACCTCAATTTTTGCAGTCATACTTTCTTCAATCCTTCCATCCATAAATCCCAAAATAGGAGAGGCGAGCGAAGTCGTTGCCTCACGATGTGCAAATATTTCTAAATGATATTTTCGATTTTCCAAAACTAATTCTACTTTTTTCTCATCAGCAAAGGACTTCCGCAAGCGGGTAAAATTATAAGTCGTAAACTCAATCAAACGATCATGCAACCACACTCCACCAATAAACCCAACAAAGGAAGTTCCCATCCAAGGAATCTTTGCCACCGAAGCTTTTACTGAAATTCCTGGTTGAGAAAAATGATTCGTTTGCATCCAAATATAACCACTTGGAAAAGAACGTCCCCAATCTTTTTCCATATATCCTCTTCCATTAGAAAAATCAATTTCTTTTCCTTTGATTTTTAAAGTCCCATTAATCGTATGATCCATACTCAAAATTCCATGATAACATTGCATAAATGGAACAAAAGAAAATGGCCCCATAATCCCCGGTGAATACCATGAACTTGACCATGGAATTTGATTTTTAAAAATCAATTCACCTTTTGCGGAGGGTAGGTCTAGTTTGATTTTTTTTGTTGAAAAAAAATTATTAGCCAAGTTAACTTCAAATTTTCCTTGCGCTGGGGTGAACTCTTGCGCATCAAATTTATGATATTCAGCTGTTAGCTTTTTCCCATCCAAAATTTGGACAAATGCTTGTTGTACTCCATTTTCATCCATAGCAATGCCTGGAATAAATGCAAAAGCCTTCGACTCATCAGCGTTGATTATTTTATAATACCAACCTTCAAAGTATTTTTTCGTTTTTCCCCAACCGTGATATTGTTCGGGATTAAAAAGTGCTTGGAGTTTATTTTTTAGCATAAAAATGAATTTATAAAAATTGAGATTTAAAGATATTCTTTTCAATCACAGAACTGAGTCAAATATTGATAAATTGGAATGTCTCTTTCATACTAAGTTAATATTTGATTGTTACTTAACAATTATTTCTTTTGAATGACTAATATTTTTGTAATTTCGCGCCCGATAAACATATTGATAACATATTATAAATTTAAAATGAAAAAATTACTATATTTTATTCCGATGGCTTTACTTTTTGCAGCTTGTGATGGAGGAGCAGCTGGTGGTGGCAAAAACTTACCAATGACTAATCAAAATGATTCTACTTCATATGCATATGGTACTATGGTTGCTGACAACCTAAAACAAATTAAAGAAGATGTAGGAGAAGAACATGCAATTAATTTGGATCTTTTCACCAATGGAATTAGAGATGCAGTTGCAGATAATCCTAAATTAACAAAAGAAGAAGCTGATAAAGTGATGAAAGCATTTGGCCAAATGGCTCAAGCTGCTGCTCAAAAGAAAAAACAAGAGGAAGATCTTAAGAATGTTGGACTTGGTCAAGCTTACCTAGCAGAAAATAAAGTAAAAGAAGGAGTTCAAGTTACTCCAAGTGGATTGCAATATAAAATTATTAAAGAAGGAACAGGTGCTCAACCAGTTGCAACTGACGATGTTACTGTTCACTATACTGGTAAATTAATTGATGGAACTGTTTTCGATAGTTCTGTTCAAAGAGGTCAACCAGCTTCATTTAATGTATCTGGTGTAATTCCAGGATGGACAGAAGGATTGCAAATGATGAAAGAAGGAGCGAAATATGAATTTTATATTCCTTCTGATTTGGGATATGGTCCTCAAGGAAATCCAAGAGGAGGAATTGCTGGAAATTCTGTTTTAGTTTTTGATGTTGAATTGATTAAAATTGGGAAATAATTTTTTTCAAAAACTTCAAAAAAAAAGCTGAGTAAAATTATTTACTCAGCTTTTTTTTTTGGTGAAATTCAACTGTTCAACTGTTCAACTGTTCTTTCTATCTTTCCACCGAAATCCCTTTCGCCACAATTCCATTCGGTGAGATTCCATGTAAAATATATTGTCCACTTGCCAAGTTGGTCAAATCAAATTGATATTGGAATTCTTCTCCAATTTGATTGAATGATTGCTGTAAAACAACTTGACCATTCATTGATACAATTCTCACATTTAATGTTTCAATGGCTTGTGTTGCATTAATTTGAAGTGTGGTAAATTGATCAGCTGGAATTGGATATAACAATATATTTGCATTCAAGAAATTATCCTCAGTTGAGGTTGCTGGGTCAACTACATTGATGGTCATTATATATTCCTCATCACTAAAATCATCTCCATCAGATACTCTAAATTTGAACGAATCATAATTCAATGCTTCATCACCTGTGTTTGGAAAGAAAACTAAATTGGACAAATCTTCAACTAAAATAATATCGCCAACATAAACGTGTGCACCATCAAGGAATAAATTTCCAACCGCTTCGACTTCTGTGATCATGATCGAACTCAATGTGTCACTTCCATCTGTATCAGCAAATGAAAAATCATTTTGCTTAAAGAAATAAGGAGTATTGATAAATGTGGTGACGGAATTATCAGCCGAAGTTGGGATAGAATTTGGACGTAATTTGTACAAAGTTCCTTGATAATAATTGAGATCATTATACCTTAAATATAAAAATCCTTGATCTTCTGTCATGGTGAAACTATACACTTTTCCTAAAGGGTTTTCTACTTCAGTAAATTCATTTCCATCATAAATGAAAAGTGTTTGTTCAAAATTGATATTATTATATCCAAGGAAAAGTTTATCATTTGCAGAAGCTGCGAAATTGCCATAAGTAAAATCCGCTGGGCCAGGTACTTCAAGGACAGAGTTACTTCCTGGTTCTAACTTTGTCAAATGATTGTTAAAATTAAGATCATAATAAGCATAATACGCATCTCCACCTATGGTATCAGCGTACTGTGTAAATGTAAAACCAGTAGGTGCATCAACCTCCACAAAGTCAGTCCCGTCATAACCAAATAGGAATTGGTTAAAGTTAATATCATACATTCCGAAGAAGTCACGACCATCAAATCTATTGACATAAAATGGAAATTGGAAATCAGTAGGAACAGGTAATTGTGTTAAAGTCGTCCCATTCAATTCGAATATAAAACTATAAAAATTAGGATCGTTATAATTCAAATAAGAAGTTCCTCCCTCAGGATTTAAATAGACAACCCAAGAAAATTCAAACCCAGTTGGATTAGCAATTTCTGTAAAAGTATTTCCATCAAATAAATATAAAAAGTTGGTGAAATTTAAATCCTCATAGAATGACAAATACATTTGATCAGTTGATTCACCAATGAAAAATGAATACTGTACACCTGTTGGATTTGCAATCGGAGTGAAAGTCGTTCCATCAAATGCAACCATTTGGTAATCAAAATTGGTGTCATAAAAAGATAAATACATCACATCACTAAAAATGGTGATGAAATTACCAAATTCCAGATCTGCTGGACCAGGCACTTCGGTAAGGTTGGTACCATCATACTCATATAATAATGTATTGAAATTTGTATCATATAAGAAGAGGTACATTTTTGAATTATACTCACCGATATAACCACCATATTGAAGCCCCGCAGGAATGACAAATTCTGCTGCACTAGCTCCTCCATCATACTCGACTAAAATTTGATAAAAATTCGCATCATAAGCTGTAAAATAGTAATTACCATTAAACTGATGAGAGTAAAAAGGAAAATTCAAATCACCCATAAATGGGATGGAATTCAAATCCATTCCATCATAATGAAATAAATCCGTATAAAAATTTGGATCGTAATATTCAAAAAATAGATTGCCTTCTTCACCTCCCGAGAACCAACTTAAAGTATAATCAGTTGGATTAGGAATTTCTTCTAGCGTTTGAGCAGTAGAAGTTGTGGAGTAAAAACTAAAAGTTAATAGGAATAAAAACGAGAGCAAGGTTTTATTCATACGAAAAAGTGGGGTATAGAATTTTTTCATAGGTTAAGGTTTTAGATATTTAAATTTTTCCAAAATTAAAACATTCACAAAATACTGAAAACACTTAAAGTGTTTTATACTGGATATTAGCCGACATATGAGTTGTAGTTATTCGAAAAGGCATTGTTTATTTCAGGTTTCAAAATAAAATGGGATTTTTATGCATAAAATAGACTTGTCCTGAAGAAGACAAGTCTATTTTATTCTTTAAACTTCAAGTCATTCTTACTGTTAAATATAATAAAAAATCACCATTATTATATATTGAAAATTAAAAGAAAATCAATGAAAAAGATAACAAGAGATATCATCGAAAAAGCATGGACTTATGAGGAATACAGAACCAAAATCGATGAGTTATTTGAGCAAGGAAAAACAACTGGCGACAATCATAGTGAGGCGATGATGAATTATACGAAGTTGAATATTTTTAGAATGAAACGTTTAGATAAAACTACTCGATTAACTGAAAATTCAGTTGCCCAAATTCAAAAAGAAAACCGAAAAATCACTTGGTTAGTCATTACAGAAGCTTGGTGTGGAGATGCTGCACAGGTCATTCCTGTTCTTAATAAATTGGCAGAAGAAAATTCAAATATTGACTTGAAAATGATTCTTCGAGATGAAAATTTAGAAGTGATGGATCAGTTTTTAACTAACGGCAGTCGGTCTATTCCTATTTTGATTGTACTTGATTCCGAAAGTTTGGAGGTGTTGAATAGCTGGGGCCCACGTCCTGTTGAAGTGCAAAACATGGTGATGGAAGCCAAATCAAATGCTATCAACAATCCAGAAGAGAGCAAAGAAATTTGGGACGAGGTAAAAAAGAATGCACAACTTTGGTACACTAAGGATAAATCAAAAACCATTCAAGCAGAAATATTGGAAATGCTTTAAATTTTCACTTAATCAAGAAATGAGTTATCTCAAAATTTTGAAAAAATCAACAATTTAAGATGATTCATTTTTTGATTTTCTATTTCTCCAAGATTAAAAATTCTACTCGTCTATTCCTTTCTCTTCCATCTTCTGTATCATTTGATTCCACAGGTTGAATTTCTCCCCAGCCCTTAGATTGCAACCGTTCCATTTCAATTCCCTTTTTAATTAAAAAATCCATAACAGTATGCGCACGTGAAGCGGAAAGTTTCAAGTTGTAAATATCATTTCCACGATCATCAGTATGACCATGAATGGCAATTTTGACGTTTTTATTTTTTTGTAAAAAAGAAAATAGTTCATTGAGTTCTTCAAAAGAAGCGGATTTTAAAGTAGATTGATCAAAATCAAAAAAGATATTATTTAGCACAATGGGTTGGTTTTTTTCAATTGTAGCAATTTCAAAAACTGGTTTCTCTTCAGGTACATCACCTTCTTGCCAAACTCTAATATCATCAATTAAATAATGAGCGTAGGCTGGTGTCCACGATGCTCCTCGGAATTTTTTAAAGGATTCTATTTTTGTATTTTCATTGTTATAAAAATTTCCGATTGTCAAATAAATGAGTGGTTTGTCTGGAACAAAAGAACCTTCAATTTTTACCCATTCAAGATTTTCTTGATTTATTATTTTTGAATGATTGACTTGTGGCTCTTTTTCAATACAGTCTTCAGTTTCTTCATAGAATTTTTTTTGAGAAAAATAAAAACCAATATTGTTTGAAACTAATTTTGCTTGGCGGTCTTTTTGAATCCAAAGTTCACAATAAGTTTTGATGCCAGGCTTGATTGTTTTGTTGAGTTTGATTTGAATATATTCTCGGAAAAAATCGGTGTTCGTATTTTTTAAAAAAGTCATAATTCCAGCAACATGACTTCCATTTTTAGCAACATTACAATCTTTATAAACCTTTTGACAATCTCTCCAATAACTTTTAGGAATAATTCTTAAATCAGGAGTCGCATCAGAAGCTGCCTGCCAATATTTTAGATTAGTTTGAAAAGAGAGATAACCACTTTTATGCTCAAATTCAAAAGCATTTCTTTTTGGTCCACGCAATGGTAAATTTTCCACTTCTTCAAAAGAATGATTCGGAACTAGGTTTTGAGAAAAGAGTAGGGGAATTGTGAAAAAAAATAACAGTACATTTACAAAAATATATTTGTGCATTTTCCTTAGTTTAATTTTCTTTAAAAATAATTTCCAAGACGACTCTTCTGTTTTTTAATTTCCCTTTTGGAGTATTGTTAGAAGCAATTGGTAAACTTTCACCAAGTCCTTTTAATTCATATTTTATTTCATCGGATAAAATCCTTTTTTTCAATTCGTTCGCCAATGATTCTGCCCGTTGCAAGGAGAGTTGTGCATTATAATTAGCACTTCCAGAATTATCGGTATGACCAGTAATTTTTATCAATTCAATTTTTTCCAAATCGACTTTGTTAAGTGTTTTTTTACAAAAATCATCTAAAAATAATTTGGCTTTTCCATCAATCTGATAACTATTGTGTTCAAAATTAAGCACTTGATTTGAAATCACCAACTTGATATTTTCTTCTTTTTTACTTTTCTTTTTTAGTGGAGTAATGGATTCATTTGCATTTAATTTTCTATAGAAAGAAGCATTGAATTGAAATCCATATCGATCTGGAAATCCTTGATAATACCAAATTTTGATAGGATAATTTCCTGGAACAAGTGCGATGGAATCTTCCTTCAACAACATTTGATGCGTTCCATCATTATTGACAAGTAGTTTTTTTTCAATCCAAAGTAAAGAACCATCATCAGAATTTAAAGAAAATTTGTACCAGCCTTCCGAAGAAATTTTTACGGTAGAAGTCAAAATTAAAGCAAACCCATACCGCTTATTTACACTTGGAAATAAGTTAACATCTTCCGTTTCGGGAATATCAATTTCATCCCATTCGAATTCTGTGATGATTGGATATTTTTCATATTTGGGATGATACTTTAAATTATATCTTTCCTTGTAAGGAATTTCGTAGGCCGTTCCTTTAAAAATATCAAAAGTAGGATTTAGTTTTTCTTGGGAAAATAAAAAAATGGGAAGTGACAAAAATGTAAAAAGTAAAAGAGAAAAAAGCTTCATAATTTTTTTCTCAAATAACGACAAGTTTAAAAAAAGTAACGCCTGGTGAGTGAGTAGATTTTGATTATTGTTTCCAGATTCTTGTCTCTTTTTTTATACGATAATATTTTTTTATATTTGAAAATTGTCTAATTTCAATTTATGAAAAGGAAACTTTTTTTTTTAGTCGTTCTCGCATTAATGGTCAATTTAACTGCATTGATAATCAACATGGTCTCTGACCAAGCAGAAATCTTTTGCGCCAAATACCTTGGAGAACATTACATCGCCATACTTACCATTCTATTTATTATTTTATTATTAGTTTCTGTATTCCTAGCAGATTGGGAAAAACTATTTGGAAAAAAAGAAGATACGAACAAAAATCAATCTACCGAGAAACCAGCTTCTTCTCCAACTGATGTTTCTGAGATCATCCCAGAAGAAAAAGTTAGCTTACCTGAAAAAAATTATTATGAGATAATTGATAAGATCAAAAAAAATGAATTCCAAAAAGCTATTCAATTACTCCAAAATGTTCCCGCTTTTGAAAACCAAGCTGTTAGATTATCCGGTAGATTTGATCTTTTTAATCAACAAAAAAGAGAAGGAAGAATTAATATAGATCAAGAAACGATTACTTTGAATACCCTTCGAGCCGATATGCTTTCCATGATCGAACCCTTTAAACCACTCAAAGATTATAAAGAAGAAGTTGAAGCAAAAGGATTTCAAAAAACCACTTATGGTTATAAAATAAATGGGACTGATGATCGTAGATTGAACTGTCCTCAGAATTTTTTGGGACGTGATAAGGATTTAGAAGATATACTAAAGGTTCTTGAAAACCCTAAAACTTTGGCTGTTCAAATCAAAGGAGAGGCAGGTATTGGTAAAACAGATTTTTGTAAACAAGCCATTCGAAAATATTTGAAAAAGCATGCTAAACGAAATGCTTTTTGGGTCGAAGTTGAATTTATTGGCGACACCCTTGCTTTATTATCTGCGATTGGTCAATTGCTAGGACTATCTGACATAGCGAAAAAGGAACAGGTTTTTGCAGCGATAGAAAATTCTCAAGGTATTTTTGTCTTGGATAATTTGGAAACTTTAGAGAAAGATAAAAATATAGTTAGACTGTTAGATGAATTAAAAAATATCAATAATACACTTTGGATTTCAACGACTCGAACTCAATTAGGCACTTGGAATGTTTTTCCAATCAAACAATTAGAAATCGAAGATGCTACTCAACTTTTTATCGAACAATGGCGAAAAAGTAGTGGGGAAGAATTGACTAAAGACCAAGAAGGATTAAAAGATTTTATTCAAAAGGATTTAGGGTGCCACCCATTATCTATCATTTTGACCGCTTCCCGAGGAGCTGATTTATTTTCCTTAGATGAAGTTACGAAGGCTTGGAAAAATGGCTCGAAAATCATCACTCAACGATATGCTGGAAAAAGAGGTCATCGATTAGATGATTCAGATTATTCTCTAGAGTTAAGTTTTGGTAGTCTTCAAGACCACCCCAATGCAGTTCGCCTTTGGGCATTATGTTGTTTTTTTCCAGAAGGTGTTTCTGTGCAAGACCTTGAATATTTTGCTGAAAATAAAATTGCTTCTGCTGAGGATAGAGCTATATTATTACAAAGAAGTATTCTTAGAAAGGAAAATGGAAAATTGGATATGCTTCCTCCATTTAAAAGGTTTGCAATAGCAAAAATAAAGGAAAATAAAAAATCAATAGAGCAGCAGGTATTTGAAGATGGGATGGGGTTTGCAATGGAATATATGCCTGAGGATTATATTCAAAAACATCCAATTTTACTAAATCGCCTTCCTTTTATTTTTCAGTTTTTGGAATATTTTTCATCAAAGGTTTTACAGTATCCTAAACTATTGGATCTGGCTGATAAAATGATGAATCTGTTTATTTTTAAACCTTTTTTATCCAAAGAAATTATAGAAAAAATAATTCGTGCAGACTTGAAAAGCGATTCTTTTAAAAATCTTAAGCCCCAGTTTCAATATAATTTGGGGCAACTGGAATTTCGAATAGGAAACAATGACTCGGCTCGTCAATTGTGGGAAAGCGCTTCGGGCTTATATGAAAAGACTGGATCAGACCTGGGCAAGGCTAATTGTCAAATGAATTTTGGACAACTGGAATTTCAATTAGGAAATAAAGAAAAGGCAAAAGCATTCTTTAACAATGCTTTGCAATTATTTGAGAAAATTAATTATTCATATGGAATTTCCTATGTTAAAGAGGAACTAGAAAAATTATAGTATTCTTTTTTCTATAATAATGGTCCGACTACTTAATGTGCTTAGTAGAGTTTATTAGAAAAAATGGAATAACGAATATCGAACAAGGAACAAGGATTTGAGAAGTTTGACGATATTTCTCAAGACCACGATTATACTTACATCGTCAAACTTCTCAAATCCTTGTTCCTTATTCGATATTCGATATTCAAAAAATTATATAAACAACTTTAGTCGTTAGTCAAATTAACCCACCTATTTCCAGTAGGAGGTAGTTAAGTCTAAATGAAATCGTATGGTGGTCCGTAAAACGTTCAACGTCCTGAGTAAATTATTTTAAAACCTTCACTCTTCCCAATTCCTCCGCTCGATCAAAAGCCGCTTGAGCACCAGCAATAATATCGTCCTTTAATTTTTTATCATGATAAGAAGCCATCGCAGCTTCGGTGGTTCCACCTTTGGAAGAAACTTTGGCAATCCATTCCTCGCAAGAGAAATTATTTTTGTTATATAAATCAACTGCACCTTTAAAAGTTTGACTCACCAAAAGTTCTGCTTCCGACTCATTGAATCCCATTCCTTTTGCAGCTTTCATCATTGAATTCATAAAGTAAAAAACATAGGCAGGACCACTTCCTGAAATAGCAGTTGAAGCATCTATTGCTTTTTCATTTTCCACATACACAGTTTTC
>JBGCFD010000166.1:0-78235 GCA_045106765.1 Saprospiraceae bacterium | reverse complement strand
TTACTCGGAAAGTCTGCGGTGAAATTGAAAATGGAATTTCATCATGGTTCTACGTATTTATCTCAATCAACTAGAACTATTGAGATTTCAAGTAAATATAAATTAGTAACCATTTATAATTCCAAAGGAGAAAAAAGAGAAGTGAAATTTTGAAAAAAAGGAAATACATATCGTTTATCTTTTTCTCATTTCTAATGATTTTCATTAGTTGTAAAACTAGTGTTACAGAAAAACCAATTTTTAAATTACTCTCTGCTGCTCATACCAATATCAATTTTAACAACACCATCGCAGAAAACGATACATTCAATATGTACGCTTTTATGAATATTTATACAGGTGGTGGAGTAGGAGTTGGAGACATTAATAATGATGGGTTGGAGGATGTTTTTTTTAGTGGAAATCGAGTTTCTTCCAAATTATATTTAAACAAAGGAAATTTAAAATTTGAAGACATCACAGAATCTGCAGGTGTCGAAACTAGCAAATGGTGCGCTGGAGTTTCCATGGTGGACATCAATGCCGATGGTTGGCTCGATATCTACATCAGCGTTACTGGTATCGGAACGGATGAACAACGGGCTAATATTTTATTTGAAAATCAAAAAGATGGCACCTTCATTGACAAAGCAAAATTCTATGGACTTGACGATAGCAGACAAATTATGCACACTAGTTTTTTTGATTACGATAATGATAATGATCTAGACGCATTTATGATTGTTAATCCTGTAAATTACAGTTTAGCAAACGTCAATAATATTCGGCCAAAACAAACAAATGGCGAAAGTGAATCAACAGATCGCTTATACCGCAACGATGGTAGCGTATTTACGGAGATAGGTGAAGCAGCAGGAATCCTTTTCGAAGGCTACAGTCTTGGTGTTTCCACTTGCGATATAAATGGAGATGGTTGGCAAGACATTTACGTTTCCAATGACTTCCTCACCAATGATATTTTATACCTCAATAATCAAGATGGAACTTTTTATAACAATGCATCTACAAGTTTAGATCACACAAGTTTTGCGGGGATGGGAAATGACATCAGCGATTTTAACAATGATGGATTGCCTGATATTTTTGTTGTCGATATGTTGCCAGAAGATAATGAGCGGCGTCAATTAATCATTCCTTCTTCGAGTTATGATAAATTTGAATTAACTCAGAAAATGGAATACGAACCTCAATACACTCGCAACACTTTGCAACTCAACCGAGGCGATGGAACATTTAGTGAGATCGGTCAAATGGCTGGAATTGACAAAACAGATTGGAGTTGGAGCAGTTTATTTGCAGATTTGGATAATGACGGAGACAAAGATTTATTTGTCACTAATGGATTTTTACGAGATGTCGGCAACTTGGATTATATCAGTTATCAAAGAAAAAATAATGCTTCGCCTTTTGGTAAAAAGGGAGAATCACATAAAAATAGATTAAAAGCAATTCAAGATTTAGGTGCTGCCAAAATCCAAAATTATGTTTTTGAAAATAATGCCAATTCTAATCATTTGACTTTTAATAATAAAAGTAATGAGTGGGGAATTACTCAAAAAACTTGTTCCAACGGAGCAGTTTTCGCAGACTTGGATAATGACGGCGATCTTGAAATGGTCATTAATAACGTGAATGATCGTGCTTTTATTTATGAAAATAAAACTAACGAATTAACTGAAAATCATTTCTTGAAAATTACTCTACATGGAAATGAAAACAACCCAAATGGAATTGGAGCAAAAATCAAGGTTTTGATAAATGGTGAACAACAATTTTATCAACATAATATTTATCGAGGTTATGAATCAAGTGTGAGTCAACAAGTACATTTTGGTTTGGGAGAAAATGATTTGGTGAAAAAAATAGAAGTAATTTGGGCTGATGGAAAATCTGAGATAATAAAAAATGTTTCTGCCGACAGGACTATTTCTGTTTTTTATAAAAATGCGAAGCAAAAAGAAAAATCTTTTAAGTCAACTAATAACAACATATTTACATCTGTTGAAAAGGAAACTGGATTAGAATTTTTACATCAAGAAAATGATTATGTTGATTTTAAAATTCAACCACTTTTACCTCATAAGCATTCTCAAAATGGCCCAGGAATTGCAATCGGCGATGTCAATGGAGATGGTTTAGAAGATGTTTATATTGGCGGTTCAGGTAGTTTTGCCGGTCAGCTTTTTTTCCAAAAATCACCCATTAAAAGATTAGTTCGAGAAGATGAAAAAGTCTATGGTAAATTTGAAAAAATAACCCAAGATTTTGATGCTGCCTTCGAAGATATGGGAAGTTTGTTTTTTGATGCAGAAGGCGACGGAGATTTAGATTTATACATTGTGAGTGGGGGAAGTTCTTTTCCCAAAAATTCAAATATGTATCAAGATAGATTGTACGTGAATGATGGCAAAGGTAATTTTACTAGAAATGAAAAAGCATTACCCCAAATGTTTTCTAGCGGTGCAAATGTAAATGCTGTTGACTTCGATAAAGATGGAGATTTGGATCTTTTTGTAGGAGGAAGAATAGTCCCTGGAGGATATCCAACTGCTGCTCAAAGTTATCTTTTGCGCAATGATTCCAAAAATGGAAATATTGTTTTTACTAATATTTCAAAACAATATCTTCCTCAGGAAGGAAGACTAGGAATGGTGACTTCCGCACTTTGGACAGACTACGATAATGATGGTTGGCAAGATTTAATGATTGTGGGGGAGTGGATGTCCATTCAGTTTTTAAAAAATCAAAATGGAGAGATCCAAAATTCAGGACCCAAAATTCCAAATTCTTCAGGTTGGTGGAATAGTATTTCTAGTGGTGATTTTGACGCAGATGGAGATACAGATTATGTGATGGGAAATTTAGGATTGAATTCTTGTTACCAAGCTTCTGAGGATAAACCAGTATGTGTTTATGCAAATGATTATGATAAAAACGGACGAATAGATCCTGTGATGTGCCAATATATTGGAGACGAAAATTATATCTTGCATCCTCGTGATTTATTGATTCAACAGATCAATGCGATGCGAGTTCGATTTCGAAGTTATGCGAGTTATGGAAAAACGCCTTTCCGAAAATCATTCGCTGAAGAAGAATTGGAAGTAGCACACGTTTTAAAAACTACTACTTTTGCAAGTAGCTATTTAGAAAATCTTGGAGACGGAAAATTTGAATTACGAAACCTTCCAATGCCAGCGCAAGTAGCTCCAATTTTTGGGATACAGGTGGAAGATTTGGATCATGATGGAAATTTAGATTTAATGATGGTTGGAAATTCGTATTCTACGGAAGTGGGAATTGGAAGATATGATGCTTGCAAAGGACTGATTTTAAGTGGTGATGGGAATGGCAATTTTTCTCAAAATACTCTTGTAAATAAAGGGTTTTTCGTTGATTCTGATGTGAAAGGATTGTCAAGATTAATGAATGGTTATGGTGATCCACTTTATTTAACGAGCAGTAATTCTGATTATCTAAAAGTTTTTTCCAAACAGAGAAGTGATAATCAAGAAATAATTCAGGTCAAAGATAGCGATGTGTATATATTGTTAGAAAACGTAAATGGCGAACTTTCTAAACATGAAATTTACCATGGTTCTGGTTATTTATCGCAATCTTCGAGGTCTATTTATGTTGATGAAAAAATAAAAAAGGCTACTATTTTTAATTCAAAAGGAGAGGGACGAAATTTTCCTTTGAGATTGAATCAGATAGGTTCATTGAATTAATTTTTATTAGGAAAAACAATATTTGAATTTTATAAAATGAAATTGGAACAAATAATTATTGGGATTTTATTGTCAACTATATTTTTATTTTCTTGTGGTGAAAATAAAAATGAAATTGACGTTATTACGCCTCAATCATTTTCCAATGCAAATTCAAACTGGTGGGGAGCCGTGATTAACGATGGATATAAGATGCCTTTTCAAAATGGATATACTGCAAGTTTAATCGGAAATAGTTATGGTAATCAAGTGCAACCTTTATTATTGTCAGACCAAGGAGAAGTAATTTGGAGCGAGGCACCTTTTGAATTTCAAGTAGAAAATCAGATTACAATCAATGATCAAAACGATCTAGTTTTCTATAAAAAGGCAGGAGCAAATTTAAAAGAAGCATTTAAATTTGCAAGTGAAAAATATTTTCCTCCAAGTGGAAAAATGCCAGACAAATTACTTTTTTCCAAACCACAATATAATACGTGGATCGAATTAATGTACGATCAAAACGAAGCAGATATTTTAAAATATGCGCAAGCGATTTTAGATAATAAATTGCCACCGGGTGTTTTGATGATAGACGATAACTGGCAAGAGAATTATGGTAAATGGGATTTTCACCCAGGCCGTTTTTCCAACCCTAAAGCGATGGTGGACAAATTGCATGAGCAAGGATTTAAAGTGATGGTTTGGGTTTGTCCATTTATTAGTGCAGATTCAGATGTCTATCGAAAGTTGCGTGATGAAGGATTGTTATTAAAAAATGAAGAAGGAAAAGCAGCCATAATTCGATGGTGGAATGGAGCGAGTGGATTGTTAGATTTGTCAAATCCAAAAGCGGTTGCTTGGTTTAAAAATCAACTAGATTTTTTGCAAAAAAAATATGGAGTGGATGGTTTTAAATTAGATGCTGGCGACATGGAGTTCTATCATAATGTGGTGAGTCATATCCCAGCAACAAGTGCGAATGATCACGCTCAATTATTTGCAAAAATCGGATTAGACTATCCACTCAATGAATATCGAGTGAATTGGAAAATGGGGGGACAACCTATCGCCAATCGATTGCGAGATAAAAATCACAATTGGGAAGATTTGACAAAATTAGTTCCCAATATGATTATGGAAGGTTTGATGGGATATACTTTTGCTTGTCCAGATATGATTGGTGGTGGAGAATTTAAGTCCTTTTTGAAACTCGAAAGTATCGATCAAGAATTAATTGTTCGCTCAGCACAATGTCATGCTTTGATGCCGATGATGCAATTTTCGGTTGCCCCTTGGCGGATTTTAGATAAAGAACATTTGGCAGCTGTTTTGACTTCTGTAACTTTGCGAGAACGGTTTAGCGATTATATTTTGGCGGAAGCTGAAAAGTCTGCTAAAACGGGAGAACCTATTTTGAGATCAATGGAATATGAATTTCCCAAGTCAGGTTTTGAAAAGGTAAGTAATCAATTTTTGATTGGTGAAAAGTTACTTGTTGCACCGATTGTTGAACAAGGAGTAGAAAATGTAAATATATTGTTACCAAAGGGTACATGGTTAGGTTTTGATGGGAAAAAATATGAAGGAGGTCAAACCATAAAATTGAAAGTGACTTTGGAAACATTGCCTTTTTTTGAAAAAGAATAAAAGATTGTTAATAATGGACAAGGAAGTTTTTCTACGAGATTTTATGGAAGAGATTTGGAATAAAAAGAATCATGCAGCCGTAGAGAAATATGTTCATTCAGAATATAAAATTCAATTAGATAATGCTGATCCTTGGGAAGGAAAAGTATTGTCTCACGAAGAATTTAAGGAACGATTAAATTTTTCATTTGGTAGTTTTCCAGATATTCATTTTGAAATTACTAGCGCAATCTCTGATGAAAACCAAGTCGCCATAACTTGGATTATGACTGGAACGAACCTCGGAAAAATCGGAGATTTTCCTCCTACAAACCGAAAGATAAAAACGAATGGAATGACCATTTATCATTTTTATAACAATAAAATTGCAGGGCATTCTCAAGTGTTTGATCGATTAACAATAATGAAACAATTAGGATTTGTTTAGAATGAAAAAGATAAAAAACAATATTTTCAGAGTTGGCATTTTTGCAATTTTAGTCTTTTGGACAAGTTGTAAAAATGAACCGATGGACTTTGTTAAGTTGAATAAGTTTTCCCAACATCAGCAAGTGAAGTGGAATTTAGATTTGACAGATGTGATGGTGACAGATATTTTTACGCCACCAGTCTGTAGTCGAATTTATGCTTATCCACATATTGCTGCCTACGAAGTTTTGGCGGTCAATGATGAAAATTATAAAAGTTTAGCTGAAAAATTGAATGGTTTAGAAACGATACCACGTCCTAAAAAAGATAAAGAAATTTATTTTCCATTAGCAAGTATGGTTGCTTTTTCGACTGCTGCAAAACCGTTAGTTTTTGATTTTGAAAAAGTAGATTCATTTGAAATAAAATATTTGGCTGAAATAAAGGACTTAGGATTATCTAATGAATTATTTTCAAATTCGGTGGAATATGGAAAAACTGTTGGACAACATTTTGTCAATTGGTCAGCGCAAGATCAATATTTGGAACGTACCGCCTTGTCGCAATATGTTTTGTCAAAAGCGTCAGGTGCATGGAAACCAACTCCGCCGGATTATATGCCAGCTATCGAACCAAATTGGAATACGATGCGAACAATGGTAATTGATTCTGCAGGTCAATTTAGTCCGAATGCGCCAACTAATTTTTCAACAGAAAAAAGTTCTGAATTTTATGAAGGAGCAAAAGTTGTGATGACTGCAATTAAAGATTTGGATGAAGAGAAAACTGCTATCGCAAAATTTTGGGATTGCAATCCTAACGTTTCACACACCAAAGGTCACTTGATGTTTTTTGATCAAAAAATATCACCAGGAGGTCATTGGATGTCGATTGCAGGAATTGCAGCACAGAAAAAAAATCTCTCTGCCATCGAAACGGCTAAGGTGATGGCATTGACAAGCATCACATTGTATGATGCATTTATTAGTTGTTGGGATGAGAAATATCGAAGTAGTTTGATTCGTCCGGAGACATATATTAATGAACACATGGACCCTGACTGGAAACCACTTTTGCAAACACCAGCATTTCCTGAACACACCAGCGGACATAGTGTTGCATCAGCGGCAGCAGCTGAAATGTTGACTTTTTTGATTGGAGATAATTTTGCTTATCTAGATAATTCAGAGGTGAAATATGGTTTGCCAGCAAAGGAATTTAATTCTTTTTATGAGGCTGCAGAGGAAGCGGCGATCAGTCGATTGTACGGAGGAATTCATTATATGCCTGCGATTGAAGATGGAGTAAAACAAGGGAAATTGATTGGGAAATTCGTCGTTGAAAAATTAAAATAACTTATTCTAAACAAAACGAAAAATGAAAAACCTAATTATTCTTTTTACATGCTTTTTGTTTTTATTTGGATGTGAATCTACTGATAAGCAAGTAGATAATTCTAAGGTAGAAGAATGGCAACAACTCTTCAATGGGAAAGACATGGAAGGTTGGACGCCAAAGTTTGCCGGTTATAAAATGGGTGATAATTTTAATAATACCTTCCGAGTGATCGATGGAAACTTGCAAGCAAACTATTCAGAATATGATACTTTTCAAAATGAGTTTGGACATCTTTTTCATGAAGATAAATTTTCTCATTATCGACTAAGAGCGGAATATCGAGCTTTTGGAAAACAATCGAATGGAGGCGAAGGTTGGGCTGTAGCGAATAATGGTTTGATGTTGCATTGTCAGTCGCCGGAGTCGATGACTTTAGATCAAGGATTTCCAATGTCGATTGAATTTCAATTGTTGGGAGGAAATGGAAAAGATGAACGACATACAGGAAACTTATGTACTCCAGGTTGTCATGTGACTTTGAATGGAGAATTTTTCACACCACATTGTGTGGATTCAAATAGTAAAACATACCACGGAGAGCAATGGGTAACTGCTGAAGCAATTGTTTATGGAGATTCGATTATTCATCATGTGATCGAAGGTGATACGGTGATGACTTATTCCAAACCTGTGATTGGAGGTGATTTGCCAGGCTTAGATACTTTGGCGTTTCCAGCGGGGAAAAGAATGACCGAAGGATATATTTCGATTCAAGCGGAGAGTCAAGGTTTTGATTTTAGGAAAATTGAGATTCTTGATTTATGTGGTTGTATGGATAAGAAGGCGAAGAATTATAAGTCTTATTTTACTTGTTCGAAGAAGGAGAGTTGTGTGTATGAATAAATGAAAAAAAGCAATAAGAGAAAATGGGATATGATATTCAGTTAATACCGAAAACAAGAGATGATGAAATACTTTTAAAAATAATGGAATGTACAGATAAAAATGTACAGAGATTTTTCTCTGATAATTTTGCTTTATTTCAATCAAGATTTGTTTTTGATCAAAGTGAATTTAAGCAAGTTCAAGAATTACTTTCTATAGACTTAAGTATTTATTTAAAATACCCTAAAAACCATTTGTATGATATAAGTGAATTAGAGTATAAATTATATTTAGCAGAAGAAAAAAATAATCTCACGGAGATAGAAAAAATAAAGATTGATATAGAAGATGAAATTGAAAACTGGGATTTAGCCTATAAAACTAATAACGAAGGTTGGAGTAGAATAAATGACTTTAGAAGAGTAACTATAAATTTTATAGAAGCGATCAAACAAAATCCGGAATTTGGAAGTAAAATATTCGTACCTAAAGTTCAGGATTTTCCTTGGGGAAATTATTTCTCAATAAAGGAGAAAAAAGATAAAAATGATCATAGAATAATAGATGATTTAAACTTTCTTTTATTCAAATTACAATGCATTGAAAAATATGAGGTTGAATATGTAGGATTTGTTGGAGGTTGAAAAAATAAGTTTAATGCTTTTAAGTCAACAAAATCAAATAGTGTAACATATTTACATTCTCAGAAAACCTATTTTTAAAAAATAAAATCACATCAAAAAATTAAACATGAGTTCAACAGAATTCCCCTTTTCGATTTTAAATCGGAAAGAACATATTGAAAAATTAAAAACCGAAACCTTTGATTTAGTTGTCATCGGAGGAGGGGCAACTGGTGCAGGAATTGCTCTGGATGCATCTTCCAGAGGACTAAAAACTGCCTTGGTAGAAATGCGAGATTTCGCCTCAGGAACAAGTAGTAAATCCACTAAATTGATTCATGGAGGATTGCGATATTTAAAACAATTGGACATTGGTTTGGTACGAGAAACTGGAACAGAAAGAGCAATCGTACATCGCTTGGCACCACATTTAGTTTTACCCGAAAAAATGTTGATGCCATTAATAAAGGGAGGAACTTATGGAAAATGGGCTACCTCATTTGGTTTGATGGTTTACGATATTTTGGCTGGCGTAAAAGGAGATGATCGAAGAAAGATGTTGTCAAAAAAACAAACTTTGGCACTCGAACCATTACTCGATGAGAATGGATTAAAAGGTGGTGGCTACTATGCTGAGTATCGAACGGATGATGCAAGGCTCACCATTGAGTTATTAAAAACGGCCACGACACATGGAGCAATTGCTTTGAATTATTGTAAGGTAAAAGATTTTACTTATTCGAATGATACAGTAAATGGAGTGATTTGTCGAGATGAAAATAATGGAAGCGAATTTGAAATAAAATCAAAAATGGTTGTCTCTGCTGGAGGTCCGTGGGTAGATCAGATTCGAAAAAAAGATGGAAAGGTTAGTGGGAAAAAATTGCATTTGACGAAAGGAATTCACATTGTTTTTCCACATGAAAAATTTCCATTGAAACATACGACTTATTTCGATGGACCAGATGGACGAATGATTTTTGCCGTTCCTCGAGGTCGTGCAACTTATGTTGGAACGACGGATACGACTTATACTGGAAATCTTAATCGGGTAGTGTGTACCAAAGAAGATGCAGCTTATTGTTTGGCAGCGGTGCATCATGCATTTCCTTCGGTCAAAGTTTCGAAAGAAGATATCGTATCCAATTGGGCAGGACTGCGACCTTTGATTCATGAGGACGGAAAGTCACCCTCAGAGTTGTCAAGAAAGGATGAAATTTTTGTTTCAGAAAAAGGATTGATTTCTATCGCTGGAGGAAAATTGACAGGCTATCGAAAAATGGGACAACGGATTGTAGATTTGGTTTTGAAAAAAATGGAAGGGGTAACCAAGAGGAGTTTTAAAAAATGTTTCACAAAAAAAATTCCTTTGACGCCAAAACCATTAGTCAATTACGATGCAGTTAAAAAGTACATTGGCAAACTGGAAGAAATTGTAACGTTTAAAGGTTTAGATAAATATTACGCTTGGTATCTGACGACAAATTATGGAACACAAGCAGATTTGATTTTGCTAAAAATGATTGAATTTTCAGATACACCAGAAGTTTCATTGGCTAGAGCAGAGGCTTGGTTCGGAATGCATCATGAAATGGTCTCAAGTGCAGAAGATTTTTTTGTCAGACGAACGGGCAGATTATATTTTGATATAAAAAGTATTTCAATGATTCGTGAAAAAGTGATGGAGGATTTTAAAAATACTTTGCAATGGGATGAAGCAAGAGCAGTTTTGGAAAATAAAAAAATGGATGAATTGATTTTTGATGCAACACATTATTATGACAAAGAATTAGAAAGTATGGCAAAGAAGGAGACTTCAACTATTTAGATTTTTTCACCATATAGCACATAGATAGCATAGTCCATTTTATAAAACTATAATCTATGTTTTCTATGTGCCTATATGGTGAAAAAAAATAATCAGTAAATGCCAAAAAAAAATGTCTTAGAGTTAAACATGCTCTAAGAACTATTCAAAAAACATAACAAATAAGAACTCGTGAAATCAACAAATACCTTAGAACAAAATAAAACTACTCTCAAAAATATTGAGATTGTTGGCGACACTAAAACTTTTAAAGTCAATCTGGAAGAAATTTCAAATGAATCAGGAGTACAAATTATTCGATTAAAACTGACAGCCGAAGTTCCTAGTGAGTTGCCAATTTTAAGTTTACGATGGAAATTTCCAGCACATAATATTAAAGGTGTTTGGAGTACCAATGCATTACATGAGAAAAGATTACGAGCAGATTGGGAAGAACCAACTGTCGAATCTCGAGTGTCAGTTGATGCTCCTGTCATTTGCCTCTATGGACATCAAGATGAAAATATCCAAACATTTGCTTGCGCTGATGTCATCAATACCTTGCAAATGGAAGCGCCAATTCGAGAAGAAGACAATTTAATTTATTGCCAGATTAGATTTTTTACGGAAAAAATGCCTCCGACGGATTCTTACGAAACTCAAATTAGAATTGATAACCACCAACAAAATTTTTCCAAAAGCATTCAAGCAGTTGGAGCATGGTGGGCGACTTTTGAATCACTTCAACCCATGGAAACTTTCGATGCTTGCAAATTGCCTTTGTACTCAACGTGGTATTCTTACCATCAAAATATTACCGTCGAAGGTTTATTAGAAGAGTGTCGGTTGTCCTCAAAGTTAGGCTATAAAGTGATTATCGTAGATGATGGTTGGCAAACGAAAGATAGCAATCGAGGATATGATTATACAGGAGATTGGCAACCTGAGCGAACACCCAATATGAAAGAATTTGTTGCAGGAGTGCATGAATTAGGGATGAAATTTATGCTCTGGTATTCCGTTCCTTTTTGTGGTATAAAGTCAAAAGCTTATCAAAAATTTAAAGGAAAATTTTTGACAGAAGATCATCGATGGGCACCTGTTTTTGATCCACGGTATCCTGAGGTGAGAGAATATTTAATTAATATCTACGCAAATGCTTTACGTGATTGGAATATGGATGGTTTTAAGTTAGACTTTATTGATGACTTTAAATTGTATCCAGAAACTGCATCTTTGACCAAAGAAGATGGACGAGATTATGCTTCGGTAAATGCAGCAGTTGATCGCTTGATGAGTGATGTAGCGAAAACTTTAAAGAAAATCAAACCTGAAGTTTTAATTGAATTTCGTCAGAAATATATTGGACCAGCGATGCGTAAATATGGAAATATGTTTAGAGCCTTCGATGCTCCGAATGATAGCCTAACAAATCGAATCAGAACGACGGATGTAAAGTTACTTTGTGGAGAAACGGTCGTCCATTCCGATATGATGGAATGGCATTACGATGAGCCTGTAGAATTGGGTGCTTTACAATTTGTAAATGTATTGTTTTCTGTACCTCAAGTTTCTATTCGAATGGCAGAAGTTTCTGAGGAGTATCGACTGATGATTGGTTTCTATACCAATTATTGGATGGGAAAAAGAGATGTTTTGATGGATGGAGAATTCATTGCGTGCAAGCCATCTTCAAATTATCCACTTTTAAAATCATCAAAAGGAGATCAAATTATTTACGGCATTTACGAAGATGTGATTGTTAATTGCGAATCCAATTTTTCCAAAATAGATTTTATCAATGGAAAAATAACAGAGAAAATTTATGTTACATTTGACCATGAAATAGGAAATTGTTTAGTGACTATTTATAATTGTAAAGGTATTGTTACAAATAAATCAGAGCTTGAAATAAAAGGACAAACATACGATTTTGATGTTCCAGCTTCTGGTTTAATTACTTTGGAGAAAAAATGATATTAGAGATTGGGAACTAACCAATCGCAGGAATAAATTTTAAACAAAACGAAAAAATCAACTTTATGAATCCAATTTCCAATATTGATATCGGGATTATCTTTGCCTATTTTGCTTTTGTGATGGGTATCGGATTTTATGTTTCCAGAAAAACCAAAACAAGTGAAGACCTTTTCCTAGGAGGAAGAACATTCACTTATGGATTGATTGGTTTATCCCTTTTTGCTTCCAATATTTCAAGTGCTACTTTAGTAGGATTGTCAGGAGCTGCCTATAGTACTGGGGTGGTGCAATCTGTTTATGAGTGGCTATCAGGAATACCATTAATTATTGCTGCTGTAGTTTTTGTACCACTTTATTTGCGATCAAAAATTACAACAATTCCTGAATTTTTGGAAAAGAGATTTGATCGACGTTCGCAAGTTTTCTTTTCAGTAATGACAATTGCGAGTAGTGTCTTGATTGAAATGGCAGGAGGACTATACGCCGGAAGTATAGTGTTGCAAACTTTTTTTCCTGATTTAGTTTTATGGCAAACATGCTTAGGGTTGGCAATTGTAGCAGGAGTTTATACTGCCTTTGGGGGATTGAAAGCAGTTGTGATAACGGATGCAGTTCAATCAATTATTTTGATTATTGGATGTACTGTATTGACTTGGGTATTATTTGGGAAATTAGATTATTCATGGGAAAAGGTTGTAGCTAGTGCACCTGAAGGACATTTTTCCATGATTCGACCATTGGATGATGAAAGCATGCCTTGGTCAGGATTATTTTTAGGTGTTCCGATTTTAGGATTTTGGTATTGGACGACGAATCAATATATCATTCAAAGAGTACTTGGAGCGCAGGATATTAAACATGCCCGTTGGGGGATGATACTTGCTGGGTTTTTAAAAGTGATTCCATTATTTGTGATGGTAATTCCTGGAGCGATGGCGATCAGTTTATTTCCAGTTGACCAGTTTCCAGAATTGGCAGAAAACACCAATAAAGTTTTCCCAACTATTGTGACTCAGGCGCTACCGGTTGGAATGGTAGGAATAGTTTTAGCAGGATTGATTTCTGCAATTATGTCGAGTGTTGATTCTACTTTAAACTCAGCTTCGACTTTAGTAGTAGTGGATTTTGTAAAACCGAATAATCCAAATTTGACAGAGAAAGACACAGTCAAATATGGAAGAATCACTACTGTTGTTTTGATGTTGATCGCGGCATTTTGGGCTCCGAATATTGATCACTTTCAAGACCTTTGGTCTTATTTACAAAAAATGTTTTCTATTCTTGTTCCACCAATTGCGGTGATTTTTTTAGTCGGTGTTTTTTACAAAAGAGGAAATGCAGATGGTTCCTTTTGGACTTTAGTTATTGGAACAATTCTAGGAGCTTTACTTTTTTTAGTGACAGATACTGCGCCTTGGGAAGCAATGATGGGAGAGGGAACAGAGAAAATAATAAATTTACATTATACGTCTAACGTAGGAATCATGACTGCTTTGAGTGCGGTGATTTTTGTAGTAATTAGTAAAATGACTCCAGCACCTGATCCTGCGCAAGTTGAGTTGTTGACCTTCCGAAGGGAGTTATTGAATGATGGAATGGGTGGTTTGCCTTGGTATAAAGATTACCGATTTCATATGGTATTATTAGTGATTTTGATGACGGTGATTATGATTTACTTTTGGTAATGTAAATGTATTCACCTCAGCGGTATTACAAATAGAAAGGTCATCTAATTAATTTTAGATGACCTTTTTATTTTGTTATTTTTGGAAAAAATATAATGATGGAAAATGAAATTTTAGATGAGATTGAAGATCCTATTGAAGAAGGATTTGAAATAGGTGGTCCCCCAGTTTATGCGAATAAATCGTTTAATCAATTTTTATTTTCCATTCTAGTTTACTTATTGATTGCCTATAATCAAATGCCTCCATACGATTATTTTGGAGGAAATGATATTCTAGACTTAATCATTGGAATTGGTTTAGGCATACTAGTTTTTTTTCTAAATTTATTTGGAATGATTAACGCTTCAAAAAGTGAACGATTTCAAGAAAAGTCTTCATGGAAAAAATATGTTGGAGCAGTTGGAAATATGTTGTTGTTTCTTCCATCTGCGCTTGGTATTTTGATATATTTAATCATAGTAGGTTCTTATGTTGTTGATTTATTTTAAAAAATAAAAATGGGAAATAATATTTTAGATGAAATAGAAACGGGGAATTATCCAAAATACGGCTTAAAGTCCTTCAAATATTTTTTGTATGCTATCATAGTTGTTTTAATTTTTGTGGGTGATATAATATTTTTAGGCAGTTCTTTATTTGGATTTACAGGAGGGATTTCTTTTTTGGTATTGCCTACGCTATTAATTTTGTCGGCTTTTATTTCCAGTATTTTGGGATTGGTTAATGTTAAAAAAAGTATACAAAACAAAGAAAGAACTCATTGGAAAAAGACTATGGGAAGCATTGGGAATCCAATTTTATTTTTACTTTTCCTTTTGGGGTTTTTTATTCTTTTCAAATTTTTGAGCTAAATTAACTAGATGAGCAATAAAGTTTTAGATGAGATAGAATCTAATCATTATCCAAAGTATGGATTGCGAGCTTATGGTTATTTTTTAATAGCATCTCTCTGTCTTTTGACTAGGGTCATAGGTTTACCTCTGTTTGGGAAAAACCTTTCTTTTAATCTCTATTTTCAGATTGAATCATTATTAGTTTTTGGAATTTTAGTTTTTCCTTTTTTAGGAATATGGTATAGCCTTAAAGGAGAGAGGTTCAATGAAAAGTCCACTACGAAAACAAAAATAGGAAAGATTGGTCTCACTCTTTTTATATTGATTTTTGTAATTATCTTTTTTACTATAATACTTCCACTTCTATTAGAAATATTTTTAATTTAAAAAATGGAAAACAATATCCTAGATGAGATGGAGAAAGAAATCGAACCACCAAAGTTCGCATTAAAATCTTACGACCAGTTTTGGTATTCAATAATTTTTTATACGATTTTACCTATTATTTTTGAATTATTACAAAGAACTAACTTGCTTGACTTTAATGTTGTTTCCTCTAGCTGGGGAGGAATGTTTTTCTTAGCTAGTTTGTTTTTTGGAATGATTGGATTTGTTCTTAATTGTTTTGGGATTCGAAATTCCTATAAAAGTAAAAAGAAAAATGAAATCTTTACATGGAAAATTATTGTCGGAGGTTTTGGAAATTTATTATTATTCCTTCTGTGGGGAATAATAATCTTTTACTACATATTTAGTTTTTTAGATCCTTTTCGATTTTGAAAAATTAGGTTGGACGATATTTCTTTTGCATCCCATATAAAAAATTCCTTAAAAACTGATCCTTACAAAATCGAAACTGACTCTGCGTCGGCTTTCGGAAAAACGCATTAATCTCATGCTTACTAATTCGCATATCCACCAGGTCAAAAATCTCCACCATTTCATCATCTCTTAAATTCAATGCAATTTTTAATTTTCTCAAAATCAAATTATTATTTAAAGTCTTTTCAGGTTTAGGTTGTGGGCCTTCTCTTTTTCCTCTTCGAAGATTGATAAATCCATTTAGAAAAGTAGCCAAGTCTTTATCGTAAATTCCTTTGAAATCTGGATCTTCATCTTTTTTTAACCACTCACTAATTTGTGCACGAGTTACTTCTTTTTCTGCCAAGGCAAAAATTTCTATCATTTTATCATCATTAAAATCAAAAGTGTATCGGACTCGTCGAATGACATCGTTATTATTCATATAGTAGGTAAACTTAAATTATTTAAAAACCGTAGTTAAATCTAAAAATCAATCTTTCATAATTTTTTAAGGAAAAAAAATTAGAATTTATTCGTTTGACGTTTTCACATACAATTCTATTTAGAATAAACTCTATTCAAATACTTTAAAGAGCAAAACAAAGGAAATTTTATTCTTCTGACAACAAATCATTAATATATTCTAATTCGAATCCTAAAGTTTTGCCCGTTTCTTGAATATATTTTATTTCATTTTGATGAGTTACTTTATCCCGTTTATATAAAATCACTAGGTCAGTTATTAAAGCCTCCTTTTCATCAGGTGCATTTTTAAATGCTTGAAAATCAATGGAATAGAATTGATCTGTATGTAAACTAGTCATCAATTCAGTTTTACTTTTTTCATCCAAATTAGAATGTTCGATCATAGGAGCAATGAATTCAATTTCCTCTTGAGAATTTAAAGAATCGGCTTTCATCAAATTTAAGAGGGCTTGCAAGTGTAATTTTTCTATAAGTAAATGGTCGATTTTTTCAATTGGTTTTTTATCTACTTTTAGGGTTTTATTTTTATCAAAAAAATAAACAGCTGCATTGCTTACTTTTCTAGTATTTGATTTTGTCCAAACAGCCATTAAAATAGAACCTGCAACTGGGATAAATTTTACGAGTGATTTTTTAGCAGATTTTGTGGCAATTTCTTTGGCAAGTTGTGTAGCTTTTTCTTTTAAAAGTTCTGGTGTAGATTCTAACATTTCTGTGGGTGAGGCATTTTGAATCTGGTCCAAATTCGTTTCAATCCCCATCGCATGTAATGGAATATCAATCAATAAATCTCGATTGATCAAATCTTCTTTGTCATAAGCACAAGCAATATCGTACGTCATTTTTAATTGGTTCCCCACCACACCAGTAATTTCAAATACCATTGCGACTACTCCAAGTGGACCAGGAGCTGTTGCTGCCGAAGCTGCAATCATCATATTTTGTTGAGCATAATTTTTGATGACTTCATCAATTTGATTTTGAGAAAGATTAGAATTATTTAAATCATTTTTTCGTTCTTCGAGAACCGTTTCCAATTTTTCAAAAAACGAATCTCCCAATTTATTGACAGTAGAATTTAGTTGATCTTCAAAATCAACTTTTGGGATAATTAGACTTTTTGCTTTTTTGAAAAAATCCATGGTATTCTTGTTTTCTAATGAATAAAAAAATCTTCAGATTTGAGGTTTTAATATTTAGAAAAATACTAAATTTCCTTTGTATTTTTAATTTAAAATATCCTAAAGATGTCAAGTGGTTATTCTAAGATTCCATTGGTTAAAAAACTGGGGATCAAAAACAATTTTCGAATTCGGTTAATCTATTCACCAGAGAATTATTTTGATCTACTCGGTGAGTTACCTGACGATGTAAAAATTTTGCAACGGAAAAGTAGGGAGGTAGATTTTATTCATCTTTTTGCCAAGGATATCAAAACTTTTGAGAAATCATTCTTTAAAATAAAAGATGAAATTAAAAAGGATGGAATGATCTGGGTGTCATGGTATAAAAAGGCGTCGAAGATTCCAACTGACTTGAATGAGGATGTGATTCGCAATACTGCTTTGGCGAATGGATTGGTTGATATAAAAGTTTGTGCGGTAGATGAAAAATGGTCGGGATTGAAAATTGTTTGGAGGAAGGAAAATAGGTAAGTCTAATTTTATGAAAAAGATACTATTTATATATTTTTTTACATTTTGTAAATGTATTGTTTTTTCTCAAAATGAAAATACTAAAATGATAGTTTATTATATTCCGGGACAAGGTGCAGATCACCGCCTTTTTAATAATATTGATTTAGGTAAAAATTATGAAGTGCGTTTTGTGAAATATGAAATTCCAAATCGTGGAGAAAAAATGGAAGCCTATGCTCGAAGGTTGGCGACTCAAATTGACACCACTCAATCATTTGTTTTGATGGGAACATCGCTCGGCGGAATGTTGGCGACGGAGATGACTGATTTTTTAAATCCTGAAAAAACAATCATCATTTCGAGCGCAAAATGCCGGAAAGAATTGCCACAACGATATCGTTTTCAAAGAGTGATTCCGATTCATAAATTAGTGCCAAAAGGAATGATGAAATGGGGCGCAAAAGTAATGCAACCCATAGTCGAGCCTGATCGAAATAAAGAAAAGGAAACGTTTAAAAGTATGTTGGAGGATAAAGATAAACGATTTATGAAACGCTCGGTTAATATGATAATTAATTGGAAACGAGTGAGTTATGATGAAAAAATAATTCATATACATGGAAATAAGGATAATACACTTCCTATTAAAAAAGTGAAATATGACTACTTAATTGAGGGTGGTTCTCATATGATGACGTTGACGAGAGGGAAGGAGTTGAGTGTATTATTACTGAAAATATTACAACAGTAATTTTTTAATTTAAAGAATTCCCCGATGCTTGCATCGGGTGCAACAGTAGCAATGATATTTCATAAGTGAAAAATCCCTCCACGACCAATTTTTTTTCACTATATAGGCAGATAGAAAACATAGGTGAAATTCTATATTGATATCTATGAAACTGTTTTTTTTGATTCTCCGTCAGCTTGCTGCGGAGTAGTTCAATTTTCTGTTTTTAAGTAGAAATTATCTTGTTAAAGTCCATGTGATAAATTGTTCTTCGAGATCGCCACTCGCTGAATTCGAATAAGAAACCTTCCTCTTCCATATTTGTTCCGATGTTGTATTTTTTTCCATATCAAACTTTTGTGTACTATAAATGACTTCTCCATTTTGAAGCGTAAATGCTTTAATAATAAATGCAATATTTTCTAATTCATCTGCGACCCAATGAATTTCTTTGAAAGAGGAAGATGCTTGATTTGATATTCCTTCTCCATTTTCTTTAAAATCTATTTCAAAAGAGGAAGTGAACTCTGAAGCGAAAACATTATTAGTATGATAAATAATTTCTTCTTGAGCACTCCATTTTCCTAGAATATTTTGAGTATCCTCCTCCTTTGAACAACTTATAAAAGTGAGAAGTGAAAAGAATAATAATATACTTTTTTTCATATTTATGCTTTTTTATTTTCAGATTTTTAAAGATACATTTTTGACTGGAATTAGTGATTGAGATTTACAATTTTTCGCACTTCATTTCTCGCCAAATGATCCACCACTCGATTATAATTAATTTTATCCGTCGCTTTTTGATGCGCTTTTATTTTTGTAAAAATAAGTGGAAGGGTTTCGATTCGTTCAATTAATTTTTTTACCAATTCCACATTTCGAATTAGGTTTCCTTTTTTTGTTAAAAAACTCTTCGCTTTTAGTTTTTCCTTTCTTTCTAGAATTCTTACTACGTATTGGCTATCAGAAACTATTTCTATTTTTGTAAATGTATTGTTATTGTTTTTTTCTAAAAAATCTAATGCTTTAAGTACCGCTAAAATTTCCATCGCATTATGAGTGGTATCTTTTACAAAACCTTTTAGTTCTATTTTTTCTTTTTTCCATAAAATAATTGCGGCCCAACCTCCAACTCTTTGTTGAGTATGACAACTTCCATCTGTATAAATTTGAATCTGCATTTTGAAGGTTATTTAATTTCGATTTTATATCTTGCTCAAAACTAACAAATTATGGAAAAGAAAATCAACAGAAGGAATTTTATTACCACCTCTGCTTTGGCAGGAGCAGGATTGGGTTTACCACTTAGTGCATCTGGAGAAGCTCCAAGTTTTTTGCAAAGAAAAGATGATCGGAAAGTGAATATCGGAGTAATTGGTTTGGGAGAGCGAGGAACAGGTTTGCTGGGGTTATTATTGAAAAGAAAAGATTGTAATGTGGTGGCACTTTGTGATACTTATGCTCCATCATTAATTCGAGCAAAAAATCTAGTCGTGAAAGCTGGGCAAAAAATACCTACAACTTTCGGAGATGGCGAAGAAGCATATCTTAAGATGTTGGAAATGTCAGAAGTTGATGCTGTTTTAATTGCAACACCTTGGATATTACATGTTCCGATGGCGGTGGCAGCGATGCGTGCTGGAAAATTTGCAGCGGTAGAAGTTTGTGGTGCAACGGATATTCAAGAATGTTGGGATTTTGTGAATGCTTATGAAGAGACGGGAGTGCCTTGTATGTTTTTGGAAAATGTATGTTATCGACGAGATGTGATGGCAATTTTAAATATGGTTCGGAAAGGAATGTTTGGAGAAATGATTCATCTGGAAGGTGGCTACCAACATGATTTGCGACATGTAAAATTTAATGATGGAAAAACACCTTATGGTTCAGGAGTTGAATTTGGAGAAACTGGTTTTAGTGAATCAAAATGGCGAACGAATCATTCTGTTTATCGAGATGGAGATTTGTATCCGACGCATGGAATAGGGCCTGTTGCGATGTACACTAATATTAATCGAGGAAATCGATTTATGCATTTGACTTCTACTTCTTCGAAAGCAAGAGGTTTACATAATTATGTAGTCGATCATCCGAAGGGCGGGAAGGATCACCCTAATGCAAAAGTTGATTTTAAATTAGGTGATGTGACGACGACGGTGATTAAAACTTTTAAAGGTGAGTCAATTATTTTAAGTCATGATACTAATTTGCCAAGACCTTATTCTTTAGGATTTAGAGTGCAAGGTTCGAAAGGAATTTGGATGGCGGTGAATAAATCTTTGTACCTCGAAGGAGTGAGTCCAAATCCACATCGTTGGGAAGATGCTAAACCTTATTTAGAAAAATATGATCATCCGCTTTGGAAAAAATATGAAAGCCAAGCTGCTGGGGCTGGACATGGAGGAATGGATTTTTTCGTTATCAATGATTTCGTAGAGTCTGTAAAAAACAAAAAGAATCCTCCGATTGATGTATACGATGCAGCTTCTTGGATGGCAATTACTTGTTTGTCTGAGCAAAGTATTGCGACAGGAAGTCAGCCGATGAATTTTCCAGATTTTACAAGAGGGAAGTGGATGAAGCGGAAGCCGGACTTTGCGATGTGAGTTGGTCGATTAGTTAAATAGTTAAACGGTTGATCAGGTAATCAGGACTTTACGATTTAATCTAAAGAATTCCCCGATGCTTGCATCGGGTGCAACAGCAGCAATGATATCTCATAAGTGAAAAAATACCTCCACGACCAATTTTTTTCACCATATAGGCACATAGAAAACATAGGTGAAATTCTATGTTTTCTATGTGCCTATATGATGAAATTCTATATTGATATCTATGAAACTGTTTTTTTTTTTCTCCATCAGCTTGCTGCGGAGTAGTTTAATTTTTTTTATCGCCTGATTAACCGTTTAACTAAAACGTATAATCCGCCCGAAGTGTGAAACTCCTCGGTGCTTCCAAAGTTCCAGGGCGAACCATATATTCATTATTCAAAGCATTTTTAGAAATAAATGCTAGCTTGAATTTTTTAGTAAATGAATATGCCAATCTGAAATCCATATTGCCATAGCCATTATCATTTTCCGCTCTGTATTGAGCAATTCCAAATAGCGGTAATTGTAAAGCTCGATCAATCGCTTCTACATTTGAATTGTAGATGTAACCAGTACCAAGAATGAATTTTTTATATCGAAATTCGAGATCAAATTTTAAAGAATGTTTATTTCGATATTTAAGGATATTGGTTTCAGAACTCGACTGAGCATCAATAGATGTATTGGTATATATTGGATCAATATATGTATAACCGGCTAATAGATAGGTAGTTACATTACCTATTTTTCCAAAACCATTAATGCTTAACTCTGTACCAATGATTCTAGTATCACCAATATTAAGCGATTGGAAGGCAAAGAAACCAATTGGTACTGATTGAAATTCCATCATGCCTTGATACTCTGACCAGAAGGCTGCAACATCTATATATCCATTCCAGTTGGCTATTTTGAAACCTTGTTTTACTCCAATTTCAGAAGACCAACCTGTTTCAGATTTTAGGCTTGGATTTGGAAAAATATTTAATCCTCCAGCATTCGTAAAAATAAATTGTTCCGCAATAGTAGGGTAGCGATAGCCTTGACCCCAAGATGCACGTAAGTAGGTTGCTTTGCCTAGTTGATAGTTTGCACCGATTCGAAATACAGGTTTTCCTTCTGAAATTTTCCCATTAGGAATGGTATCTCTAAAATTCCCTGCAACTATTTCCTCAGGGCTACGAGTAGTATTCTGTTCATACCTAGCACCCAACGAAATATTTAATTTGTCAAAAAACTTTTTTTCCACTTGAAGATAAGTAGCATAATTTTGACTTGTGTAAGTCGTATCTCCATAGAGTTCTGCTTCCACGAAAACAGAATTGGAAACCAAACCTGCCGACATCACTAAATCATGTTCGGTCCATTTTTTTTGAAATTGATATTCGCCATAAAAAAGTTTAGAAGTGTTGGATCGATTATCATTATTGTTATTGTTGACATTATACCATCTCCCAGTTAGTCGATGTCTATTTCCTGATTTATCAAAATAATTTACAAATGGATCAATTGTAAATCGAAATCTTTTGGAGGAATTGATCGAACCTCCTAGAGGAGAAGGCTTGTATGCTCCTTCGTTTCCATTTTCCCAAAGAAAGAAACTAGCACTTTCGCCAGGATTAAAATTCGAATTAAAACCTATGGTCAAATTATCATTCACTCGATATCTAGTTCCTAAAGAAAATCTTCCATATCGAGAAAAAGTCTCTTTTCTAAAACTTGATCGATCCAAATAATTACCTCCCAAGACTAAATCTAATTTGCCAAACTTCTGGCGATGAGCAAAATTAAAACCGTATTCAAATGGTTGATCGGAAAATTTATTCGAGTGTTTGCTATAGGTAGAATCTTCCAAATTTAATTGAATGCTATCCCACCAAATTTTTGCAATATCTTTTGGGTCATCATACATCGTATAAAAGGCAGAAAATTTCGTGACTGGTTTTGAAGTAGCGTAAGCAGTCCGCACATTGATAATTCCGTTTAGCGCAGACGAACCATATAATGCAGAAGCGGCTCCTTTGACGACTTCGATTTGAGCTATATTTTCTACAGGAAGATCATCCCATTGTGCTAATCCTGCATCAGCTTGAAGCGCAGGAATATCATCTAATAATAATAACACCCGATTTCCAGCACCATAAGACCAACCTGAACCACCTCTGATATTAGGTTGATTAGAGACCATCGTAACTCCAGGAATTTTCCCTAACAGGTCATCTACAGAAGTACTATTCGTACTTTCTAATAATCGAGGCTTGAGCACTTCAAGAGAAATAGTAGCTTCAGCTAGTGGTTTTTCATATTTTCCACTTGTAACCGTGGCAGTTTGAAGAAGGTTGGTTTCTATCCCTAAATCAATATTTAAAACCAGAATTTCGTCAGTAGAAAGATTAACCTCTTTAATTATTGTTTTAAATCCGATATAACTAAAAGAGATATTATTTTTTCCTGGAGGTAAATTAAGTTCATAATTTCCATCCATGTCAGAGGTAACCCCATTGCCATTTTGATCAGAAATAGTTGCAGAAATAAGCGGTTCATTTAGCTCTCTATCCATAATTACCCCTTTGATGGTAGCCGTTTGTGCAAAAATATCCAAGGTGGACAAGACTAATAAAGTGCTGATAATCAGCGATTTATAATAAATGTGATGCATGTTGTAAAAGGTTTGAAAAATTAAAAATTAGATAAACGGATGTTCATGCTATAGGGTAGGATTTAGGTAATTAGAAAACAAAAGTAGAAGAAAAATTGAATTGTAAAATGTTTTTTTCAAAAAAAATAAACATTTAATTTTTTACCTAACCCATTTTTTTTAAAATAAATTGTAAAAACCTATCATATTTTTTTCTAACTTTACGTTACATATTCTAGAAATACCTACCTAACTTTACCCAATAGGATTTATTGGGAAATCCACATTACAAAATTTATTCTCTTAATAAATATATCTCCAAAGTGAAATGGGGAATGTTATTTTCATTTATTTAAAAATCTTTAAACTATTCACATGAAAAAATTATTACTGTTAAGTTTATTTTCATTCTTTTTGATGAATTCTACCAATGCTCAATCAGATGGTTGTGTACCAAATGTACAATATCAAGATTCTACATTTGGAGTATATCCTGCTCCTTATAATGAAGACACCAATCCAAATGGAGGTATTCAAGATACAGCTTGTGTAAATACTCCATACTATTTTACTTGGACGATAAAAATTCCAGAGACAATTACCATAGCAGGATTTACAGCGACAATCGATTCTATAATTGTGGCAGAAGCTGGAGCAATTATTAATTTACCATCAGGAATGGAATATAGTTTTACTCCGTCTTCAGGTGTATTTGTTCCAGCGGATTCTTTGGCATGCATCACGATATTTGGATCTCCAGAGGCCGTTGGTGTTTCTGATTTAAAAATTGAGATGACTATCTATAGTGATGATTTAGTCTTGATTGGAAATCCACAAACGGTGACTTTGCCAGATCCTTTATTTCCTCAAGCTGATGGAAATTACTTTTTTCATGTCAAGGCAGAAGGTGATGCTAATTGCTTTGTTGATTCGGCAGATGATCTTTTAGCTGAGACATTTTCGATTCGGAATGTACCTAATCCATTTAGTGATTTTACTTATATCGAAATCGTTGCTGACCGTTCAGATGATTTAATTTTCCGAGTATTTGATTTAGTTGGAAATGAAATTCACCGAGAAGTAATTTCTGTCTATGAGGGAACAAATAATCATGAATTTGACGGAGGTCGATTAGCGAATGGAATTTATATGTATACCATTGAGAAAGATGGAGCACTTGTTTCAGAGAAGATGATTATCAATAGATAGTTGGGAATAATGAATATCGAACAAGGAATTTCGAATTTCGAAGTTTGACGATGCCTGTTTAAGTATACTGGAGAGGTACCGTCAAATTTCTCAAATCCTTGTTCGATTTTTCTTTTTCTTTTTCTGACTCCTTTTAGAAAAAACCTAGCAACTTATCTCCCCTAATTTTTATTTTTTTAATAAATAAAAACCGTTTTATATGTTGCATAAAATTATACCATCCTATTTTTTCCTATCACTTATTTTCATTTTTGCTTTTCCAATAATTTCACAAAGTCAATGTCCGGGTTGTCAAATTTCTTTACCTGGGAATTTAGTTGCGGATACTATTTATTTAGATACTGTTCCAACAGGTTCAGTTAATTCTGCCTATACGGAAGATGTAAGTTTTAGATTACCTAAAACAACTACTCCAGTTGCTGCTAATGATTCTACGATTCAAGGAGGAATTACTTTGGACGAAATTAGAATTTTATATATTTCAAATTTGCCTCCTGGACTGGAATGGGAAACGAACGAAGATGTTTATTTTCCAGCGGATGAAACTGATGGTTGTGTAAAAATATGTGGAACTCCTTTGGCTCCTGGAATATATGTTTTGGATATTGTCTTGGAGGTAAAAGTGTTATTTATCACGCAAGAATCTACTTTTCAACGAACGATTGAAATTCTTCCAAGTACTACTGTCAACGATGGTTTTACGATGACAAATAGTGCTGGATGTGGAGAGGTAACCGTTTCATTTGATAATAATGTTCCATCAAATGGGAATAGCGGAATTTCTTATGAGTGGGATTTTGGAAATGGAAATACAAGTAGTAATGAGAATCCATCAGATCAAACTTACTCTACTCCAGGAACATACGCTGTTGATTATCAGGCAGTTATAGATACGTCTGGTCATACCTTGACAAAAATTAGGGTGATTGAATCTGACTGTGCGGATATTTTTGGAGGTGCACCTGATATATATTTAGATATTATTGATCCAAATGGAAATTCGACGGTAACTGCTTCCATTGATAATACAGATCCGCCAGTTGAGTTTAATTTTAATATGCCATTGATTGATGGAAATTATACATTAGTGGTCAAAGATGAAGATGGAGGACTCGGTGGACTTGATGACGAATGTGATTTTTATTCCTTTAATAAATTTTCAAATGGAATTTTGATCAATGGAAGTTCTTCTGTTGAATTGACAATCCTTCATCCTGTGGATACCATTCGAACAACTGATTCAGTTTATGTTTATCCAGTTCCAGATCAACCTCAATTAAGTTATGAAATGCCATTGTCGTGGTGCGAGGGAGAGAATGTAATTTTTAATTCTTCCTATTCAACAAATAATCAATGGATGTTAAATGGCTTACCAATTAATGGAGCAACGGAGTCATTTTATCAAGCTTTAGAGACTGGATTTTATTCTGTTGTATACACGAATAGTTTTGGATGTTCGGCAGAATCAGAAGTAGTAGAAATCATTTTAAATGCACTACCAGCAGAACCAATTTTTAATGGTGACGATAATATTTTAGCAGTTGTAGTAGTTGGGAATTTGCCGGCAGATTACTCTTTGCAATGGTATTATGAAAACACTCTTTTACCAGGTGAAACAGAATTGACTTATTGTATGATCCAATCTGGAAATTATACTTTGGAGGTAACAGACAATGCAACTGGCTGTACGAATACATTCTCAAGTGATGAAATTTTCAATCCAGCGTATAATTGTGGTGTTTTAGGAATTGAAGATTTAAGTCAAGGAAGTTTGAAAATATATCCAAATCCTTTTAGAGATAATTTACATATTCAGTTTTCTTTAAATGAAAATTCTGATTTTAAAATTAATGTAATTGATTTGTTAGGAAGGAGAATTGAATTAGATTCGAAATCTGAATTTGGGGGAGAATTTAATCAAACCTACTCTTTCTCAGATTGGAATGCAGGAGTTTATTTATTAGAAATTGATTTTGGTGATGAGCGAATTTATCAAAAAATTGTTTTGCAAAAATAAATAGTTGTATCAATTCGAACAAACAATTAGCCCTAATTTTTATTTTGAAAATTAGGGCTTTTTTTGAGTTTGTTCGAGCTAATATTCTATAGTTTTCAGCTTTGTTCAGATGATGACAATTAAGATGCAATTTTAATGGCATGTGATTTGTTTTTATTAAGTGTTATACCTTTCCCAAAAGAATTTATCACATCATGAAACAACAATTATCTGCGTTTGTATTTCCTTTTAATTTTAAAAGCACTAGACGATTTTTTCTCTGGTTCTTATTGTCATTAACCTTAGTTGTTATGCTTTCATTACCTAGTTTTTCAAATCTGGAACTGTCCACTAGTTCTTCTATTTTACCATTTTCTAAAACTATTGCCCTTGAGTCAACAGCCATTAATTGTAAAATTAATAATGCAATTGCAAAAGGGTTTTTCTCAAAGGAAGCAAGTTTGTTCAAGATGGAGCAGGCAGAAGGAGTTTTTGCAAAAATGCTAAATATGAGTTTAGAAGATGGAGATGGAAATTTGTTTGCTTTGAGTTTAGTTGACTTAGAAAATGAGGAAATGGATTCTTGTTTGACCTCTAATGTTTACTTTGGAAATGAGCATGAGAATAGCGATCAAAATTTTTCTAACGATATAGGAAGTACAATTTTTGCGAATTATAGTAGTTTGATTTTTGAAAAAACTGATGGATCATCTTTTATTAGTCGAGATGGTTGGATTAAAATTAATCGTTGTGAGAATGGAAGGATTTCAGGCAGTTTTAATTTTAAAATGGATGAGGATAAATCAACAAAAGTGATGGAAGGAGAATTTGTAAATGTATTGTTAAGGAAAGAGTAAGAGTAAGAGTAAATAAAATAACTTAATGCTTTGACGCTTTTAGAAAAAATCAAAGACACAGTTTCTTATAAAAAAACATCCCGTATTTTTCGAAATGAAAAATCGGGATGTTTTTTTTGATGATTATTATATAAGTATTCTGAATTTAACTTTTTACAAATGCTCTCACCTTTTGTGATTTTAATTTTCTAACGGCATTTGTGGCCGATTTGCTTGATTTATATCTACTCACGACAACATGGAATAAATCACTTCCTCCAAGTTTTAAAATATCCGCATTATTAAAACCTAAGGCTCTCACTTCAACCAATCTTTTTTCCGCATTATTCATATTAGCAAAAACTCCAGCAATGACTTTGTAATCTCCTTCAGGATCATATTCATCATTTCCTTCATTCAAGTCAATTTCAGTTGTAGAAGGATTACTAGGAGAAATATTGGTTTTATTTCTTCCTGCATATTTGGTAGAAGTAGGTGCTTCAGAAATATAAGAGGGAAGATTATTGATAAATTTCACCGTAATCGGAGCTTCCATTTTAGTGATTTTCACCTCAGTTCTTCGATTGAATTGGTGATCAGCTTCACTACAAGTATTAAAATCATTACAGGCATTTCTAAGTTGAGATTCACCATATCCGATTGGCACTAATCTATTTCGATCAACACCTTTTTTAATTAGAAAGGCAACTGCATTCTCAGCACGTCTTTGAGAAAGTCGATTATTATAACGATCATTTCCACGAGAGTCGGTGTGTGAAATTAATTCTATTTCAGTTGCTGGATATTTAATTAAAAAATCAGCCAAAGAATTTAAATCAGTTTGTGCGTCAGGTCGAATAGCAGCATCATTGAAATTATAATAGATATTTGGTAGCTCGATAACTGTTCCTTCTTGAATGGTTGTTACGACTCCACCGTCTCCAAATGATTCATTTCCATTATTTCCATTTCCACTACCATTATTATTTCCATTTCCACTACCGTTATTACTACCATTTCCATTACTGTTATTTCCATTTCCGTCATTCCCATTCCCATTTCCATTTCCACTACCGTTATTACTACCATTTCCATTATTAGCTAGAGTAGGATCATACTTGGAAAGAACGATAGTATATTCAAGGATGTCGCTTTGTGAATTGAGGGCAATTTGTTTTGATTGCATTCCTGTTTTTTCAACTTTAACAACATAACTTCCTCGATTAAGCCTAAGTGGAATTTGACCATTAAAATCAGTCAAACCAGTTCTTGCATTTTCATCAATAGGTAATTTTAAGACTAAATCGTTTGGATCTTTTTCTTCACTAGTAGAATTTGAAATTCCAGTAATTGCTCTTCCTAAGGTCAACTCATCTAATTTCATATAAGTGACAATGGCTTCTTCAATGATTTCACCAGTCGCTTCATTTTTGACATTGATAGTTATAATTTTTTCAAAATCAGGCACTTCTTCCACATTTTTTTCTAAACCATTTAAAGCATAAAAACTATAAATATCATCTCCTCCAATTCCACCACCTCTGTTAGATGAAAAATATCCATTTCGTTTATCACGATCGATGATGATTCCAAAATCGTCTTTTCCCGAATTAAATGGAGCACCCATATTCTCTGGAATTCCCCACACGCCATTTTCTTTTTTTACTGTAAAAAGGTCAAGATCCGCTTCTTTGCCTGCTCCTTTGGATGAAAAATATAATGTCCCATCTGCATGAATAAAAGGAAAAACATCGTCTCCTTCTGTATTTACTTTTGGGCCTAAATTAATTGGTTCGCCCCAAGTGTCTCCCGATTTGATACTTACATATAAGTCCATTCCACCTTCTCCACCTGGACGATCAGAGGAAAAATAAAGTTCATTATTTTCAACTGAAATACTAGGGTGAGCAGCATTACTATTCTTATCATTGAAAGATAATTTTTCGACATTCTTCCAAACATTGTCCATGCGTTGTGCAGTATAGATTTGGAGTTTGACGATACCATCTTTTCCTTTGATTTGTTTTTTACCTTTTAAGTTATTTCTAGTGAAAAACATATTTTCGGCAGTACGATCAAAAGTTAATGGCCCTTCGTGAACGGTTGATAACAATTCAATTGCAAACGGAACAGGTGCTTGAAGTTTACCTTCTTCATCTCTAGTTGAACGAAAAATAGACATGATGTTTTTGTCAATTCGAGTATCTTTTACTTTAAATCTTTTATTGACAGGATTGGTAGATATAAATAAAATACCATCCTCTAAAAAGGTAGGACTAAATTCCAGATGGTCAGAATTAATACTTACTTCATTGGTCAGGAAAATATCATTAGTTGGAGTAGGTAACTCTTGACCAAAAGTAGAAAAACAAAAAAGCAAAAATGATAATTGTAGAATTGTATGCTTCATGAGAAAATTTTTACGGATACTTTTTTAGTATATAAATCTTAATTGATGTTTTAAATGAAGAATTTTGAATTAACCTGATTTACTTGTTTGCCAAGTTTAGATGATTCGTAATTCTTTGAATTTTTCAAGCAAAACTTATTATTTAAAACGATTTTTACGAAAAAAGAATTATTGGGAAATTATATTTTTTAAAAGAAAAATCTTGGATTAGCAATATTTATTTGCTCCTTGATAAAATCATAAACCACAATGGCTTCAATACTTCCATTATTATAATCAGTCAATTCTGACAAAGTATAATCATAGGAAATTCCAAGTCCAATATTATTGATTTTATAGTGCAACAAAAAGTCAATGGATTCTCCACCTCCAGTTCCTCCAAGCCGATAACTTGCTCCAACAATAAAACTTTTATTAAAAACGACACTTAAATTAAGATCCAAATCGAAAGGTGCATTTTTAACCACCTTTGCCAAAGCAGATGGACGCAAGGCAATTTTATCATTCGACAAAGGAATCAAAGCTCCTGCCATTACATAAAAGTGAGGAACTTCTATAGCTGCTAAAGTAGTCGATTTATCTACACCAATAGTATTGGGGAAAAAATTTGGGACTGATGCACCAAAGAACATTTGTTTGAAATTCATGAAAATACCGGCACCAACATTACCTAAATATTTTTCATCTGTACTATTATAAACTATGGATGGGTCTCCACTTTGCCGGATTAATTGATTTCTAAAATCAAGTCCGAAATATTTCATAGAACCTTGAATTCCTACTTGGACTGTTGTCTCTTCATCGATTTTTATTCGGTAGGCATACGCCATAGAACCTGACCAAGAATTTGAAATTCCAATTTTATCATTTGAAATAGTTAATCCAAGCCCAACTCGTTTTCCAAGAGGAGTGTGGAAACTAATCAATTTATTATCTGGAGCGCCATCAAAACCAATCCATTGTTTTCGATAAAGTGCCAATAGGGAAGGATGTCCTTTTGATCCAGCAACTGCAGGATTGATGGACAGATTGTTATACATGAAGTGAGTATACTGAGCTTCTTGTTGAGCCAATAATACTGTCGAGAAAGTCATGAAAACAAGTGTGAAAATAATATTTCTCATTTTTAAATATTTTAATTTTTGGAAATTACTTTTTATAAAAAAAACTTAATTTATCTGAAAATGTTAACTGTTCCTCTAAATGGGTCAGGATCATTTGCAGTTGTTTTAAAAATATAAAAGTAAGTTCCATCAGGTAGATCTTCATTATTGTACGTGCCTTCCCAATCATTGTTGTAAGGTGCAGCTCGATAAACTTCATCTCCCCATCGGTTTAATATTACTACTTCATTATCAGGGCTATTTTTAACACAAGAGATTTCCCAAGTGTCATTCATACCATCGCCATTTGGACTAATTACGGTAGGAATGAGGCATTCATCAGTTTCGATGGAAAGGGTAACAATTGCCCACCGACAAACTTCTACTCCATCACAGTCCAAACATATTTCATAAATAAATTGGTCATCTCCTATAAATCCATTGTCTGGTGTATAATCAAAAGTTCCATCTCCATGATTAATTAGCATTCCATTGCTGACATCAGAGGTAACATTGATAGTGAAAATCCCAGGCAATGAACCAGGAATGATATCATTATCAATTACAGAGAAGTCAGTTTTAGTGGTATTTAATTCAATAATCTCAGTATCAGGAGAAACACTTGCTGGAGAACTCACGATGACTGGTAAACTTGATGAACTTTCACATCCATTATCAAAAATGGTATAGGTATAAACATTGATTCCATTCATTGTAGGAGTAATGGTAATTTCACTTTGATTTACATCTATGGGTAAGCCAGGATCATTTCCAGTTGCTGTCCAAACCATAGAATCTACTTGAATGGAAACACCAGTTAAAGTACATGACTCTCCTACACAGACATAATCGCTACAAGTAGATACAAGAATAGGTGCATCTGGAATATTAGTAATCTGAATAGTTTCACAAATCGTATTGGAACAACCATCGGCCTCAAATACTTCTACGCAATAAAGTCCGGCAGCACCTTCTGTTGCACCAAGAATACTTGTATTTTGATCGTTACTAAAAACTGTTCCTGCAGGATTTGTCCAAATAAAACTATCCACAGTTACACCATTAGTTACTTGAACAGACAAAGGAATAACATCAGTTCCATCAGGATTAATACAGTTAGTTGTATTAGCAATAAAGGCTAACTCTGGACCTTGAGAAACGACAAGTAAAACACTATCAATCGAAGTACAATTGGTTGCTGGATCAGTTATAGTTGCAATGTATGTTCCTGCATCTTCCAAAGTAATATTATCAAGAAGTGGATTAGAAACAGGAGGAATTATTCTAAGTGGATTTGGACCAGACCAACTAATGATTGCTCCAGGAACTGGAGTAAATGGATTTGCTGAAAGTATCGTACTTTCTCCTGTACATATTGTATCAGGAGATGCAGTAACATTTAATCCAACAAATGAAGTGACTGTAATAGTGGTTTCGCAGAGAACTGTATTAGTATTTCCGGAACCATCCGTTGCGATGAATTGAATTACATGTTGTCCAATTTCCAAAGTATCTCCACTTTCAATTTCAGTTGAAGTTATAGTTGGAATACCACAATTATCATTACCAGTTGGATTGTTAAAAAAGACAATGACAGAGTCACAACCTAATGGAGTAGTAGATATTTCATCAATAAAATCAAATGAATTAAAATCAATAATATCTCCATTAGTAGAAATAGTTACATCAATTGGACAAAATACACTTGGTGCTAAAGTATCTTCAACGATAACATTGAAAGTACAAGTTGATTCATTTCCGCTCGCATCCATTGCTGTACAAATAATAGGTGTAGTTCCTACAGAGAAAGTATTTCCTGAAGGAATATTACAAATGATGGTTGGATTTACATCACAATTATCTGTTGCAGTTGGCATATCCCACATTACTACAGCACTACAATTATTCCCAGAAATTATTATTGTTGTATCAATAGGACAACTTGTCAAAACTGGAGCTTCTGTATCGGCAACCGTTACATCAAATGAACAAGAAGATACATTTCCACTTGCATCAGTTGCAGTATAAGTTACTGTAGTTGTTCCACTCATGAAGGCCGTACCCAAAGGAGGAGAAACATCAAGGGTAACATTATTATCGCAGTTATCAGTAATTGTTGGTTCTACCCAAGTAACAATAGTATCGCAAGTAACTCCAGAAGGAACTGTCATATCCATTGGGCAATTGGCAAATACTGGTCCATCGGAGTCAACAACTGTTACATCAAATGAACAAGTAGATATATTTCCACTTGCATCAGTTGCAGTATAAGTTACCGTAGTTGTTCCAGCCATGAAGGCAGTACCTAGTGCAGGGAAAACCACAATATTAACATTGTTATCACAATTATCTGTAACCGTTGGCTCTGTCCATGTAACAATAGTATCACAACTAATTCCCGAAGGAATGGTCATGTCAGTTGGACAGTTAGAAAATACTGGATTCTCAGTATCATTAACTATAACATTAAACTTACAAGAATCAATATTTCCCGCATTATCTTCAGCATAGTATGTAACTACAGTAGTTCCTAATGGGAAAAAATCATTAGGTGTAAATGAACTGGTTACTTGAGGATTTGCATCACAGTTATCAGAAGCAGTAGGAATTGCCCAAGAAACATTGGCTCCACATACTGGAGTAGTAGTAGAACTTGTAGTGATGTCAGCAGGGCAGGTGATCGTTGGTGCTGTTGTATCAATTACAGTAATCGTTTGATTTGCAGTAGATATATTTCCTGCTGCATCAACCGTACCCCAAGTTCGAGTGATAATAGAAGAACCTGGTATTGGGCCAGCAACAGTTGATTCATTTATTAAGTTTACATTAGTGATTCCATCACATTGATCTGTTGCAGTTAGATTTGCCGCAGATGGAATATTATCACATTCCACGGTCGTATCAGCTGGAATGCCAGATATAGTTGGTCCTTCTTGATCAGTTATAGTTACATCAAATGAACAGGTTTCAGATCCTCCAAAATTATCTGTAACAGTATAAACAACAGTAGAGGTTCCTAAACTAAAAGCAAAGTTAGAAATATTTCCAGTACCAGATACGGGACCACTTGTCCCTGTTATCTCCCAAGAAATAGTATTTATATTATTAGGATCAGAAAGAATAGTAACAGGCAAATCTAAAGTAGCTGAACAAACATTTGCATCAGTACTTTGGTTTACATTCATTGGACATTCAATCATCAATTGATCTGATATTACTGTTACATTAAAACTGCAACTTGCAGTATTCCCTCCTTCGTCGGTAGCAGTATAAGTAACCATTGTAGTACCTACCAAAAAAGAATTTCCACTTGCATCACCTGATCCAACTGTAGGAGGTGTTCCCAAAATTACATAACTGATTGATGGTGTTCCACAGTTGTCAGTAGCAGTTGCTTCTATATTATTTACAACTACACTTGTTGCTCCGTTTGAGTTAATCGTCACATCTGCTGGACATGTAATTACTGGATCAGTATTATCTACGATTTCTATATTTCCAGGTTCTGAAATAGCATTAGGATCAGGTGTGGCAGTAGCTGTAGAAATCTCAAAAGGAACTGGTGCATTGGCAAAGGTAAAATCATAATCATTGCCGATAGTTTGATCTAAGATAATAAATTCTAAAACTAAAATATCGTCTCCATCAGCAAAGGATGTTGGATTACTAATATCAAACCAAGAGAAATTAAAACTGCCATTCGCTACTTGTCCTAATCCTGGCGTTCCGTCAGGATTAAAATTATCTACAACTATTGAATCGAATTCTAGTTTTGTTGGATCCCATTCGATAGTAAACTGGATCCCAATAACATCAATAAAATTCTCAACAGGTAATCCAATCATTACAGTTCCTGTTTCACAATCAACTTGAATACTATCCACGCTAACAGTAATCACTCCTGGAACTTGAACGGTAACATCAAAATTACAGGTCGCTTGATTTCCATCAAAATCAGTAACAGTATATTCAACAGTAGTGGTTCCAATTGGAAATGTTGTACCACTTGCATCTCCCGTTCCGTTTCCGATATTATTGGAAGTAGCAACATCTGTTAAAGTGTAGGTAGTATCCATTACACCACAATTGTCACTTGTAACAGGAGCAATTCCATTCACAATAGCATCTGTTCCATTGGTGGAGTTAACTGTAACGTCGGCAGGACAAGTTACTGTTGGATTAACATTATCGAAAACATTAATAGAACCATCAACCATTGAATATTCAGATGGATCTATTGGAAGAAATGGAAATACCGTTGAAGCATTATTAGTAAATTCATCTGACCCAGGTACAAATATAATTGGAATGGTCGATCCAGCTGGAGAATTTACATTAAATTCAAGCGTAAATAAAATACCATCTGGTAAGGAAATTTCATCAGAATGATTCCAAGAATAAACTAATTGACCATTGGAAACATTAGTAGTTCCAAAAGCAGTATTTCCAACATTAATGGCATAATTAGAAGTATCAATATATTGCAATTCTGAAGCTGGCCATGAAATAGTAAATTGAGCGCCTCGAATATTATTAAATAATTCAGCATAAATATTAAAACTAACGGTATTGCTCTCACAATTAATTGGCAAATTATCATCCATGGAAATAGTCATCATGGTAGGAGTGGAGTTATTGGTTACAACAACATCAAAAAAGCATGTCTCAGTATTTCCGCCAAAATCGGTGACGGTATAAGTTACGGTTGTAGTTCCTATTTCAAAATTGACATTGTTGCTCACATCTCCATTTCCAGATCCAGTAGTTGCTCCTGATAAATCATAACTAATAAAATCTATATCGCAATTATCATTTGCCGTAGGCGCAGCTCCAGTAATTTGTGTGGTAGTTGCACCGCCAGTATCAAAAGTGAGTGGACCAGTTGGGCAAGTGATAGTTGGATTCACATTATCAAAAATCGTGATTTCACCATTGGTATAGTTTCCAGGTTCAACAATGAAAGTTCCGTTAGAAACATAAACTACTTCAGTATTAAATGTCGGAGGTATAGAAATAAATGAAATATCAGAAGGTATTGGATTTGATGTTTGTCCAGTAGGTTGAAAGATAAAATTAACAATTGCACTATTTGGAATTGTTGTACCTGATGCTCCCGCTCCTGAAAACCAACTGAAAATAATGGTATCCAAACCAATATTATTAACTCTATCTATACCAATTTGAAATCCACTTGAAAGTGCATTTGTATTTATAGTATTGGGGTTGGTTAATTCAATAAGGTCTGCATTCCATTCTATGGCAAATTGAAATGAGGTTACATTAGTAAAATTATCTACATTTAGGTTTACCATAAATGGAGGGTCATCACATGATGATGTGTTTGATTCGACAATAAAATTAGGTTGTGCAAAAGATTTTATTGGCAAGGCAAATAGCACGAGCAATAGAAAGTATTGGAACTTCTTCATGTGTTGGAAAATTACCGATGAAATTATTTTTTTTGAAAACATGTTCGGTCGGGATTAATTAAAAATAAAATAAGGTCGAATATGCTCGACTTAATTATACGTGTAAGGTTAAAGGTAGGTTAGTGCTTATTCATTTTTTTTATTAAAAAAATATAAGCTCTCAAGGTTTTGTTTCAAAATTTTTAAAATGTGAAAAATAAGCATGTTAAAAAAACACGCTTATTTTTCACAAGTATATTATTGAATGAAATTCTTAATTAAGAATAATCATTTTCTTAGTAGCAATATGTTCAGCTGACTCTAGTTGATAATATAAAACGCCAGTTGAAGATAAATCGTTGCTTTGGATTCTTACTTCGTTGTACCCTTTAGCAAAATCTCCTTCAAGGACTTTTAATGTTCGACCAGAAATATCTGATATAGTCACTTTTGCAAAACCAGCTTCCGGTAAGTTGAAACTAATTAAAGTTTCTCCATTAAACGGATTCGGTCTATTTTGATGTAATTCAAAATCAGTAGTTGAAGTTGCAGTAGGAGCAAAGAATGCTAAACTCACTTCTCCAGTTGCCCCGCTGATTAATGAACTTTGAGACTTAACTGTTCTTGAAGAAATATTGATCAATCCACTCAATGCATCTGCATCATCCAATGCTCTAAATTGAAGAGTAAACAATACTTCATCAGATTTTACAGTATTAGGAGTTCCGTACCAAAGTGCACCAATGATTCCTTCTTCTACCGCATTCAATCCTAATTTGTTTTCCTCAAAACCATCGATTGCACCTGCTGTCATACCTTCGTAAGCCAAGTAGTTTTCATCAAATTCTAAAGTAAATTGCCAAGCAATAAATGCTGCATAATCTTTCGCATAAACAGGAATTGAAATTAATTCACCATTTGTTACCTTTTGATTTTCTACACTCATTACCAAGTTTTCACCTGTACGAGAGTCAACATCATTAGTAGTTAAAGTATTAGTATTTAATCCTCCGAAGATTTGTCCAACTTTTACTGCAACCCAATCTACATCAGTCATAGGTAATACAGCTGGATTGTAAACTCTGTTTGCAGAAGGAACAGGAGGTGCCATCGGTTGAGCAGGTAATGCTATTGCTGGATTTAAATCGTATGGATCAAGAAGTAACTCTGCATCCTCTTTTTTGATAAATCTCCAAGGATTGTATGCATCAATTACTGATGAAGGTACTGGCGAAATTTCAGGATTAACAATAACATCTTGAATTAATACCAAATCAAGTGTAGTAATAGATTGACTTTGATTAACATCAGCTGCTACATAATCGTAGATAGAGGTAAACGGTATATTGTTAACAATATGCTGTTGGATAAAGAATAAATCACTAGAATTTACATCCCCATTATTTAACCAGTTAGGATTGTTTTTTCTAGGAACTAAATCAAGAGCCACTCCACCTGCAACATTAGAAACTTGAATAGTGTAATCTCCGTTGCCATCAGTCATGTCAGTATCTGTAGTATCTGGAGAATTACTAATTAATGGTAACAATTCTTCAATTTTTACCAAGCTAGCATTAGCTAATCCTTGACCAGCAACTAAAACAACAGTATCCAAAATTGGCTCTGTCACAAGAGGCATCATTGAGATCGTATCCAAACCAATCGTATCAATTCTAGTTCTACTCCAAGTACTTACATTTCCAGAAATTGGAAGTGTTGCATTATCTCCAACTTCAAAAAATCCGATTGGGTTAATACAAAGTGGTGGAACATCTTCTAAAATATCATTTCCATATTTTGTAGTCAATTCATTGGTATAAGGAGTTCCAGTAACTGAGAAAGTAGTCATATCTCCAACCACACCAAGTGCATTTAATCTAAAGTTGAATAAAGTTTCACCATTAGGGATAGAGATAGGATCTGGAGAAGTATTAAACCAAGAAACAGAAAGTACTTTCCCATCCGCACTTATTTGATTGGTGAATGTACCATTACAAATTAAGTTTTGGTGGATTCCACTTAGGTTTGGAACACTTAAAGTTATAGCACCACAAAGGTTATTAGCATTATCTTGTGCAAAAGTGGCAACAGTTTCATCATCTACTTGCATACTAAATTGGAAGCCAATTACATTCGTAAAGTTAGTAGTAGTATATGGAATCTCTACTTCACCATTTGCAGTAACATCATTAGAGGTAAAGCAAGTCGTTGGTGGAGTAACTATAAGTGTATTCGGAGTACAAGTTCCAACATTACCATGAATATCAGTTACTTGCAGAGTAGGAGTGATACCATCTGAAATTGGATGTGAACCAATATCTGTAAGATCAAAAGCAGTATTACCTGTTAATTCAATAGTCATAATATCAGAACAATCGTCAATCCCTCCATTTAACATAGCTGCGGTAGCAGTAGCTGTTCCATCAGCTTCTAACGTGATAATTAGTGGGTCAACACAAGTTAAGATAGGATCATTATTATCTTGAATGATAATTGTTGTTTCACAGAAGGTTGTATCTGTACTTCCAGGAACTGATACTGATAAAGTAATATCAAATTCATCTTGAGTTCCATCTGCTATTTGTGAACAGTAGAATACATTAGGAAAAACATCTAGATCAACAGTTGGTGAACAATTATCAAAACTTCCATTATCAATTAAGTTAATTAATGCTGCATCAATAATTATTGAATCTTGTCCATTTGGAATACCTACAATTATGCTATTACATGCAGCAATAGGTGGAGTATTATCTGTTACATTAATATTTACAGTATAAGTATTTGAATTACCACAAGGATCTGTAACTGTAAATGTAACAGGAGTACTACCAACTGGGTAAGTTCCTGAAGCATCCGCATCACCCGCACCAGATCCATTATTTGTAATAGTAAGATCTGAAAAACTAACACAACCTGGTAGATCTAATACATCAGAAGCTGTTAGTTCTAAAGACACAAAAGCATTACATGATCCTGCGCTAGCATTTGCAGCCACAGTATTAGGGAAGCTATTTGAGTCGAAAATTGGATCAGCAACATCTTGAACGGTAATTACTTGTGATTCTTCAGTTAAATTCCCATTGACATCAGTTGCAGACCAAGTTCTAGTAATTTGATAATTATAAAATTCACAAATTGCTGGATTGATCACTTGAGTAGAAGTTTCATTAAATACAATTCCAACAACGCTACAATTATCATCAGCAGTTATTCCTGTTTCAACAGAAGGTACAGCATTACAATTTACTGTCACATCAGCTGGAACTCCTGAAAGGGTAGGAGATATATTATCAACAATAGTAACATTTGTAGAACAAAAACCAGTAAGGCTATTAATATCCTGTGCAGATGTCGTAACAAAATTGCCATTCCCTACATCGTCACAATCAAAACTTCCATTAAAAGTTGAAATACTATTAAAATCAACTCCACAATTGTCAGTAATATCTGGTGCAATATAATTAGTAGGACCAGTTGCAGTCCAATTTGCTACTTCAAAATCACCACTTAAACCAGGAAGAATTGAAACTACAGTAGTTGCAGCATCAATAAAATCATTGGTTTGAACAAAACAGAATTCTTCTCCTGCAGGGATAACCACAGTCTCCGTTCCTGATTGTGCTAAAGGGCCAACATTGTTCGTTAACTGTGTGAAATTTCCATCAACGGAATATCCGAAAGGATCGAATCCTGCTGAAAAATCAAGAGTAGTAAAACTCCAATCAAATGTTATTGTTGTCTCATCAGTAGCTGATGGAGTAATACAATAAGTACCTAATGATAATCCTCCTCCAACTGAAAAGCCTTCACCTAATAGCGTTGCTCCATCAATTGATGCATTACCATTTTCATCTAGTTCAAGTGTAATATCCGAAGCACAATTAAGAACTGGTGGTGTACCATCATTAGTAACAGTAATTGCTTGTTGTTGATTAACTATATTGCCATTCCCTCCATCATAAGTCCATGTAATATTATGAGTACCTACAGGAAATTGATAATCAGGAGTAATAGTTGAATTATTTTCTTTAATACATAATGTCATCTTCCAACTGTCCAAATTACCAGTATCTCCACCTGCATTATCTGAAACATTTAAAGTCCATGTTCCATCTGAGGGTACATCAGTAAAAATAGTAAATGGATCAGCAGGTTGAAACTCTCCTGTAATTGCTGGAGCATTACCACATATATCTTCAAAATCATCTGCTGCTGCATTATCACTAAAAATTACATCAGTAAGATTATCACCTGCACACCCAAAGGTAGAAGCTGGATTTCCTGGTCGATTGAATAATACAGCAGTTGTTCCATCTGGAGAAGTAAGTGTAACTCTTAAGTCTCCAACCCAGGTATGAGTAGCATCCAATTCAATAATGACATCATCAACTAATCCTTCATTTGGTACATCAAAAGTAAAATCTATTCCTGCTCCATTATTATCAGGTATAGCTGTAGATCCCACTAATGGAATATCAAATGCTGTTGTTGTACATACACCTGAAGTACCACATGTTGGGCCTAAATTAACGGTCCCTGTTGGTAAAGGAAAAGGAACACCACAAATAGTATTTCCACATGCATCAACTGCATAAGGAGCATCAACTACAAGTGCTCCACAATCACCAGAAACAGGACTTAATATTGCTCCTGGCGTATTTGGCACAGGTGTATTATCTTCATTCAATGTAACTACAAATACATCTGAATCTCCCATGTTAGTCATAGAAGGGAAATTATCAGTTACAGTAATTGTAACTGAAAATGTTTCTCCAGTTGCTAAAGTTGCTACATCAGAAACTGGCGTTCCTGGTGCAGGAGTTTGATCAACTGAATAACCAGTACAGTTATCATTAATATTAAGTAAAAATCCATAATTAGGAACAACTACAGTATTATTGCAATTAGCATAGTTTAAAACTACTCCAGATGGATAAAGTACGTTTGGTGCTTCATCATCAAAAACCGTTACGGTAAAACTTTCACTAGATACATTAGTTCCATCAGTTAAATCATAAGTAACTGTAGAAACACCTACTGGGAATTCGGCATCAAAATCAGGGGCATTCGCAGTTACAGTAATTGGATTTCCTTTGAAGTCAGTTGCCATAACATTACTTACCGTTCCTGAAGTACAATTATCAGTTGTTGATCCAGGAATAATTACAGTTTGACTACATTGTCCAGCTGCATTTATTACTTCCATATTTGCTATGGTGTCTGCTTGAACAGCGTCAGAAACATTAATTGATACCATATAAGGTGCAGCTGTATTACCATTTCCATCATCCAAAGTAACAGAAATCATATTTGGATTAGTAGCGATATCTGCACAATCAAACATTACATCTGAAATTGTTGCGTTTACAGTTCCACAATTATCTATATTTCCATTTATTAAGAATAAACTATCTGCTCCATCAAGCGAATAATTTCCAGTTCCATCAAGCATAACGCTCAATGCAGTACCGGGTGCAATAGCATTTGGGTTAGTAGTATCGTCACCTGTAAGTGTTACTGTACAAGTTGTTTCATTACCACTTTTGTCCTTTACCGAAATTAATACATCTTGAGTAGCTCCATCAGAAGAACTAACTGTTGATGCAGCGGCAGGAGTTTGAGTAATGGTATAATCACTTGCCATTGAACTACAATTATCCATTGGAGCCAAACTTCCAGTTAAATCTGGAATTGTCATAGTACATGGAGCAGTTGGTTCCAATGTAACCATTTGATCTAAAGGACAAGTAAATGTAGGAGGAGTATCATCTACTATTGTTACATTAGCCGAACAAGTACTTGTATTTCCACCAAAATCAGTCACTATTAATGTGTATGAAACAACACCTGTGTCTGCACATGCTACCATATAACCTGTTGGAGAAGGTGATAATCCATCTGCATCATCATCAATTGCTAATACAATTGGGCCGACACATGCAGTACTGCTATTATCAATATCGGCAGCGTTGATAGTTGCTGCTCCAGTTCCATCTAATGAAACAGTTATATCCATACAAATTGCTTGAGTTGCTCCTCCAGCAGAGGTAACAGTAACTGCAATTGGTCCACATGCAGCTGTCATAGGAACTCCTTCATCATCAGTAGCAGTAACTGTAATCATTACAGGACCGCCAGCGATATCAGAGCAATCAACAGAAGTTGGAGATGCTGAATAAGTAATTACATCACCATCAGGATCAACTGCCGTAGAACCTAATAACATTTCGATGTTGGCATTACTAAAAATTATTTCAGTTGCTCCCATAGGAATTGTAACTGCAGCTGCTACAGGACAATTTGATCCAGGGATTACAAAAGAGGGAGGATTTTGTCCGAAGGACGTAATTGAAGCAAACAGAAAGAGCAATAGGGCGCTTAATCTAAATGCATTGTTTTGGGAGTAAATTCTAGGAACCATAATTTGTTGGTTTAAGATTAAAAAAATTATATGAATTCATTCAGTTGCTACAAAAACACCTCGTGAGCAATGAATAAACAATTAAAAAAGCTTACAACTCCATCATTGAAGTATGCAAGGCTCATAAATAGCCAATAAAAATTTTTTGTGGAACAGCGTCGAGAAAAGCCTGCTAGTCGAGTATTAAATTGACTAAACTTTTCTTGGTTTAGTAAAGACATTAAAGACGGTTCTGGGTTAAGGAAAAATACTATTTTATTTTAATAATATTGGGTTTTAGTTTTTCCTCAGTAATGTCGTGTTACCTGTTTAGGCGAAACCCTAACCATCTGATTAACAGAGAGTTAAGAGTTCTTGAATTGTTGAATAAATCAACAGGTTGTGGATAGGTTTTATGACTTCGTTAAATTCTCAGATCGGACATTTTATAGTCCGAAAATATTAAATAAAGGTAATAATTAATTTGAAAATTCAATTTTAAACCTTCATTTAATTACTAACAATTAATATCTAAGAATATAAGTACGTAGTACTTTTATTAAAGTTTAATAATAAATAAAATAATTTGAAAATGGACAGTTTAGAGTGGAACAGTATGTTGTAAATTTGGAACAAAATATTCCAATTGAAGCATAAATTTAGGATTTTTTATTAAAAAAAAAGAAATCAGGTATTTTTTTATTTAAAAATGGAGCCTATTTAACATATAAAGATATTGAACTTTTATAAAGTATTGATTATTAGTTGCTTAAAAAATAACATATGAAAAAATCACAAAATAAATCATTCTTTTTAAGAGGTTATAAACTCTTTGTAAAGAATGATTTATTTTATAATTTTCAATGAAATCCTTCATTTTATTCTTCCTTCAGAATAATTGCATCAATTTGTGCATTCTTTACCATCTGATTAAATAAAGGCAATTCGTTCGCTTTTATCTTTTCAAATAAATCCAATTGATCGTCTATTTCTTTTGTCAAAACATTTTTTACTTCAATTGCTTGGGCGGTAGGAGGATAATCTCCACCAGAAACTAAAGAATTCAAGTGACCTAATTTATTTGTTAATTTGATAGGAAAATTTAAGGGATCTTGTCGACTTTGATTTTTTGTTTGGTATAATTCATTTTCTATCACCGTCATCATTGAATCAATTGCATTGGCTTTTTCAAAGATAGATTTAGTTAAATCATCTTTTTTTAATCGACCTGTGTAATTTTTTAATTGGGAGCGCACATCTCGAATCTCGATAATCGTCTCATGTGCTTCACTCATTTTACTTTTTATCTCATTCAAAAAATCAAATTGCTCTTTCAACCCTCTGTCATCTGTTTCTATTCGTGGATCTTTTAAAATGGCAAAATCTACATTTTGAACCATATCATCTACAGCAAGTTGTACTTCGTATTTTCCTGGCATAGCTTTCGGTCCATTAAGGGAAGCCCACCACAAAATCATTTTATCAAATGACTTCGCATCTTCATATCTCATATTCCAATTAAATCGATTAGCACCTTCTTCTACCTTTAATTTATCTTTTTTCTCTTTTGCTTGATTAGAAAATTTACGAATCACTTTCCCACCTTTCTCCATAAACGATAAAGTTACATTAGTGGAGTCCGTCAAGTTTTTTACAAAATAATTAACCATTACTCCGCCGGGATGATTGGTGCCTCTGGTCAAAGATTTTTTTCCACCTCCACCTTTCATACGATAGGAAGGCATTGGCTGATAAAGATGAGTTTGTCGATCTTTAAAATCTTTTTGCATTTGATGTAAAGGTGTCAAGTCATCAATAATCCATAATGATCTACCCTGAGTAGCAGCAATTAAATTATTATTTTTGATAGTCAAATCCGTGATAGGAACTATTGGTAAATTTAATTGAAATGGTTGCCATTGTACTCCATCATCAAAAGAAACATACATTCCTGCTTCCGTTCCTGCATACATCAAACCAGGTCGATTAGGATCAATTCTTACGACTCGAGTAAAGTGTTCTTTATCAATTCCGTCTACCATTTTTTTCCAATTTTTTCCATAATCACTAGTGCGATAAATGTATGGTTGGAAGTTGCCAGATTTGTACATTGTTGCAGCTATGTAGGCAATTGCAGGGTCAGTCGGATGTGGTTCAATTGTATTTATCATGATCCATTCAGGCATGTTTTTAGGAGTGACATTTTCCCAATTAGCACCTCCATCTTTAGTGATGTGAACTAGTCCATCGTCAGAGCCAGCCCAGATGAGCCCTTGTCTTACGGGCGATTCAGCCGCTGCGAAGATAGTACAGTAATATTCAACCGAAGTATTGTCTTTGGTAATTGGGCCTCCTGAACTTACTAATTTAGAAGGTTCATTACGAGTCAAATCAGGACTAATGTTTTTCCATGATTGTCCTTCGTCAGTCGAAACATGTAAATGCTGAGAAGCCGTGTACAGTTTGTTTTTTTCATGAGGAGAAAAGAAAATAGGGAAGTTCCATTGGAAGCGATATTTCATTCCTTCTGCACCATGTCCCATTGGATTATCAGGATAAACATTGACAGAACGGTCTTGATCAATCTTATGATTTTTTCGATTTAAAAGTCCATCGTAACATCCTCCATATACTATGTCATTGTCAGTTGGATCAACTGCAATATGTCCACATTCACAACCTGCGGTGGATTCCCAATCATCTTCTCCAATCGACCAACCTGAACTCCTATGAGAAATTCTAATCGTTGAATTGTCCTGCTGTGCTGCATATATTCTATAAGGAAAATGATTGTCAGTAGTCACTCGATAAAATTGTGCAGTCGGTTGGTTATGATAGGTTGACCAAGTCTCGCCACCGTCGTAACTCACTTGTCCACCACCATCATCAGCCATGATCATCCGTTTAGGATCTTCGGGAGCTATCCACAAATCATGATGATCCCCGTGAGGTGCATTAGCAGATTTAAAAGTTCTTCCACCATCGGTAGATTTATGATATCTCACATTTAACACATACACCACGTCTTCATCTTGTGAGTCAGCATAAATTCGAGAATAATACCAAGCTCTTTGTCGAAGATTTCGTTCACTATTTAGTTTTTTCCAAGTTTTTCCACCGTCGTCAGATCGGAAAACACCACCATCTTTATTTTCAATAATGGCCCAAACTCGTTCAGAATTAACTGGAGAAACTGTAATTCCAGAAATACCCCAAGTCCCTTTTGGCAATCCTTCGTTAGCAGAAATATTTTCCCATGAGTTTCCTCCGTCGGTACTTTTCCAAATTGCACTTCCTGCTCCACCACTTTCTAAACTATAGGGTGTCCGTTTAATTTTCCAAGTACTCGCATAAAGTATTCTAGGATTGTTTGGATCTAGAATCAAATCAACTGCACCTGCTTCCGAATTTACAAACAAAACTTGTTTCCAATTATCACCTCCATCATCACTTCGATAAACTCCTCGCTCTGCATTTGGTGCGTACAAGTTTCCGATCACGGAAGCATAAACGATATTGGCATTTCGTGGATGAATTCTAATTCTGCTTATGTGTCGAGATTTTTCAAGGCCTTTATGTTTCCATGTTTTACCAGCATCTTCAGATTTCCAAATTCCATATCCTGAAGAAACATTTCCTCGAACGGTAACTTCTCCTCCTCCTGCATAAATCACATTTTGATCATATTCACTCACAGCAACTGAACCTATTGAGCCGCCAAAAAATCCATCTGAGATATTTTTCCATTGACGACCGCCATCTTGAGTTCGCCAAATTCCACCTCCAGCAGCACCCATGTAAAACAAGTTTGGTTTGCCAGAAACTCCAGTTACAGCTGCTGATCTTCCTCCTCGGAAAGGACCAATTTCTCTCCATTCTACCGCCTTCAATAATTCTGCATCCATCATGGTGCGAAGTGGTTTATCTGTTTTTGGTTTCTTCTTTCGCTGCGCAAAAACAGATAAACTGCTGATAATCAATAGACTACAAAGTATGATTTTCAACAAAAAGGATTTTTGAAAAGAGGATTGGTTTCTCATGATAAGATTAATTTAGTTGATGAGTCGCACGTAGTGGTCTGCTTTAGCTGACCTGAAAATAATTTTAAAATAACATTGCATCTGCTTCGATCTAGATTGAAAAAAGAGATTGTTACGTAAGACTCTTTGAGTTTTGTTTTGAAAAAAGAATGAATTCACAATTTAGAAAAATAGAGATAGAATGTTAATCTTTTTGATCAAAAATAAATGAAAAGAGGTGTTAGAACTTCAAGCCCTAACACCTCTTCTTAAAAAAAATCTAAATTATTACGCTAATTCTTTTTGCAACTCTTTTAACTTATCAGAAAATGATCCTTTTCGTCTTCGGCTCACTTCAATCTTTGCTCCATCATCCATAATCAAATGAGCAGAATCGCCTTTGATAAATTTCTGAATGTAATTCAAGTTAATAATATGACTTCGGTGAACTCTGAAAAAGTTAAAAGGAATAAACATTCCTTCAAAAGATTTTATCGTTTTAGAAGCTACAATTTTGTTACCACCCTTAAGATAAAAAATGGTATAATTATCATCAGATTGTAATCGAACAATTTCATGAATATGCACAAAGTGCATTTCATCCAAGGAAGCAATCGTAATTTTTTTAAAAGGATTTAAATGACTTAAATGTCCTCTAAAAACTTCTAAGCGATCTTTCATATCTTCCTCTTCTCTATTTGGTTTTATTCGCTCCACCGCTTCCACCAACATGAGCGGATCAATCGGTTTTGAAATAAATCCAATGCTGCTGTAAGCACATGCTTTTACCGCATAATCTTGATAGGAAGTTACAAAAATGATTTCAAATTTGATATCATCTAATTTGTCTAACAAACTAAATACAAGTTCATTATTCAAATTAATATCAAGAAAAACAACATCTGGTTTGAGTGATTTGTCGGTCAAAGTCAAATAGCCTTCTTCGATGCTCCGAGCTTCGGCGATGACTTGTACCTGAGGGCAGTTTTTTTGTAAAATGTTTTTAAGATTATCTAGGCTTGCTTGCTCATCTTCAATGATGATTGCGTGTAGATTCATAGTGTCTCCTTTTTTATTCACATAATAAAACGCTAATATATAAATTATTACATATTTATTTTAGGAAATATATGAAAATTGATTTGTTGTTTTGTAAATGTATTGTTATTGGTTCTGTAGTTTTAGGATGAAATCGTCCACCATCAATTGTCAACCGATTTTTCTAAAGTTTCGAAACTCTTTCCAAAACGGTTTCTATTAATTTTTTTACAATTGCTTTTGGATTTGCACTAAACTCATTTGTAATTCGATTGGCCAAAATAGCATTAAACGAAATTGCTTGATGCCCAAAAATATTAGATAATCCATAGATTCCAGCCGTTTCCATTTCAAAATTAGTACATCTCAAATTGTTGTAATTGAATTTTCCTAAATTTTCAATTAGGTTAGGAATTGAAATGTCGCCTCTTAAAATTCTTCCTTGTGGTGCATAAAAACCTGGACAAGTTAAAGTGATTCCTTTTAAAAAATCAGGTGCTAGTTTTTCTAATAATTCATTACTAGCAGAAGCAATGTAAGGACGTATTGGGAAATTGATTTCACTTCCCATTTTTTCCATAAAATGCAAAAAAGTCATATGCTCATCTGCATTGTTTTTATAATCATAAAAATGCAAAAGTCCATCAATTCCAATTCCGAATTTCGAAACTAACAATGTATTTACGGGGATGTCTTTTTGCATCGAACCTGATGTTCCAATACGAATAATATGGAGTGAAGTATGTTCTTCTTTTTCTGTTCTGGTTTCAAAATCAATATTGACTAATGCATCTAATTCATTCAGGACAATGTCAATATTATCCGTTCCGATACCAGTTGAAATTACAGAAATTCGAGTTCCATTCAATTCACCAGTATGTGTGACAAATTCTCGTTTTTGAATTTTGTATTCAATGGAGTCAAAGTATTTTGAAACTTCACCAACTCTGTCAGGATCGCCAACTGTAATAATATTTTTGGCAATTTGCTCAGGTTTTAAATTAAGATGATAAATACTACCATCTGGATTTATGATGAGTTCGGAAGGAGGGAAGTGTTTCATTTTTTTATTGAAATTAAATGACATTAGAAATAGAACATTTCTACGAAATTATAATTTTATTTGTAAAAAATTAGATTCATAAAATGTAAATCGAATTCAATATGAGAAAAATATATCATCTTTCCACTTGTTCCACTTGCCAACGAATTATCAAAGAGCTAGGAGGACTAGAAGATTTTGAGATGCAAAATATCAAAGAGGAAAAAATTAAAGCCAAACAGCTCGATGAGATGAAAAGAATGGCAGGTTCATACGAATCACTTTTTAGTCGTCGTTCGATGAAATATAGACCGATGGGATTACATGAAAAAGAAATTTCTGAGAAAGAATATCGACAATTGATTTTAGAGGAATATTCTTTTTTAAAACGTCCTGTGATTTTTATCGACGATGAAATCTTTGTGGGAAATGCTAAAAAAGTGGTTGCGGCTGCGAAAGAAAAATTAGGATTATAGTTAATGGACTAGGTATTTGATACTTAACTAAAAAAACATCAACGATGCCAAATAAAAAAGAAATCACTACCTTCTTCCAAGATCTCCAAGATGACATTTGTGCTCAACTCGAAGCAGCAGATGGCGTCGGAAAATTCCAACAAGACCTTTGGGAAAGAGAGGGGGGAGGCGGAGGAAGAACTCGAATTTTTCTCGGAAAACACATTGAAAAAGGAGGCGTTAATTTCTCAGCAGTTGAAGGAGATTTACCTGAAAAAATTTCTAAAGCACTTAAAATTGATGCAGGGCAATTTTATGCTACAGGAGTGAGTATTGTCTTGCATCCAAAGAATCCACACGTTCCAATAATTCATATGAATGTTCGATATTTTGAAATGTCTGATGGTCGATGGTGGTTTGGTGGAGGCATTGATGTAACGCCACATTATGTGGTCGAAGAAGATGCAAAGTTTTTCCATAATTCTTTAAAAACAACTTGTGATAAACATCATGAGTCATATTATCCTGAATTTAAAAAATGGGCAGACGATTATTTTTATATCAAACATAGAGATGAAACTCGTGGAATTGGAGGGATATTTTTTGATCGATTAAGTGAACAAAATGGTTTTGAAAAAAGAGCAAGATTTGATTTTGTAAAATCTGTCGGCAATGCTTTTTGTCCGATTTATTTACATCTTCTTCATAAAAGTAAAGACAAAGAATCTACCGAAGCACAGCAAAATTGGCAATCAATTAGACGAGGTCGATATGTGGAATTCAATCTAGTTTGGGACAAAGGAACTAAATTTGGATTGGATACAAATGGACGAACGGAATCGATATTAATGAGTATGCCACCATTGGCAAATTGGAAATATAATTACAAAACAGAAGAAGGAAGCGAAGAGGAAAAGACGCAAGAATTTTTGAAGAAAGGAATTGATTGGGTGAATTGGCAGTAGGTAGTTTTCAGTAGGCAGTTGTTGTTGCAATCTGCCTACTGAAAACTAAAAAACTGTATTACTGAAAACTAGTTTTCGCATAGAAGAGTAATAGGATCAGTTTGAATTACATTACTTTTATTACCTGCTCTATCAATAATATATACTTCATAAATTAAACTATCCATTGGGTAATCAGAGAAATCAGAATTACATCCATCATCTTGGTCAGGATGAATACAGCAAGTGGTACTTACCTTAATATACATCTCACCAGAGATTCCATTTCCAACTCCTTGTTCTGGTATCTCAGATGCAACGAAAGTAATAAATTCTGACCCATCTCTTAAATCTTTAAAGTAAACCGAAGGAGTTCCATCATCTATTCCTATATCTCCATCTCCATCTGTGAAGGAAATAGTTAATGTTATAAATTCTTCATTTTGTGATCCTTGCGTCATAGTTGTATTGGAAAAACTGATGAAAGCAATCTCTGGAGTGTCAGAATAATCAGGTGGTTTAGTACATGCGATGATCATTGCAATGGAAAGAAAAAGTGTATATTTTAATGCCTTCATAATTTTGAATTTTTTCTAGGTAAAAAGACTTTTTAATTTAACGGAAACTACTCACTTTTAGTTTAAGAGTATGCGCTAAATTATGACAGAAAACTAAAAAAGATTAGTTGTTGAGCCGTTAACATTATAGACGACTATTTTTAAACAGATGGTTGGAATTTATTTTTCACAAAAACTCCTTATTCGATTCTTTATAAATGACAGCAGTCACCACCTGCCCAACTGCCTCCAAAGTTTTCACATCAATGACGTCCATATTATCTCCATGTGTATGCCAATGTTTACCGAATCCAAAATTTTCAGAAGGCATATTGATAATGTCTATCATCGGCATTCTGAAATTTTTGATGACAAAATAATGATCATCAGTTATTGCTCCACCAACTTCATTGATAAAATAATTATCTTTTTTCATACTTGCTGCTAGTGACCAAATTTTATTAGTTAATCGTTCTGCTACTTGCATTGAATAACCTTCTTTGTAAAATTTAGCATCCTTTGCACCTACCATATCAAGCAGAATTCCATATTTTACATTTTCTCTTTTGAGGTGTGGATTTTTACTCCAATATTGAGAACCTAATCCCCAACTATCAGGATTACTACTTTCCGCATCGCCATAATCTTCTGCATCAAAAAGCACAATATCTACTCCCATAGGGATTGGATTATTTTGTAATAATTTAGCAATTTCTAACAATACTCCTACACCACTTCCAGCGTCATCTGCTCCTAATATTGGATCACTTTGTCGTAGGGGATCAGGATCTTTATCAGCAAAAGGACGAGTGTCCCAATGTGCTCCCAAAATAACTCGTTCTTTTATATTTGGATTATATCGAGCGATAATATTAGTTGCATTAAGTTTTACATTGTTAAATGTGGTCGCTGTGAAATCCTGCTCAATTACTTCTGTTCCAAGGGATTTGAACTGGTTAACCAACCATTCTTTACATTTTTGATGACCTTCCGAACCCGGTACTCTCGTGCCAAAAGAAACTTGTTTTGCTACGAATTCTTTAGCTGAACTTCCATCAAATCTTGGTATTTTAACTTTGATATTTTCTTGGTCAACTAACATCTTGTCATTATCATTATTTGAAGATTCATCTTCACATGCTGTAAAAATTAAAGCAATTATTAAAACTAAAAAATAGGTTTTTGAAAAATGTAATTGCATTGTTATTTTTTTAAAATTTCATTAATTCTTTGTAAACTTTTCGCATTGGTAAACCTACAATATTGGAGTACGTACCTTTTACTTTTTTTATTTTACAAAGTCCAATCCATTCTTGAATAGCATAAGCTCCTGCTTTGTCAAAAGGTTTGTATTCTTTTATGTAGTATCGAATTTCTTGATCTGTCAACTGGTCAAAGGTGACTTTAGAAACACCTTTGAAAATTCGTTTTTTATCTTTTGATAAAAGACAAACACCTGTGATTACTTTATGCGATTTTCCTGAAAGTGTTTTCAAAATATCAAACGCATCATGAGCATCTTTTGGTTTGCCAAAAATGGTATTTCCCATGACTACAGTAGTATCTGATGTTAAAATAATTTCATTTGATTTGATAAAATCTTTGACACCTTCCGCTTTTTTTTCTGCTAAAAATTCTGCGACATCTTCTGCTGGAAGTGTATTTGGATAAGTCTCTTCTATATCACGAGTTTGGATCTCAAATTGGAATCCTGCTTCACGTAGGAGTTGACTTCGTCGAGGAGATTTGGAGGCGAGGATGATTTTTCGGTTGATCATGATTTTATGTTTTTTGATATGCCACGGACTTTCGCTGACTTAACTAAAGTGTATTAAACGAGGGAGTCAGTCAAGTCAACGGAAGTCTGTGGCTAGAAACTCAAAATTAACAAATACAAAATTCCCGAGAGCATAATGTATTTTGAAAATTGGCTGAGTAGATGGAATTCTTTTTTCGTTTTGGCTAAATATAATTTGACGATAGAAAATAATAATGGAAAAATTATCCCAATCAAAATATAGAAAAATCCTAAGTCAAACCCATTTTCTTTTTTTAGAAAAAGCCAGAACCCTAAAATTAATAACAATATATTTCCAAAAAATATTGTGACCCATTTTGCTTTCGTTTTTCCAAAAACAATTGGAAGGGTACGACACCCATTTTTTCGATCTCCTTCTTCATCTTCAATGTCTTTAATAATCTCTCGAAACATCGTAGAAAAAAAAGCAAACAATAAATAGAAAATAAAAATGCCTGCGACTTCTGAACCTAATCCCTTCATTTCCCAAACATTTTCACGTTCCGCAAAAATAACGATTCCTGCCACAAATGCACAAAAAATGGAAACAATCATATTTCCCCACAAAACACTTTTTTTCAAAGACTTAGAATAAAAATATAACAAAAATATAGCAGTAGGATATATAAAAATCAAAGGCAGATTTTTGACATAAAAGGCTAAATAAAGTGAAATCAAAAAACCAAAAACCGAAACACCCCAATATAATTTCCAAGCATTTTTAGCAGAAATATATTGATTGATAATTACCTTTTCAGGTTTATTTAAAAGATCGATTTCATAGTCTTCTAAATCATTGATAATGTAACCACCTGCTGCAATCAGAACAGTAGATAATACTAAAATGGAAAAATGAAAATGATCTAAAAGAGGGGAGAGTCCAACCGATTCAAAAGCAGGAACTAAAATCAAATATTGCAATAAATATTGTGTGAGAACAACAATGATTAGATTAGGAAATCGGATGAGTTTTAGGAAAGACATATTTCTTGGTGGTGAATGGTGAATGGTTAATACCAATAATTGTAAACACTCAACGGTATTAACCATTCACCATTAATTTTCTGGCATCCATTTTCCATGTAGTCGCATGACTTTTTCTATGACATCTCTTGCGCAACCTTTGCCACCTTCAATTGGGGAAATGTAATCTGCAATTTCAATTACTTCGTGAGCAGCATCTTTTGGGCAAGCAGCAATTCCTACTTTATGCATGACTTCAATGTCTGGAAAATCATCACCCATGTATAAAATATTGATCGGGTGCAATCCATAAATGTCTACCAATTCTTCATAGACTTCCATTTTGTCATTTACACCGGCATAAACATCTTTGACCCCTAAATTATTTAATCGAGTCACAACTCCTTCTGACTTTCCACCGGTAATAATGACCACTTGGTAGCCACTATTCAATGCATGTTTGATCGCATAACCATCCCGAATACTCATTTTGCGAAGCAATTTCCCGCTTTCCAAAACGATAATTTCACTATTGGTCAACACTCCATCTACATCAAAAATGAAGGTTTGGATATCTTTAAATTTCTCTAGGTAATTCATGTTGAAGACGTTTTACGTTGGACGTTTTACGTTGGACGTTTCACCAAAGAGGAAAAACGTCTAACGTAAAACGTCCAACGATAAGCGAAGCGAACCTTATTGATTATCTCTCCATTCGTACACCCACTTCGCTTGGATTTGTTCCAAGTGTCCTTCGTTACACTCTTCCTTTTTTCCTTCAAAGTTGGGAATACTCAAAATCCACTCAATCAAATCTGTAAACCGAATTCGGTAGATTTTTTGCTCTGAAAAGTCATCACCAAATTTGTCATATAATTTCATGGCAACATCTTCATGATCAGCCCAGTTAATTGGAAAATCGTCTATGTCTTTAAAACCCATATTATTTTTTTTGGGAGTTGGGATCTTGGGAATAGAGTTATCTAAAGCCTGAATCCAAAACTCATGATTTATTTATTGGAAATAAGATTTTTGGTAATAGATATTGTGAGGACTGCTCAAATTTTCAATACCCAAAATCTTAATATTAAAAGTTTAGTGTTCGTGTCCGATGATTCGAGATTGATCTGGAATTTCAACTTCAATGACTGCATCATTTTTTAAAATGACACATTGACAACCTAATCGAGATTCTAATCTTGGATTGATTGCTCGGTCAATAAAGTCTTCTTCTTTGTCAGAAATTTCTTCCAAAAATTCATCCCCTGAATGAACATAAACATGACAAGTGCTACACGCACAAACTTCGCCACAGTTATGACTTAAGTGAACATCATTTTCTTCAGCTGCTTCCAAAATTGTGAAACCTTCTTCTATATTTTCCACCGTTTTGGGTGAGATTTTTTTATCCTCGAAGGTAAATTTTACCGTCGCCATGATTGTTAGTTTTTAGATTTTAAATAAACTCTGTCCTTTGATTCAAGCTAAAGTCTAAATTGATACTTCCTTTGGTCGTTTATAATTCGAATTTTAGCTTGACAACAGACCTTTATTTAAAAGGTTATTTTTAATGATTCTAAAAAAGAGTGCAAATGTAATTTTTAATCAATAAGTAAACAACTTATTGGGAGAGAAGTTCATGATGGGAATATCTAATGACGAATATCAAATTCTTGTTCGATATTCCTTTATTCAAGAACTATTTTTTTCTAGAGGCAGGAATCAACCGATTTCGTACACTTGGACTCATTCCCGCATATACCAACAATAAAAACTCCTCACTCGTAATATTTACCGCATTAATAAAATTGGTTCTAAAATCCGTCAAGGCATTTTGGCTATCATAACCTCTCACTACAAGGTTGTGAATAGCTTTTATTTTCGGTTTTCCAAAATCCAAAATCACTCTAATCGGAATTGGATTTTCATACGGCATATGAAATAAATGAATTCCTTCTTCTCCTTTTAAAAAACTAAAAAGAGAGTATCCTTCCAGTCGAATAAACTGTTTATTTTCATCCACTTCTTTTTCCAAATGAAGATAATCGAAAAGATTATTGTATAATTTAAAAAGGTATTCAATTTGTTCTTGTCCCGAATTGTGAATGACACTTTCAAATCGGAGCGTCACTTTTTGCATTTGGTTTTTAATAAAATTTTTGGAAAAAAGTTTAAGCATCGCCACTTCCAAAAAGCTATTTAAAAATTCTGTTTGAATCGTATTGTATTGAATATTTGTTCGGTTATAAATTTCACTTATCTCTGCCAAACCTTCTTGTTGGAAAAATAAATCTTTGTAATTTTCTTTTAGAATTTTATCAGAATTACTCCAAATGGTATTTCGCTTTAGTCGCAAAGGAATTGCAGGATCGAGGTGGAATTTTTTATCTCTAAAACCTAAGGATAAATGTAAAATCCTTTCTTTCGTTTCCGAAATTTTTTCTTTAAAACTATAATGATGACTTTTGGAATAATCAACAATGGCATGATCTTCCAAATCATCACTTTCCATTCGTTGAATTTGCTTTTCGATAGTTTCCAAAATTCGAATCAAGCGAAGGTAAAACCCTTTTCCTTTTTCAGGTTCAGGAAACTCAGGAAACCAATTCTCTTGTAATGCGGCTACAAATTTAAGCGGTGAAATGATAGGAGCAAGTCGATTTTTAAATAAAGAAATTTCAAATAAAATTGGACTAGTTGAATAATTGCTGACCAATTGTGCTGCAGTCAAAGCGGTCAAATCTTTTTCAATTTGTCGTTTCAAAGCACGTCCTCCCATGCGAGAATTGAAGCCTCTACGAGCGACCCATTCCAAGGCATCTGCTTCGATATTTAAAATAGTCGTTCTTCGAACAAATCCATCTCGTGATAATAAATCCTTGATTTGCAATCGAGCGATGTCCAAAATATGCTCCATTTTCAATGAATTAAAAATCACGATTTCATCAATTCGATTGACAAATTCAGGGCGAAATTTATCCTCCACCGCTTTGCGATAGATTGCACCATCATCTTGATTGGAAGTTTTAAAACCTGCTTGCGAAGAAACTTGATTCGCTCCAATATTTGAAGTCATGATAATAATGATATTGGAAAAATCAATCGTACGACCAAGGCTATCAGTCAACCGAGCATCATCTAAAAGTTGCAGCAACAAGTCCAAAACTTTAGGATGCGCTTTTTCAATTTCATCCAACAAAACGACTCCAAAAGGTTGATATCGAACCTTGCCAGTTAGTTGACCTTCTGGATTTTGAGCATCTCCGATCAATCTTTGCACCGCTGAATAATCAATGAATTCATTCATATCAAATTGCATTAAAGTAGATTCGCTTCCAGTCAGAAATTTTGATAAAACTTTAGCTGCTTGAGTTTTTCCAACACCTGTTGGTCCAATAAACATAAAGGATCCAAGCGGTTTGTTGGGGTTCGTCAATCGAGCTTTAATGGTATGAATCACATTGGATAAAGTGGCAACCGCTTTTGGTTGTCCGACTAAATCATGGCTAATTTTTTGATAAAAATCTTCCTCCTCAGCCGAATTTGGAAGGTCAAAAATATCTTGATAGAGTCCACTAAATGTTTCAAATTCAGCTCTGACCTCAGGAACATCAATTCTTTGACCTCGATGTTTTACTGCCAATTGACGCATGATATTTATGATACTGCCTGGAAGTGATTTTCGTTTTAGATAGTTTCTTTGAAAATCAAAAAGTGATTGAATAGCTTTTATTGAAATGGTACAATTATGAGAATCTTCTAAAATCTTTCTATTTTCGAGTGCCATTTTTGCAGCATCTTTTAGGTCAGGTTCTTCCATTCGTATCATCTGGAAAAGGTCAGCATATCGTCGATCTTTTTCTTGAATAATTTTCCATTCTTCGGGAGTAGCTAGGATGACTAGCTGGATTGATCTTTTTTCTAAATAGGGTTTGAGTACATCATTGACCGTCATTTTATTTTGAGCGGACTTTCCGATATGTAACATCGCCACCGCATTATCAATCAAAATAATATCTGACCCTTTATTTTTTTGATAAGGATTTTTAGTGAAATTTAAAACTGCTTCCATCCTTTTTTGCCACATCCCAACGATACTCATCCCTGTAATAATTCGGGTGGGATCGATATGCCAAATGGTGCGAGATTTTTTCTTAAATTCTTCGATGTGCTGAAATAAGGTTTCGTGGATAACACTTTTTTTCCCAACTCCTTCTTTTCCAACTATAGCAATTGGCGTATTCTTAAATGGTCGATCAAACAAAAGATTTTCTAATCTTTCAACCATTTTTTCTTGATAAAATGCTCGGTTTAAATTATTAGGAAAACCATTATTTAGATTTTTAGAAATTTTCCAAATTTCATTTTCACCATCCATTTTTGAATCAGCAGAATATAAGTCACTAAAAGGTTTTTGATGATCATAGACAAATGAAAATTTATCATGAACTGTTTGAATCGGAATTTCTACAGAGGTTACAAATTCTTTTTCGGGAGAAGTATAATTATGAAAATCAAATTCACTCGGTTCGTTGGATTGATATTTTTTTAATAATTGGCTAATTACTTTGGTTGCCTGCTGTTCCAAATGGAATCTACTTTTTTTACTTTTTTCAACCACATACATCGTACCATTGAAATGAGGTAATGATGCAAAGGTAATATTATGCAATTCGAAGAATGCAATTCCAAATCTTCCTTGCTGATCTTTTTTTCCAGGGATGGGAATAGTTAAGTTGAAAATTTGATAATCAATCGTAGGATTAAACCTGAACCAAATTAGATCATCTAGCGTAATACTTTCTAACACATACCCTTTTACGGCATTTTGAATAGCCGATTTCATTTTGGAAACCGAACCTTCAAAACGAGGATGCGCATAACTCGAAAAACTAAAGAAAAGAGGAGTGGATTGATACTGCTCTTTTTCCTCATTTTTGGTAAGGCTTACAAGTGCTGGAAATTCTAAAATTAATGGTACCGTGCTATTCATAAATAAAGGATAAAACGATCTAAAGTTTTTGTTGAAAAAAATATATATGCTTTAGCGTTTTTACCATATAGGCACATAGAATACGTAGTTTTTACTTAAATAATCTATGTTTTCTAGGTGCCTATGTGGTAGGTGTAAAAACATAATATGTTTGTTGCATTTTTTTTGTAAAATTAAAATTTAAAACGGGTTGAAATTAAGAAAAACTCTGTAAATATTTAATTCCTGATAAATTGGTGATAAAGAATATTTTTAATAAGTTTATAATTCCTTTTTTCTGCAAATAAGAAGAAATTGTTTTACTTCTTACTTATTCTGAGTTAAATATATGTTTAGCAAAAAAAAGATATAAAACATTGATTATCAATTTTTTATGTAGAAAATAAATAATACCAAATATTAATTAAAAAGAGCGAATGGGCGAAAGTTATAAATATCCGAAATCAGATAATTTTAAGTTTAGAGAACTTAAGGTGTATGCCTCAACGGAGTGGTTGGCTGATAACAAAAAGAAATATCGACAGGTGTTCGATCGCTTTGAAATTTCATATGTATATGCTGAATTATCTTTTCATAATAAAATGTATGATGAAGAGGATTGGGAAATTGATGTAGAATTGAAATGTTTTTCTTTGAAAAAAGGACGGAAGGAATTGTGCTCTTTGCCATTTAAAAGGAAAGTGAGTAAATATGATCCAACAGTTTTTATTCGAGAAGGTTGGGGAAATAAAAAAGAAGGCGTCTTTTGGAAAAAAGGAACTTACTATTGGGAAGCTTGGGTAGAAGGTGAAAAAGTAGCCACCAAATATTTCTATGTTGAGGATGCTGGAACGGAAGATTTTGATGGAACAAGTGGATACTTGAGTGTGCAATCACTCAAACTTTATGAAGGACCTTACGATGATGTGACGGAGGATGATCGTGTTTATTTAAAAACATTTAGCAGCGAAGAAACCAGGTATATTTATGTAGAGATTTTATTAAAAAATGAGCACATTGATAAAAATTGGCAATGCGAATTATACACTAAGTTTTATAATAATGCCCGAGAATTGAAGGGACAAGTTGTGCGATTGCAACGAGTAGAAAAGAAAGATGGATTTATAAAAATGACAGCAGGTTGGGGGTCGAATGTCAAGGGTTCTTGGAGAAGAGATTTGTACACAGCGGATTTAATTTTTATGGATAAGCTGATCGCTACGATTCCGTTTCAGATTGATGATGATTTTGAAGAAGGGATAGCTGGAGTACTTTTACCAAACCAGCAAGCCCCAATAATTTTAGCGAATGAAGCCGAACTCGGGCAAACTTTTGACGAGGTCATGTCAAAAATGAATAACCTAATCGGCTTGACAGAAATCAAACAGCGAGTAAGAGATCATGCTCAATATATTCAATTTTTACAATTGAGAAAAGAAAAAGGATTTGAAGAAAAAGAAGATATCAATGTTCATTCAGTCTTTGTAGGAAATCCAGGAACAGGAAAAACAACTGTCGCAAAAATGATGGGACAATTGTATAAAAAAATGGGATTGTTGACCAAAGGGCATGTGCACGAAGTGGATCGAGTTGACTTGGTTGGAGAATATATTGGACAAACTGCTCCAAAAGTCAAAGAGGCAATTGAGAAAGCAAGAGGTGGCGTTTTGTTTATCGACGAAGCTTATTCTTTGGCTCGTTCGAATGATGATAGCAAAGATTTTGGAAGAGAAGTTATTGAAATTTTAGTTCGAGAAATGTCGAATGGAAAGGGAGACATGGCTGTTATCGTTGCTGGATATCCCAAAGAAATGAAACATTTTATGGATTCGAATCCAGGATTGAAATCTCGATTTAAAATAAATTTTGAATTTACTGATTACTTGCCGCAGGAGCTTTCGAGGATAGCTGAATTTGCAAGCTTAGAAAAAGGAATCAAGTTTACGAAAGAAGCAAAGACTAAAATTGATGAATTAATTACCAACGCATTTCGTAATCGAGATAAAACTTTTGGGAATGCTCGCTTCGTGTATGATCTAATTGAAGAAGGAAAAATCAACCTTGGATTACGAGTGATGGGTAGTGCAAATCCACGAGGCTTGGACAATGAAGAATTGTCGATTATTGAATTGCAGGATGTAGCTAATATTGAAATCGAAAAGAAAAAAGAGATTCCATATATACCTATTGATAAAAATTTATTGAAGGAAGCAATGGGAGAATTGAATAATTTGATCGGAATGGAATCCATCAAAGTTCAGATTCAAGAGATGGTGCAATTGGTTAAATATTTTAGAGAAACTGGAAAAGATGTGTTGAATTCATTTTCATTGCACACTATTTTTGTTGGAAATCCAGGAACAGGTAAAACTACCGTTGCAAGGATTTTGACTAAAATATATAAGGCATTGGGTGTTTTGGAAAGAGGTAAAATGGTGGAAACTGATCGCCAAGGTTTGGTGGCAGGATTTGTTGGACAAACGGCCATTAAAACTGCGGAACAAATTGATGAAGCAATGGGCGGCGTACTTTTTATCGACGAGGCTTATGCCTTGACTGCTAAAACGGGGGGTGCTCATGGAGACTTTGGCGATGAAGCGATTCAAACGATCCTAAAAAGAATGGAAGATAATCGAGGTGAGTTTTTTGTTTTTGCGGCAGGCTATCCTGACAATATGGAAAATTTCTTAAAAGCTAATCCAGGTTTGAATTCTCGTTTTGATAAAACACTAAAATTCGAAGATTACTCACCAGAGGATTTAAAGAAAATTGCAAAAGTAATGTTACTTGAAAAAGGGGTAAAGATGACGGAAGATGCTTCCAACCATTTGGATAAATACTTGGCTTTTTTGTATGAATTCCGTGATAAATATTTTGGGAATGCTCGTGATGTTAGAAAGGTGGTGGTAGAAGCCATTAAAAATATGAATCTTCGGTTGGCTGAAATTCCAGAAAAAGATCGGATAGAAAATGAAGAAATGATCCTTACTTATGAAGATGTTCAAAACTTTAAATTAGATACAAATGACTTTACTTTTAATAAAAAGAAAATAGGATTCGGTAGAAATAAATAAGAATTAGGTGCTCTTCTATCGACTGGCTTTCAGCCAACCGATGGATTTACACTTGAAAACTATCGGCTGACTAGAAGCCAGTCGATAATCTTAAAAATGCCATCAGCAGAAATGTTGATGGCATTTTTTATTGTAAGGTATCCTAATTTGTTGATAGTCAATTGATTAGGAGTTTGAAAATAAAAATAAAATTTTTACTTAAATAAGATGGCTCATTTGGTTTGTCACATTTTTTTAATTTATATGCATTTTTTTTATCAATTTAACAATCGTTGGCAAGGTATTTGAAAATAATATATTATAAAAAATCGTAATTGATTTTTTATGATGAACATAACATTTAGATTGATCCCAAAAGTCAAGTAGCATTTTATTATCCCATGTTTTTTGAACACCTCTATTCAATAGATGAAGTACTAAGGTGAGTTACTTTTTTCTATTGAATGGTAGATAAGCTATTAAATTAGTAGCCTATTTATTCCTCTTTGTATATATGGAATTGTGTTCTGGTATTTTTTTACCAAATTATAAAATACATGATAGTTACAGACACAAAGGACAAAATTAACCATTCAAACCATCCAAAGCATTTATCTATTTTAGATTTAGATATGTTTTCACTTAAGGTTATTCGCTTTCGACCTATCTTTTTGGTTCTTTTCTTCTTAGCACTACTGGTAATATTTTACCTAGCCGTTTTAAATCCCGATTTCATTTTTTCTATTATTTCTGGACTGGTACTTTTTGTAGCAGGTTTTTTCTTATCCAATATATTCTATTTGAATGCAAGTGGAAAAAAAGAAGATATATTCAATCGAATGATTATTGAAAACTCTTCAGATTTGTTTTTGATCTTTCAAGTCAAAAATGCTCGCTTTAAATATGTAAGTCCTGGCATCCAAGAAATGTTGGGTTATGATATGACTGCGGTTTTGGATTTATATGATTTGACATTTGTACATCCAGCTGATCGATTTGATTTATATAATATTTTGGATAAAAGTTTTCTTCGTTTGAATCGGACTTTTTCTACTAAGCTGAGAATGATCAAAAGAGCAGGAGGTATTTGTTGGATTGAAATAAAAGGGGATGTAATCGTCGATGCTTCCAATGAATTGGAATATGTCGTGATGAATTTGAGAGATATTACAACTGAACATGAGCAAGCTATTGCTCAACAACAATATCAAAAAAGTCTCGAACAATCCATTCAAAAAAATAATTTTAAAAGTCATGAGTATGAAGAAATTGCTGATCTCATGTCTTCTTATGATTTGAAAGAACCGTTGCGAACGATTTCTAGTTATTCTCAACTGGTTCAACATCGATATGCAAAAAATTTGGATAGTGATGGTAGAGAGTTTTTACAATATACAGTTGATGGTGCGAATCGAATGGCGAGGATGATGGATGATATTTTATCTTTTTCAAATGTAAGTTTAGAAAAATTTAAACCTCGACAAGTTAGTGTAGATAAAGCGGTGAAGGAAGTTGAACATGTCTTGGCTCAAGAATTAAAATCATCTAATGCAAAAATCGTTTGTGGAGAATTGCCAGAAGTGAAGGTTGATTTTATTCAATTTAAGCAATTACTCAAAAACTTATTTGAAAATGCTTTGAAGTTTAGAGGACAAAATGATCCTGTGATTGAATTAGATGCGCAAGAAATGAGTAATCACTTTTTATTTAAAGTGAGAGACAATGGGATTGGAATTTCGAAAGCATATCATGAATCTATTTTTGATGTTTTTGGAAAAATAAAAGAAGCAGGAAAGGCAAATGGAACTGGAGTAGGATTAGCAGTTTGCAAAAAAATAATTTCCAATCATGATGGAAAAATTTGGGTAGAATCAAATGGAATGGGGCAGGGGAGCGTGTTTTGTTTTACGATTCCATTGAATATGAATACTGAAGAAAATAAAGAGGTAAATTTAAGAAAAGAAGGATTTCAACCTGCGTTAACTTTCAAAAAGTTAAAGTTAAATATGTAAGATGGGTGAGAATATTGAATATCGAACAAGGATTTGAGATTTGAGAAGTTTGACGGTACTTCACATTGGAATATTATACTGTTATCGTCAAACTTCTCAAATCAAGATTCCTTGTTCGATATTCGATATTCAAAAATCTCGCAAACTCAAAATAAAAACAACCACATTCACCTTGAAAATCGGAAGGGACGTGACTAATTTACGCATCAAATAATTTCTAAATTTAAGACTTTCTCATATTACGTTTAGTACAAATTTGAATAGTAAATGTTATCGTTGAAACGAAAACTTTGTTTGGAATTTAGGCTTCCTTTGATGAGCCTATCTTTCTAGTTATTCCAAAAACTATTTTAGACAAAGGTTCAACGTGCGGTTGCTCCCTTCCCTTTTTAAGAAAATCTTCCTAACTAAAAACTCGTTCCAAAAACTTAAAAATTCCACTTTGGTATAGAAAAAATCCTTCCATACTTTTTTTAAAAATATGAAAGAATTTTTTTATAAAGGTTTGATTGACAGTCATTTATCAATAATTTTTCCATCCCTAAATTCCATTTCGTAAACCTTTTTCGACGATTCAAACTTCACGTAAAAATCATTTGATTGCGCAGCTAATTTTGTTGGTAACCAGTTTCTTCCATTTTTTACGACAATAAAAACACCGTTATAATCTCCGACCCAACAAAAAGAATCATTCAAATGATGAAGGTCAATTAATTGAATTTTATATTGATTAATCAGTTGGCGAGATACCTCCATTGGATCATCGACAGGTACTCCAATTTCATTTATTTTGATAACTTGATGTATATTAAAATCATCTCCAAGTTCAAATTTTAAAGAAGCTCTTTCGATAAATTCTGCAATATTTCCATCTTCATCAAAAAAATAAATAGCCCGCCCGGTATGATTTTCTTTAGTGCCAAAAAAAACGATTTTTTCTCCATCTCTTTTAAGTAATTCAATTCCTTTTTTTTCTAAAAAATCAATGGCCTGCTCTATTTTTTGATTAGGAATGAGAAAAGCAAAATGATAAATAAAATTGCTTTTTTTCTGTTCTTCAAAAATCAATTGAGTACTGCCCGCAGAGATGGAAATTTTATTTTTATCAAAAAAATCTACCTCAAATCCAAGCACATCTTTATAAAAATGATACTGAGCAGAAATGTCTTTTGAGTATAATTTTAGTTGACGTAATTCCATTGTTTTTTTCTGTTTTTACTCAACAATTTCCTGAAGGTTGTTCTCTTTGATACTTTAATAGTAAGGAAATATTGATAAGATGTAAGGAAATATTGATAACTGTAAACCTGTATAAATGAATCACCTTTGTTTTGTAAATAAATATTTAATAATTTCTAAAAAATTAAAAAGATGCGATTTATAACAAAGAAAATTCATTCTTATTTAGATTATCCAGTTGCTATATCATTATTGATTCTTCCTTTTTTACTTAATTTAGGAAGTTCTAATTCAATTGCTTTTTATCTTTCCCTTGCAGTTGGTGCTGCAGCACTTATATTAACTATCTTAACCGATCATGAAACTGGTCTCTTACCTGTTATTCCTTATCGGATTCATTTGCTAGTTGATTTTTCGGTTGCTATACTATTTCTTTTAGCTCCATTTATTTTTTCTTTTGAAGGAATTGATGCATACTTTTATTGGGCTAATGGTGCCGCTGTATTGCTTGTTGTTGCTTTGCATAAGGGAGAGGAAAAAGTTCTGTCAAAATTAAATGCGCTCTAACTATTGCGCAACATCAGTAATTAATAATTTCTTTATTCACAAGGTGATTTCAAATCACCTTGTGAATAAGAGTTAAATTAAAGGAAGAGACTTTTTACCGAAGGAGAAACTGGAATTCCATCTCTCATTTTATTATCATCAATTGGCTCGTGATACACTCTCTCGATTGGAACGATACCTGTCCAAATATCCAATTTATAATCTTCTTTATCATTGTGACAACCCTCATTTCGGACTTTAGCAGATGCTTCATTAATTTCAATTTCCAAAACAGTAGTCGCCTTGAGTTCCTTCTCACTTGGTTGTCGAACTTCTTCCCAACGACCTTTCAACACTTGATCGGAAACCACTTTAAGCGCAAATAAATTAGCTTCTTTCCCTTCTACTTTTTTTGCTTTTCCAAACACTACAACCGACTCATAATTCATCGAATGATGAAACGCAGAGTTAGACAAAACTAAACCTGTTACTCGATGCATACAAAAACACATGTCAAATCCTTCTTCCAAATTTTTGATCATTCGAGAACTTGCTGCGCCATGTAAATAGAGTTTGTTTTCATGTCTTCCATAGATCGTGGGAATGACAACAGGAACACCTCGGTGCATAAAACCAATCGTACAAGTACTATCGTTATCTAGAAGTTTATAGATCTCTTCTTGATCATATATTCCACGCTTGGGGACTCGACGGACTTTAGTTTTATCATTAACTTCTTTCATGTTATGGATAATTTATATCGTCTTCTACGGGTGGCAAAGAAATGAGTAAAAACCGTAAAAACGAATGGTGAATATTTTTAATTTGATGTAAAATTCCAGTTGGAATATGAATACTATCTCCAGCCTGAAGATTAAACTCTTGTCCATTTAGAATGCAAAAAGCTTCTCCTTCTAAAATGTAAATGTATTGTTGAGAATGTTGATGAAAGTGCATTTCTTCTTGAGAATTAGATGGAATTAATTCTTCTTTGACATTTAAGTCTGGGTTGGAAAACAACGGCCAAGCCATACAGTTTTTTCCCCAAAGATAACCTTGGGTTTGGTTTCTAATAATCTTCATGATGGTAGTTTAAATGGTTTAAAATCTTGCTGCAAAATCGACATAATTATTAAACTACGAAAATTATTTCCACTTTTTATACATTCTCTTTTTATTCCTTCTTCCACGAATCCTACTGATTTGTACACATGTAACGCTCGTGGATTATCAGTAAAAACATCCAACCAAAGTCGATGTTTTTTTAATCTTTCGAACACTAAGTTTTGTAATAATTGTAAAGTGATTTTGCCATAATTTTTTCCTTTTTCATTGATGACAATTCTTTTTAACTCTACACTTAGATTTGGATTTTGTAATCCCCTTAGAATAATAAAACCAACCATAACTACTTGATTATCAATTAGTTTAAGGTGTAATTGATTATTGCTGTAGATAATATCTTGATGCTCTTTAACTGAATATTGGAAAATGAAATTTTTGTTTTCAGGATTATTTTCCCATTCAATTATTGTCGAAATATCATCACTATTTGTAGGTTCGAAGTAAAGCATTTTTTTGATTTAAAACTATTCGCCGAATCTCGCTACTATTCGAGATTCAGCGAATAAAAATTAAAACTCTATAAAATATTGTAAAATATTTGTTCCAAAATTAAAATATTACTGGTAGCTTTGAGTAGTCCAGTTTTTATAAAATAAATAGTCCAGTTATGCTGCCGTATAAAAGTATGATACAGCTTGATTTAAATTCAAGAATGCCAATTTATGTTCAATTGGCGAATGGAATTATCAAAGAGATTTCTTGTGGGAATTTAGTGCCTGGATTAAAATTACCAGGCTCAAGAACTTTGGCTAATCATTTTGAAGTACATCGAAAAACGATTATTGCCACCTATGAAGAATTGGAAGCACAAGGTTGGATTGAGACTATTCCAGCCAAAGGAAGTTTTATTAGTAAAAAGATTCCCGTCACTAAAGCGCAAAGTTTTAATGCTCAAAAAAAAGAAATTATATCACCACTTCAAACTTCTTTTTTTCCTATTAAAAAAAGATTTAATGAAGATATAAATATGATGGTACCAAAATTTACCACCTTCAAATATCAATTTGATGATGGTGTTCCTGATTTAAGGTTGGCACCGATTCAGGTTTTAGCTCGACAATACAAAAGTGTTTTGAATAGTAAATTGGCTGCCAAGAAATTAAATTATTCACATGATTTAAAAGGAAATATTTCGCTTCGGAAAGAATTGGCAAAGTACCTTTCTGAGACTCGTAGTATTAATGTGACGATTGAAAATATTATGATTGTTCGTGGGAGCATCATGGGATTCTATTTATTGTTTCAAGTAATTTTAGAAAAAGGATCGAATGTAATTGTTGGGGAAACTAACTTTCGGGCAGCTAACGAAATAATAAAAAATGCGAACGGAAAAATAATTACTGTTCCTGTGGACGAGGACGGAATTGATGTCGCTCAGATAGCTGAGATTTGTAAAAAGAAAAAAATCAGAGCAATTTATATCGTTCCACATCATCATCATCCGACGACAGTTTCTTTGAGTGCGGAACGGAGAATGAAATTATTACAGCTAGCAGAGCACTATAAAATTGCGATAATTGAAGATGATTACGATTATGATTTTCATTACGAAAGTAGTCCGATTTTGCCCCTGGCGAGTTCTGATCGGGTAGGAGTGGTTTCATATGTTGGGTCATTTAGTAAGTCAATTGCTCCTGCTTTTCGAATTGGTTTTGTAGTTGCTCCTGAGAACTTAATTGATGAAATGTCAAAGCTTCGAAGGTTTGTAGATCGACAAGGTGATGTGTTGTTGGAACGTGCTATTGCTATGATGTTGGAGGAAGGAGAAATTCGTCGGCATATGCGAAAGGCATTGAAAATTTATCATCAGCGAAGAGATTTTTTCTGTGATTTATTACAAAAAGAATTAGGGGATTTTGTGGAGTTTAAAAAACCAGATGGAGGACTTGCGGTGTGGACGAAGTTTGATGAAAAAATTAATATGACGAAGTTAAGTGAAGCAGCAGCAACTAAAAATTTGTATGTTGCTGATAGTAAAAGATATGATCCTATTGGGAAAGAATTGAATTGTACAAGATTGGGGTTTGCATCTATGAATGAGAAAGAAATGAAGGCAGCGATGAAGATTTTGAAGAGTAATTTATTGAAAAAATGAATTTTAAGATTAAGCTGAGGTCTATGAGAAATGGTCTGTGAGAAATGGGGCGGGCTGGGAATGGCGAAAAATGAGGGAGCGGGAGCTTGCCTTGCGCCGAGCTATTTTTTCGTCTAGGGTTTTTGGTTCTTTTTTGCCAATGCAAAAAGAACAATCTCCCCAATATCCACTTCGCTTAAAATTTTAAAACAAGGTCAATTGTAATTGTATTGTTATAAAATATTCAAAATGGTTCTTGTTTGCCTGCATTTTCTTTTTTTCATTGAAAAAAAAGAAACAAAAAATTCTAGACGAAAAAATAGCTCAACGCAAGGCAAGCTCCCGCACCCTCATTTTTCGCCGTTCCCAGCCCGCCCTGTTTCTCATAGACCATTTCATAGAACACTTCTCATAGATAGTTTAGTTGCTCAAAAAAATGAAAGAGAAATTTAAATCTGAACTGTAATTGCCATCCAAAAAAAGATTCCTCCAATCAATAAACAAAGCGGAGAATAAAACTTAGAATCTAATTTTCCGAAAGAAGTGTCTTTTATTTTTTTGAAAAAACCGACATAGTTGAAATCACCAATTGCTCGAAGAGTAAAGATTCCTCCTAGAATTATAAATCCATATTTGAAAACTTGATCTGAAAAAATGGACTTATTTAACCACAAACCAATAACCACTAAAATTAGCATTAGTCCAATTCCAACTATTGTACATTGAAAAGCATTGGGGAGAAAAAGTGGTGTACCATCTTCTTTTGAAGGAATTGATTTCAATAAACCTTTTTTGCCACCTGCTGCCCAATAAAAATGTAGTAGTGCAATTAAAAAGATAATTATCACTAGCAATCTTAAAAAGAGAAAGAAGGTTGTAAACTGAAAAGGGCGAGTATCCATAAGATAAATAACTGTTAATGCCATGATAATTACTATTTTACTTATCCAAAATTTTCTCGATATGAATAAAATAAAAAGTAAGAAACACTAACTACTCAACTTCATCATCTCCAAAATCGTCATTGCAATTTCCTCCGGCTTTTCACTCTCTTTAAATTTGAATTGTCGAATCAATAAAGTTTTAAAAGTAGGATACACTTGATGAGTTGAAGAGTCATAAAAATTTTCAATCGGTTTTAAAAAACCATGAAATTGGGCGAGCCTATAACAATGCTTTTGCAAATCAAAATCAATCACTAATTTTTGATTATTGATCGGGGTTTGTAGCTGAATAAAAAGAGGTGTTTCCAATTCTTGCAGCTCTCCAATATTATTCATGTACCCTTTGTCGAAGAGAGGATAAAAATAAATTTTAAAATCAATCGCATGCATTTTTAAAACCATGCTCATTTTAACTAATTGATTTTCAATGATTTCTGAAGGTAGATTACTCTTTTTCATTTTGTCAAAAGACAACCATTTATCATCCTTTGCTTTATAAAAATCAACTTCACCAATTCGTAATTTATAATCAAACTTTGGATAATTCGGAATGACATAGCCAGGATAGTAAAATTTAAAACCATTTTTTTTCCCATAATTAATCTCAGCTAGCATGGTATAAAATCCCAAACTATAACTCGCATATTCGGGATCAAAAAGCCCAATAATACTTGCCATACTTTTTTCTCCGAGGTCAAAAAAACTAACTGCAATTAATTTTTCGCCATCATAAACAGCTACCTCGTAAGTATCATAAATTGTAGATTCTCCACCATCTTGCAAAGCATCTTTGATCGTCTGAGAAACGAATCCATCAAAACGCAATTTATGTTTTTGATATAATTCTTCTTTCTCTCGACTGATAAATGCCTTTCTAAAAATAGTTTCAAACTGCTGATTTTTACTCCAAATTTTTCGAAGGCTTTTTCGAAATTCATAACCGTCTAGCGGCAATCGAATTCGAATAGGTGAGTACAATTTTCCATCAAAATTCAAAATCTTCGTAGTGTAGATATACTGCCCTGATCGAAACCAGCCATTGGCTAAGTAAAAATCTAGGAGTTCGCCGTGAAGACTTTTCGGATTATGGAATTGTGTGAACATTGTTTTTTGGATTTAAGATGATGGATTCAAGATGATGGATTCAAGATGATGGATTTTACTACTGAGTACAATCCATAATCATAAATCCATAATGCATAATCTTTCTGTTTTTTTTAAAATTTTACTCGATTAAACGACATCGCCTTGATTAACCAATTAGGTAATGGCTTAGTCGGATTTCTTTTTTTCATATTGATCGTCCAGCCGATTTTTTTGACTAAAGGAACTTTTAAGGTTTCTACAAATTCAATTAAGGTGCCATCTGGATCTTCCAAATATCCCCAATTTCCATTTGCATCGCCCATGTCAAATTCATCATCGACCAAAACCTGAAATGGGAAACCAGCTGCTTTGCAATCCCTCACTACCGCACTAATATTTCGAACATCAAAACATAAATGGATAAATCCAATGTCTCCCCAATACCGATTAGCGAAAATTTTATTGGGAGTTCTAGAAATGGATTGCACCAATTCTAATTGACTCGTCCCAAATAATTTTGAAAAACCACCACTTTTTGCTTGCTTACTCAAAAGCACTCTACGAAAAGTTTCTCCGCCACTTGGCAAAGCTGCTAAGTCATCGAAAGTTCCTGTTTCGTCATAGATCACTTCATCATAACCAAGGACATCAACATACAATTTTTTAGCTGCGTCAATATCAGAAACCCCAATCATACAACCAAAGAAACCTCCCATATTTTTCCCTTGTGCAAACCAGTTGTCGTAACTCTTGATTTGGATAATATTATCGCAAGGGTCTTGGATATAAAAAGATTGCGTGCCATTTGGAGTAGTTACAATTTCAGATATTGGTTCAACTCCTTTGGCTTTTAAATTAGAAAATGCTTCTTGGACATTTCGTGTTTTAACTTTAATAGAAAAAATACCGGTGTCGCCTAGTTGGATTGGAGAAGTTGGAGCTTGAGGTTCTCGATCTTCAAATTGCCAAATCTCATAACCACTTCCACCTTGTAAATTTAAGGCAAGAATGGCACGTTTGTCATGCGGTTTTCCTCCCATATATTTTGCCATGTGAGTAGCGGTGTTGTTATCGTCGAAAACTTTGACATCAGCTCCTAATTTTGTAGCGTACCATTTGAAGAGTTTTTCGGCATCATTAACACCAACTCCGATTTGTTGAATTCCGTAGATAATTTTCTCGTCCATTTTGTTCTATTGAATTTTACCACATAGGCACATAGATCACATAGAATGATATTATAAAAACTATGTTTTCTATGTGCCTATGTGGTTTAAAAATATTCTATTCTTAAAAATGCCAAATTTAGGAAAAAATGCTTGATTCTGATGCTTTAGAGAATGGTGTTTTAAAATCTAAAAACCAGAAGAATTTACCGTTCTAAAATGTGCAAAATTTAGAGACCACTAAACATTATAGAAATACTCTATTTTTTATTATTTTACCGATATTTGTAGAAAATTTAAACGAGTTAATCGAAAGGGTTCTATTTCGGTTGAACAAAAGTGAATTTTGCCGTTTATATTTTAATGAAATTTGTATTAAGAATTTTATAAAAATAGATTAGAGATCAAGGCTTTAGAAAAGTCAAAATTTATCATTCATAATTAATTCTATTCTGATTAAAGTATTTTTATGTTAAAAAATCTTAAAAAGTGGTTTATCGTAGATGACGAAGAATTCAAAGACAAGATGTCTGGAGGTAATGAAAAGGATTCTGATATTGTTCCCGAACAAAAAACAAAACCCACTTCAACTCCAAAATCAACTTCTACTTCTTCGAGTGCAAGCCCTAGTTCAACAGTTCCTTCAGGGAAATCAAGTCCAAAATTTACCAATATATTGTTGCAAGCGATGGAAGCGAATAATTTGGATGGATTTGATTATTTAGAATATAAACACAGTTTGCATAACTTGGCAAAAATGCCAATGGATGAACAAACCCGTTACCAATCTGCTTTTGCAGCGGCATCGACAATGGGAGCCACTCCTGCCAAATTAGTGAAGACCGCTCATTTTTATATTGACATTTTGAAAAAGGAGGAAGCTAAATTTGCTCAAGCATTAGCCAATCAAAAAAACAAACAGATTGGAGACAAATCTCAATTGATTCAGCAGCATGATAATTTGGTCAAAGAAAAGAACAAACAAATTGAGCAACTCAAAAAAGAAATTACTCAGCATCAAGCGAAAAGTGAACAAATGAAAAAGAGTATTTCTGCTGCAACCGTAAAAGTAGAAACTACTAAAAATAATTTTGTAGCCTCTTATAATCTCGTACTTTCGCAGATTCAAAGAGATATTGAAAATATGAAAAAATACTTGAAGTAGCGGTGAATGATTAATGGTGAATTGTTAATACCATTTTTCAGGATTTTTTTAAAATAAATAAATCAAAATAATAATAATGGAAATGCAAGATTTTAAACCAAAATCATTTTGGAAAAAACCGGAAGGGGTGACTGGGGCAGTTTTTTTGACTGCAATACTTGGTGGACTAGGATATTTGATTGCGACCAATGGACCTGCGATAGCTGCATTATTTAGTAATACAATTACGCTGGTAGCCACACTTGCAGTTTTGGGAGCAGTAATATATATGGTTCTTGACCCTAAAATGCGAAACCTAGTTTGGTACATGTATAAAAGTGTGATGCGATCTATCACAGGAATGTTTGTACAGATTGATCCGATTGGAATTTTGAAATCATATACAGATGATTTGGCTGACAATTTAGGAAAAATGAATAAGCAGATTGGTAAACTCAAAGGTCAAATGCACAAATTGAAGGAGTTGATCGTGAATAACCAACGAGAAATTAAAAGCAATTTGACGCAGGCGAGTAAGGCCAAAGAAGTCAACAAAAAGAATATCATGATTCTTAAATCTCGAAAAGCGGGACGACTCAAAGAATCAAATATGAGATTAGAAGACTTGTACAGAAAAATGGAAGTCTTATATCGAGTACTGACTAAAATGTATGAAAATTCCGAAATCCTTTTGGAAGATGTGAAAGATCAAGTGATGGTTAAAGAGCAAGAATACAAAGCGATCAAAGCAAGTGCTTCTGCGATGAAATCTGCGGCAAGTGTAATTTCTGGAAATCCAGATAAACGAGCAATGTTTGACATGGCGATGGAAGCTGTGGCTGATGATGTAAGTAATAAGGTAGGAGAGATGGAAAGATTTATGGAAATGTCTTCTAACTTCATGGACTCTGTAGATTTACAAAATGGAGTTTTTGAAGAAGAAGGATTAAAGATGTTGGAAAAGTGGGAAAAAGAAGGAGTCTCAAAAATCTTAGGAGAAGAAAAAGGAATTTTGTTGGATAAAGCCAACAGCGATAATGATGTATTAGATTTAAATGAACCGATCGCAAAACCAATGCGAGAATCAGGTCATCAAAATCAATATGATTCACTTTTTGATTAGAAACGTTTAGACGTTCAACGTTGAACGTTTTACGTTTCCAACGTAAAATTATTCTGGGAAAACGTCAAACGTCAAACGAAAAAAATAAACCAAACAAATTTTTTTAATAACAAACCATACAATTTAAAACAACATGGCAAGGAAACTCACCACATTTTCAAAATTATTAATTGTTCTAGTAATAGTTGCAATTCTTTTCTTTGGAATTACTTATCTAAGAGATAACGGATTCTTGGGAGATATTGGACAAGAAAATACGGAGCAAGCAAATAATAATACTGGATCAAGTACAACTCCAAAATCAACCAATTCTAATTCAGGAAGTAGTTCATCAAAAGATGTGATTAAAGTGGGAGTAGTAACTTGGGGAGGATATGCAGGTGGACAATACTTTAATGAAGGATTTGAAGCGAGTAAAAATTCTCGATTTTATAAAGATTATGGATTTGAAGTAGAGTTTAAAGTATTAGACGATTTTGATGCTTCTCGAAATGCCTTCAAATCTGGCGATGTAGATTTGCTTTGGGCAACAATTGATGCCTTCCCAACTGAGGTTGGTGGATTGTCTGATTTTGATCCAGTTGTCGTTTTTCAGGCGGATTGGTCAAGAGGTGGAGATGCCATTGTAGCTCGAAGAGGAATTACAAGTGTAGCTGATTTGAAAGGAAAAAAAATCGCAGTTGCTGAAATGACACCTTCTCATTCTTTCTTAATTTGGTTGATGGAAGCAGGTGGATTAACTGTAAATGATGTTGAAATTTTAGGACAACCAAGTGCGATTGATGCAGCAGAAGTTTTCAAAAGTGGCCGATGTGATGCAGCGGTTGTTTGGAGTCCAGATGATATTTTGAGTTTGAAAGCAGTACCTGGAAGTAGAGTTTTAGAAAGTTCAAGATCAGCAGCATATATTATTGCCGATGTTTTTTTTGCAAAGAGAGCATTTGTTGATGCGAACAAAGAAAGAGTTCGTCAACTATACGAAGGTTGGATGAAAGGTGCTGCTGAGATTAATTCTAATACTAGTTCTAGAAAAAAAGCAGCCGCTATTTTATCTGAAGAATTTACAGAAAGAGGAACTCCTTTAACTCCTGAAGAAGCAGATGAAATGATCGGAAATGTTCGATTAGCGACTCACGGAGATAACAAAAATTTCTTCCGATTAAATAGTGACTATAAAGGTGTAGCTGGAGATGATTTATATCGAAACATGACAGATAAATATACCGATTTAAAATATATCGAAGGGCGTGTACCTGCTTGGAGGCAAGTGGCTTATCCTTCTTTGGTAAGTTCTACCACATTGACGGATCCTGCTAATTTTGCAGAAAAAACTAAAGAATATACCAAAGCAACTAAGGCAGAGGAAACTAAAACTGCCTTGGCGACTAAAGCAGTTAGTATTTCTTTTCGAACTGGTGAATTCAAATTGGACGACAACGCAAAATATATCATCGACAAAGAATTTGTTGACATTGCAAAAGTTTTTAACTCAAGAATTCGAATCGAAGGAAATACTGATAACGTAGGAGGTGTGGCAAGTAATAAAGCCCTTTCACTTAAGCGAGCAAATGCAGTAGCTAATTATTTGATTACTGAGCATGGTATGCCTCGAAATCGATTTATCATTGTTGGAAATGGGCCAAACAAACCTATTGCAAGTAATGATACAGACAAAGGTCGAGCGAAAAATAGAAGAACTGATTTTGAGTTGATCTCAGAATAAAAATTCGAAATTTTCCTAGCGGTGTTAGTGCTTCAAGCGCTAACACCGCTTACTTTTTATAAAAAACAATATGGAACTATTCAAACTCCGAGGCGATCTCAGTCGTTCACAAAGTCTTATTTTAGGATTAGTTGGATTTGTAATTTTAATTATTGTGTGGTGGGCAGTCGCAGAAATGCTTTCCATTAAGCGTCCAGTCATCGAAGGTTTTGATTCTCGATTAGAATCTTCGATTGGAAAAGATCCAGCTGTTCATCAATTGTATTTGGATTCGATTGCTAGAGTTGATTCGATCAATTTTGCAAATGCAACTGAGTTTGAGAAAGTCTATCCATTATTTCCCACACCACTTCAAGTAGTTAAATCATTTCCCGAACTCATTCAAAAAGATCAATTACTAGAACAAACAGCTAGATCACTTTGGTTAAATATTCAAGGATATTTTTGGGCAATATTTATTGCAGTTCCGCTTGGATTTCTAATTGGATTATTTCCACTTTTTAGAGGATTGTTTAGCAAGCAAGTTGATGCGATGCGATTTTTGCCGTTGACTGCTTTGACTGGATTGTTTATTATTTGGTTTGGAATAGAAGATCAGATGAAGATTGCCTTTTTGGCTTTTGGTATTTTAGTTTACCTTTTACCGGTGGTATCGCAAAGAGTTTTTGAAGTGGCAGATGTTTATTTAAAAACTGTTTTTACGCTCGGAGCTACAGATTGGCAAACGATCAAAACTGTTTATTTCCCTTCCGTCATGTCTAAATTGATGGATGATATTCGAGTGTTGACTGCGATTTCTTGGACTTATATTATCATTGCAGAATTGCTGAATCGGCAAGGTGGAATTGGTTCTTTGATGTACATTAAAGCTCGACAAGGGCAAATTGAAAAAGTATTTGCAGGACTGATCGTGATCATCATTATTGGATTTTTGCAAGACCGAATTTTCCAATTTATTGATAAAAGAATTTTCCCACATAAATATATGAATACTCAACCAACTGGATTAAAAGAATCTCAATCAGGGATACTTTTAGTTTTAGGAGGCGTTTTATTCGCGTTATTGTTGCAGGTGATTTTGCCAAATGCAGGTTGGATCATGGGATCGTTGCTGCCGGTGATTTTGATTGGAGGCGTTTTATTTGTGTTGTATGGGGAGTTTAAGATTGTGCAGAATGCTAAAGCATAGGAATTCTTGTATTGATTTTTTTAAAATAATATTCACCTGTGGTGAAAAATAAAAAAACAAAAATGCCTAATTTCCAAGATACAGAACTAGACAATATCATCGAGATGCGAGGCATTGGCCAAAGCTATGATGGGGGTAAGAATTTTATCATCAAAGACTTAGAATTTTTGGTGGAGGACAAACCTGCGCAAGGTCAATTCATTGTAATCTTAGGAATGTCTGGTTGTGGAAAATCCACATTACTCAGGTATGTTGCTGGCTTGCAAACACCGACTGAGGGCAATTTATTACTCAAAGATAAACACATCGGAAAAGACAATCGAGTCAGTATGGTATTTCAACAATACTCTTCCTTGCCTTGGTTATCGGTTTTGGACAATGTAGGTTTGGCATTAAAATATAAAGGTGTTTCGAAGGCAGAGCGAGATGCTAAAGCCATGGAACTCATCACCAAAGTTGGTCTTGCTGGTCACGAGCATAAATATGCACAATACCCAACTTTGTCAGGAGGACAGTTGCAACGAGTTGCAATTGCAAGAAGTCTGTTGGCGAACTCGGATATACTTTTGATGGACGAACCATTTGGCGCATTAGATGTCAGCACTCGATTACAGATGCAAGATTTGTTGTTGGACATTTGGAACGAGTATCATCCTACGATAGTTTTTGTAACGCATGATATTCCTGAAGCGGTTTATTTGGCGGATGAAATTTATATCATGAAGTCGGCACCTTCTCGATTTGTGGAACACATACATGTTGATTTACCATTGAAGCGAGACCGTTCGACAAAGCGAGATCCAAGGTATATTGAGTTAGTTCAGCAGGTAGAAGATACAATGATTCGAGTTGCGGAAATGGGCTAGTTTTAAAAGGCAAATCATTTTAAATGACGATAATTGAG